>NZ_NQLZ01000005.1:0-529676 GCF_002276395.1 Paenibacillus sp. 7541 | reverse complement strand
AATATTTTCGCTGTGACGACTGGATCCATGTAGCGGCCGTTGATCTTCGTGCCAGGTGATGGTGGTGTACATGCCGCTGTTGGCGGATCCGGGTCTGGTGTAGGCGCTCCGCCAACTGTGATCGTGATTGATGCGGTCAGAATATAACCGTTGTTCTCGTCACTCTTCCATACAGCTGTGATCTTAGCTGTGCCCGGGCTATTGGCCTTGACCCTGCCGCTGTCATTGACCAGACTGACCACGGAGGATTTGTCTGAACTCCAGGTCGTTTGATCCCTTGAAGCAACGTTCACAGGATTTTTATAATCTGTCTCTCCAGGAGCTATGGTTGAAACCAGTGCCTGCAAATCTGTTTCCTCTCCCACTGCCAAGCTTGTCTTCCCTTTGACTTCGATTCGTTTCTGTTCTACTTCATCAGCAAGCCAGAAGAGATTCAACGGTGTGTAGAATCCGAATTTCTTCACGGTCCACGGTAGAAAGCAACTGCAGGCGTCATTCCATGGACGTTCCCCGGTGTCTTCATACCTGAACTCCTGATATAAATCAGAACTTGATGGGCCCACTTTACCGGTTTGCGATGTAATTAGTACTGCTGTTTTCAGATCCGTGATTTCAAGCTTTGTGATGTTTGATTCCACACCTTGGCGTAGCGGCACGGTTTCGACCCTGGTAAGCCTTTCGTTAGTTAAACTGCTTTTGGGTACAGGAAGGCCACTGTAATCGACATACCCATGCGGCTGATATATCGGATTACTTTTCATCTCAATTTTATCCCTTACCTCACCAATGGCTGGATATCCGTTGGAAGCTGTGCCGATGTTCGCCACGTAGACAAACCCACCTGGAGCTCGGTAGCTTTCCGCTGCAAAGCGACCATCCGCAATTTGAAACCAATACACCCCCGGATTAGATTCACGCTGACCTTGAACTGTTCGAATTCTCTTTTGGTAAGCTGTAGGCCCTTTGGAAGCGTCCGGTGTGTACGTTGGCGGCCCGATATCTTTAGGTTCATCAGGGCTGACATCAACGACTAGACCATTATCTGGTGCAGCACTGACTGAATGAATCCCAAGGATAGAAACGGTTAAGCAACTCATTAAAAGAGAGATGATAAGATAGTTAATCTTCTTCATCTTACACTTCCTTGTTATTCTGGTTTATAAGGAGGTCCGAACATAACCAATGTATTGCCGCTACCCATTTCCCCACCACTATCCCCCAGATATCTATGCATCCAGAAACGGCGTGGAA
Organism: Paenibacillus sp. 7541; assembly: GCF_002276395.1. Taxonomy (NCBI): domain Bacteria; kingdom Bacillati; phylum Bacillota; class Bacilli; order Caryophanales; family Paenibacillaceae; genus Paenibacillus; species Paenibacillus sp. 7541. The sequence goes on along the minus strand of NZ_NQLZ01000005.1, from coordinate 528,425 downwards.
TATCCTTTTTGAAGAAACCGGTGGTTAAGAAATCGTCAACTCTAGGCAGTACGGTGAGACCGTATTTAGAAATAGCTCTACTTTCAAACCCTCTTCCTTGGGTAAAGTTGTACAACGTGGAAGTAGGAAAAGCCGCATTGGATAAAGATGTGTTATCATTTGGAACTACTGTAGTCTCAAGGAAAACATTATAAGCATCATCAAATATTGGCCAATTGAATTTTTCATCCACGAACATTTTCCCGTACAAATTTTTCGGATTTTTCGACGTATCAGCATCAACCACAATCATCCTATGAATCGTCATCATGCCTCGGTTGTACATCATTTTGTAAGGCTTATCTTTAATGCGGTCAAAGCTTGTCTCCTTATCAGTTCCTGAAAATTTACGAAATCTATATGGCGTCGCCGTCGTCAAATTCGTCCCAGTCAGTCCGACCTCGCGCATTTCTCTCAAATCCTGGAACTCTTCCGGATCCTTATCCTGCACGTTTACGTATCTTGCCAGAATTACGGCGACTTCAGCGCGGGTTGTTGTCTTCCCCGGACCAAACGATCCGTCCGGATAGCCGGACATCAGTCCAGTTCCAAGTGCCACCGCCACATACGGATAATCGGCTTTATTCAGCCCGCCCTTGTAATACTCGGCCACCGGAACGAGCGTATCCTTGGTGTCGCTAACAGCTTGTTTGAAGTCTTCATGCTTCGCCGCTAGCCCCGAAGCCATCCACTTCGCCATTTCTCTCCGGGTCAAAGCCGTTCCCGGCTTGAATCCGTTCGGATAATCCTGAGCCGATATAAATCCCATCCCTATCGCCTGAGCGATTGCGGATTGAGCCCAGTGACCTTGAATATCCGAGAAGGTTCCTTGTCCGCCCTCCATTTCATTATTGGACACTCTGGCCATTAACGCAGCAAATTCCGCCCGGGTGATGTTGGCATTCGGACGAAAGGTCCCGTCGGAATAGCCCTTGAAATAACCTTTATGAACAGCAGATTCTATCGCACTTCTCGCCCAATGATCTGCAGGAACATCCTTAAACGAGGATGCTGCCGATGCAGGCTGAACATCCACGACTCCGCATACGGACAGCAAAATTGCCAATGCAGAAATGATATGCTTGCGCAGTGAATGACGAACGTTTACTCTGGTCAAAATGTACTCGCTCCTTCTCCCTGTTCTGGAAAGCTCGTAATCGATCATTGAAATGAGCCGAATCCCATGCCCATCTCGCCCACATTATCCCTCTTCCTCTCTACCTCCTCACCTCTCACAACTAAGGAACTGCTTTATGTATGATGAATCTCCTTCCTACGCCCTTGCTTAGGGACATGCACGACTTCTCTCACATCCACCCTTCGAAAACAAATAGAATTATGCAAGAGAATTTGTAGTCATTTTATCACATATTACAATATATTGGTATAAAATCCCTATTAAAATATGATCCGATAGTCTCTATCTCATGTTTGTTTACAAAACAAAAACAGCAGCCCCGCCAAGACCTGCTGCCTTGGGGACGCCGCTGTTCTATAGATACTCCTATCCATCTCTAATGGTCAAAATATTGTCTTTTCGCAGATTACTCCTTCACAACCAGCTTCAGCGGAGCCGGAATGTTCTGCTCTACCTCGTTGCCCTGCAGCACATCGCTCGCTGCCTGAACGGCCAACTGACCGATCAGATCCGGCTGCTGGGCCACCGTTGCGGTCAATCTGCCCGCCTCAATCGATTTCAGGGCATCATCATTGCCGTCAAAGCCGATGACCATAATGTCCTTGCCGGAGCTTTGGATCGCTTCGATTGCACCCAGGGCCATCTCATCATTATGTGCGAACACTGCCTGCACATCCGGGTTGCCCTGCAGCAGGTTCTCCATGACGTTCAGCCCTTTGGTCCGGTCAAAATCAGCTGCCTGCTTCGCAACAACATTCAGCTGCACATCCGCCACATCGTGGAAGCCCTGACCGCGCTCACGGGTTGCCGATGCACCCGGCACCCCTTCAAGTTCAATCACTTTAGCGCCTTCGCCAAGCTGCTCTACAATATATTCCGCCGCCATCTGGCCGCCCTTCACGTTATCGGAGGCCACCAGCGCTTCAACCTCGCCCTGCTCAGCCGAACGGTCCAGCGTAATAACCGGAATGCCCAGACTGTTCGCAGTCTGTACCACTGTGGAAATCGCCGAGGAGTCGGTAGGGTTAATTAACAGCACGTCTACCCCTTGTTGGATCAGGTCGTCGACGTCATTGCTTTGTTTGGCGGAATCATTTTGCGCGTCCACCACGACCACATCCATCCCCAGGTTGGCTGCCTCAGCTACCACGCCGTCCTTCAGCGATACAAAGAACGGGTTGTTCAGCGTGGAGATGGAAAGTCCGATTTTCATATCCTTAATGTCTCCAGATCGGGTCGGCTTTGCCCATTCCGGCGGCTCCAGGGAGCAGCCGGTCGTGAAGATGAGCAGAAGCGATACCAGGAACAATGTTGTTTTTTTCATCGTTGATTCTCCTCCTTAGGCCGATTTCTTCCGGTCGATCAACACGGCAATCGCGATCACGACACCTTTGACCACCATTTGATAGAAGGAATTGACACCCAGCAAATTGAGTCCGTTATTTAGCGTTCCGATAATAAGCACACCGATTAATGTGCCGACAATCCGTCCGCGGCCGCCAGTCAGGCTCGTTCCTCCCAGAACGACCGCCGCGATGGCATCAAGCTCGTAAGAAGTGCCCGCCGTCGGCTGCGCGGAATTCAGACGCGAGGTCAGAATAGCGCCTGCAAGCGCGGACAGCATGCCCGCCAAAGAATAGATCATAATTTTGACACGCGACACTTTAATGCCGGATACAAGTGATGCCTTCTCATTGCCGCCAATCGCGTAGGTTTTGCGGCCGAAGGATGTTTTATGCAAAATGACCCACAGAATCGCAAACGTAATCATCATCGTAATGGCAGGCACCGGAATGCCAAACAGATAACCGCGCCCGAACAGCTGGAAAGCCATGCTGTCGCCAAGGCCTGTGATCGGATTTCCGTTCGTGTATACCAACGTCAATCCCCGAAAGATCGTCATCGTTGCCAAAGTTGCAATGAACGGGGCCATCTTGCCCTTCGTAATCATAAGACCGTTGACCATCCCCATGACGCCCCCGAGCAATCAGCCGATAATGATCGCAAGAATCGGATCAAAGCCGGCCAGCATCATGTTAGCCACGAACGCACTGGACAGGGCCAAGATCGAGCCGACGGACAGGTCGATCCCGCCTGTCAGAATAACAAAGGTCATGCCAAACGCAATCAAGGCGTTAATCGATACCTGGCGCAGCAGGTTCAGAATGTTAAGCGGTTCCAGAAAGCTCGGATTAAGGATCGAAACGATGACAATTAGCAGCACCAGCCCGAGCAGCGGACCAAGCTTTTGCGTCAAGCCGGAGACCTTGAACCCTTTTTCCATTTTCGCTTCATTGATACTCGTCATGTTAATGCCCTCCTGTAGCTAGAGTCATAATAAACTCCTGTGTTGCATTCGAACGGTCCACTTCTCCAGTAATTTTGCCCTCGTGCACAACCAGAATCCGGTCGCTCATGCCAAGCACCTCCGGCAGCTCCGAAGAGACCATAATGATGGCCACCCCGCGCTCAGTGAGCTCGTTCATCAGCTGGTAAATTTCCCGCTTCGCTCCGATATCCACACCCCGGGTCGGCTCATCGAGGATAAGCAGGCTCGGTCCGATGCCGATCCATTTGGCAATGACCACCTTCTGCTGATTGCCCCCCGACAGATTGCGGGCTGCCGTTTCGGTCGTATGCGTTTTGATCTGCAGCCGCTGGACCAGGGTATTGACGAAATCCCGTTCCTTTTTGCTGGAAATAAACCCGTTATGCGAGAAGCTGAACAGATTCGTCAGCGCCATATTCTCCCGAACCGAGAAGTCCAGCACCAGACCCTCGTCCTTCCGGTCCTCCGTGATAAACCCGATGCCATGCTTGACGGCGTCTGTCGGCTTGCGGATCGCCACCTTCTTGCCTCTCATATAAATCTCGCCGCTGTCCAGCGGGTCAAGCCCGAAGATTGCGCGCATGATTTCCGTTCGCCCTGCCCCCATCAGACCGGATACACCGACAATTTCCCCGGCGCGGACGGCAAAGCTGACATTGTCAAACCGTCCCTTGGCCGACAGGTTCTTCACTTCAAGCACCACCTCGCCCGGCGAAGGACTGCGCGCAGGATAACGCTCGGTCAACTCGCGGCCAACCATCTTGCGGACAACCTCGTCAAAGCTCGTATCGGCAATCGCTTGAGTATCGACGGTCTTCCCGTCCCGCATCACCGTAATCCGGTCACAGATCGCAAAGATCTCCTCCATCCGGTGCGAGATATATACGATCGACACGCCCTGCTTCCTCAGTGCGTTGATCACTTCGAACAGCTTCTGAATTTCCCGCTCAGTCAAGGCCGCCGTCGGCTCGTCCATGATGATCACCTTGGCATCCGTCATCAGCGCCTTGGCAATTTCAATCATCTGCTGCTGTCCAACGGAACACTCCCCCGCCTCCTGTGTCAGCGGTACCGACACAGACAACTGCTCAAACTGTGCCTTCGCGAGCGCTTTCATCTGTTTTGTGTTCAAAAAGCCGAAGCGCGACGTCATTTCCTTGCCGATGAACAGATTTTCCAAGACGGTCATTTCCGGCCAGATGTTAAGCTCCTGGTGGATAAAGGCCACGCCCTTCTCCTCCGCCTCCTTCGGACTTCCGAAATAGGTTTCCTTCCCGTCGATCACAATCGTCCCTTCATCCAGACGGTGCAGGCCGGTCAGAATGTTCATCAGCGTCGATTTGCCTGCGCCGTTCTCGCCCATGAGCGCGTGCACCTCTCCTTCGCGGAGGTCGAAATCCACACCGGTCAGCACACGGTTCGCGCCAAAAGCTTTATGAATGTTTTTCATCACGATGTTCATGGTTGTTCCTCCTCTTTAGCCGAAATGGACACCTGCCTGCAAAATGCAGTTCGCGTACGGTTTCGCTTCCCCCGTCCGGATGACCGCCTTCGCAGTGGCCATCTGCCGCTTGAGCTCTTCATGCGGGCAAGCATCGATATCACAATGCTGGAACCTGTTATGAATATATTGAAGCGTCTCCGCATTGGCTGCATGGATTTCCTCGGCAACGATCACCTTCTCCACCACCATATCTTCGGCGATGGCATCCACCACATCGCGGAAGCTCGGCTGGCCATGCTTGATGGCCAGATCAATCTTGAGGACCCCCGGCGGAACCGGGAGGCCGACGTCCCCGACCACAATCGTGTCGGTATGACCGAGATCGGCCAGCACTTTGGCAATGTGGCTGTTCAGTATGCCCTGCTTCTTCATGTTACAGACTCTCCTCTACGAGGCTCCGCGTCGGCATGCCGCCCTGAGCGCCAAATTTGGTGACTGACAAGGATGCTGCCCGGTTGGCGAATTTCAGACTGTCTGCCAGGCTCTTGCCCTCGGCCAGCGCGACCGCCAAAGCGCCGTTAAAGGTATCTCCAGCTCCCGTCGTATCCACCACTTCGACCTCATAGCCCGGGATGACCACTTCCTTCGTCCCGTCATAATAGCGCACGCCCCGCTTGCCCTCGGTTATGAGCAGTTTGTTCGGATAACGGCGAAGCGACTCTTCGAGCGGCGCGCCGCCGAACAGAATCGACGCTTCATGCTCATTCGGCGTAATATAGGCTGCCTGCTCAAGAACTGCCTCTGGCACCGGACGCGCTGGCGCCGGATTCAGAATGAGCGGAACGCCATGCTTCGCGCACAACGCACTTACATAAGCTACCGACTCCTCCGGTATTTCATGCTGGACCAGCACCATATCCGACTGCTTGATCACATCCTCGGTCTTCTCGATATAAGCAGGCGTCACGCAATCGTTGGCGGCTTTAACAACGACGATGCTGTTGTCTCCTTCAGCCAGCACGATGTGCGCCGTTCCGCTCTCCATACCTGTAACCGGTTCCACATGCTTTACAGAAACACCATTGTCTCTGAAATTTTGCAAAATGGCCTGCCCGAAGTGATCATCGCCCACACAGCCGATCATCGACACTTCGGCTCCCAGCCTTGCGCAAGCGACCGCCTGGTTGGCGCCCTTGCCTCCCGGAACCGTCTTGAAGCTGTCGCCGAGCACCGTTTCGCCAGCGCCAGGGCGTTTGGACGAGGTCACCACCAGGTCCATCGAAGAGCTTCCAACTACCGTTATTTTTGCCATGATTAGTCCACCTTTCTCGTTGTCTGTCGTTCGATGAAATGAACGGGATATTGTTTGCTTTTTCGTTCGATATGCTGTCCTTCCATGAGCTGTATCAACAGCTCCGCAGCCTCGCGCCCCATCTCATAGGCCGGCTGGTGAATCGTGGACAGGGACGGAGCAAGCAGTCTGCTGAGCGGAATGTCGTCAAATCCGATAATCTGGACGTCCTCCGGCACCCTTTTCCCTAACCGAAACGCTTCCTGCAGCACCGCCGAAGCCACGATATCGTTACTGGCGATCACCCCGTCGGTATCCGGGTATAGCCGGAACAAGTCTTGGGCCCAGCCCTCCGCTTCGGTAAATGAAAAGGATGTCGTCTTCAGCACATCATATGGAAGACCCCGCTCTCGCACGACCTCCACCGCACCCTCGTACCGGTCCATCGCCGGTCCGACATGAGCCGGTCCCTGGATGATCGTGATCCGCTTGCTGCCGCGCTTGATGATCTCCCGTGCAGCCAGTCTCCCGCCTTCTCTGCCATCCGCATACACGGATGGACGGTCGCTCGTCGTCCGGTCAAGGAACACAATCGGAATGCGTAGCTCGGCGTACATCTCCGCACCGGGATCATTCGTGGAGGATATGATGCCCACTACGTGATTCTGAATGAAGGTCTGGATGTAGTCCATCTCCTTCTCCCGGTTCTCATCGCTGTTGCCAAAGATCAGCCGATAGTCGTTCTCCTGCATCCGGTCCTCGACGCCACGCGCCAGCTGCGGAAAGTAAGGGTTCGTAATATCGGGCAGCAAGAGCCCCACCAGCTTCGACTTCTTCTTGTATAAAGAACGAGCCACCTCATTCGGTGTATAGTTCAAGGCGCGAATCGCCTCTTCCACCTTCTGCCGGGTATCCTCATGCACATAGCCGTTTCCATTCAGCACTCGGGAGACGGTAGCGACAGATACTCCAGCCCGGCCCGCTACATCCTTAATTGTTGCCATCAGCCATCACCTCTTCGATGTGTGTAACCGGTTACAGGTATAACATATCATACCCTTATATTTTTTGCAAGCGTTTTATTCGCATATCGAACTTTGTAAATATATTACTTTCTTCTAACATAAATCCCAACTTATTTTTACATATATTCCCTATACTCAATAGCTGAAAGGCCAAGTGTGGAAAGTGAGGTCAATCAAAGACATGGAAAAAGAATTCACGCTGTCTCCACCGAGCACGCCCATCACGCCTCCGGCTAATGAGATGGAATCCGCGCGCGAGCGCAAGCGCACCTCCATTCGCAAAATCCGTCGCAGGGAAATCACGCTGGCATACGCCTGCTTGGCCCCCTCGCTGCTGCTGTTCGGCGCGTTTCTGTTCTACCCCTTGCTCAAATCCGTATATCTCAGCCTGTTTCTTACGGATCCGCAGGGCCGTGTAGCCGAATTTGTCGGCTTTGGAAATTTCAAGGATATTTTAAGCTCGGACATGTTCTATAAAAGCTTTGGCAACACCCTGATGTTCATGCTGCTGACCGTTCCAACGGGCATTGCGGCCGCGCTGTTTTTTGCCGCTCTAACGCACAACAAGCTGAAAGGCATGAAGATATTCCGGTTCATCTTCTCGCTCCCGATGGCCGTTTCGGTTGGGACAGGCTCGATGATCTGGATGATTCTGTACCATCCGACACTCGGCATGCTGAACTATATGCTGTCACTGGCCGGCCTCAGCCCTGTGCAGTGGCTGACCGACCCGAAGTGGGCGATGATATCGATTGCCATCATGACCGTGTGGATGAATCTGGGCTTCAATTACATCCTGATGCTCAGCGGCATCCAGGGCGTGTCAGAGGATATCTACGACAGTGCGCGCATCGACGGGTCCGGTCCGCTTCGGACGTTCTTCCGGATCACGATGCCGCTCATTTCGCCGACGCTGTTCTTTACGCTGGTCGTATCCATCATTGGTGCCTTCCAAGCATTCGGCCAAATCAATATTTTGACAAAAGGCGGGCCGATGAACAGCACCAACGTCATCGTGTACAACATCTATCAGGACGCCTTCATCAACTTCCGGTTCGGCATCGGAAGCGCCCAGGCCTTGATCCTGTTTGTCATCATTCTGACGCTGACCCTCCTGCAGTTTAAATTCGTGGAACGGAGAGTGCACTATCAATGAGTTTGCGACTTCTGCCCAAAAGCTTCATCTACCTGCTTCTCCTTGTCGGAGCGCTGGCCGTAGCTTTTCCGCTCCTGTACACGCTGTCCAGCTCTTTGATGACCGAAGCGGAATCGGCCGTGTACCCGCCGCCGCTGCTTCCGGAGACAATCAATCTGGCCAACTTCCTCAAGGTTATCGAGACGATTCCGGTGCTCCGGTTTATCGCCAACAGCGCCATCGTCTCCTGTGCCATCATGATTGGACAAGTCCTCACCTCTGCGCTGGCCGCCTATGCGTTCGCCTTTCTTCGATTTCCCGGGAAAACGCTGCTGTTCAGCCTGTTCCTCGCCACCATGATGGTTCCGTGGGAAGTCATTATGATTCCGAACTATCTGACGATCAGAAGCCTCAATTGGCTGGATTCCTACCAAGGTCTGATCGTCCCGTTTCTGGCCACCGCCTTCGGCACCTTCCTGCTCAGGCAGACCTTTCTCTCATTGCCGAAGGAGCTGTTCGAGGCCGCCCGGGTGGACGGCTGCGGGCATGTCCGGACGTTCCTCAGCATGGTGCTGCCTTTGTCCGTGCCGGGGCTTGCAACGCTGGGGGTGTATTCTTTTTTGAATAACTGGAACATGTATTTATGGCCGCTGTTGACCACGAACCGGGAGGAAATGCGCACCGTCCAGATCGGCATCGGGATGCTGCAATTCGAGGAGATGAACTCCTGGAATCTGATCTTGTCCGGCGTGCTGCTGATGCTCTTGCCTTCCCTGCTCCTGCTCGCGCTTGGCCTCAAGCCGCTTGTGCGAGGGATTACTGCCGGGGCGCTGAAAGGCTAGGCTCCGCCCGCTTCAATTACCGTACAGCTATAGTTTGTCGTTGTGCAAACGAAAATCAGCCTTGTGCTGCGGACAGGCTCCCAGAGCCCAGGCCCGGTGCAATTTCTGATAAATGAATTTTCATAAGGGAGAGATTAACCGATCATGAAACGTTTTGGCAAAAAATCCTTCAGCCTGCTTCTTCTGAGCTGCATGATGATGTTCACAGCCGCCTGCGGCGCAGGCACAACTGCCAGCGGAAGCGATTCCGGACAAACTCCGAGCAGCGCTTCACCCGCGTCTGCAAGTAACAACGAGCAAACGCAAGAACCTATCAAAGTCGTATGGTGGCATTCCATGAGTGGTGAACTCGGAACAGCCGTTGACCAGCTGATTGCTGAATTTAACTCGTCCCGCTCGGACATTCAGGTTGAAGGCGTGTTTCAAGGAACCTATGATGAAAGCCTGAACAAGCTGAAAGCATCCCTCGGCTCCAACAGTGGTCCGACGATGATTCAGGTTTACGAAATCGGCAGCCGTTTCATGATGGATACGAAGGCGATTCGTCCGGTGCAGGACTTTATGGATGCAGAACAGTATGATATCTCTGCTCTCGAACCTAACATCAAGAGCTATTATACCTTTGACAACAAGCTTCATTCGATGCCGTTCAACTCGTCCAATCCGATTCTGTATTATAACAAGGATGCATTCAAAGCGGCCGGGCTGGACCCGGAAAATCCGCCGCAAACCTACGAAGAGGTAGCCGAAGCAGCCAAGGCGCTGACAACAGGCGATCAGACCGGCGCTTCCTTCGCCATCTACGGATGGTTCATGGAACAGTTCTTCTCCAATCAAGGTGCGGAGCTGCTGAACAACGGCAACGGACGGAATGATCTGGCCACCGCTTCCCAGCTCAACAGCCCTGCCGGTGTGAAAACACTGGAATGGTGGAAGCAAATGCTCGACGACAAGGTGCTGCTGAATCTGGGCCGGAAAACGGATGATACCAAGAAGGCTTTTGCAGCTGGGCAGATTGCCATGATGCTCGACTCAACGGCCTCCCTGCGCGGTATTGTCAATGCGGCCGAAGGCAAATTCGAGGTAGGGACAGGCTTCCTGCCACGTCCATCCGATGGCGGCAAGGGCGGCGTGATCATCGGCGGGGCAAGCCTGTGGCTGATGAACAACAAGCCTGAAGAAGAACAGAAGGCCGCTTGGGAATTCATGAAGTTTTTGGCTGACCCAACGACCCAAGCCTACTGGCATGTGAACACCGGTTACTTCCCGGTAACTACAAAGGCCTATGATGAGCCTATCGTGAAGGAAAATCTGGCGAAGTATCCGCAATTCCAGACAGCCGTTGACCAGCTGCATCAGACTGAAGAGAACCTGGCTACCCAAGGGGCGGTTATGGGCGTATTCCCTGAGGCGCGTCAGCTTACGGAGACTGCGATCGAGGAAGTATTAAACGGTCAGAAGACCCCTCAGGAGGCGCTGGACAAGGCAGCTCAGGAGATCACCTCCAAAATCGAGATTTACAACAAAACAGTGAAGTAATCGCTTGGTGCAGGATATGCCCCTTGAGGTGCAGCTGCGGATTCTACGACGATCTGCGGCTGTACCTTCAGGGGGTGTTTTGTTTCGACCCCAAACTCCGGCCGCCGTTATCCAAGCCGCCACCTTCTTCCCTTGTCTTCGCTCCTCTTCCCGGTAGCCTCCCGTCTTCTAGCCGGATCGCTGCTGCTTCTGAGCAGCTGCTCTCACTTGCAAATTGTACTCCATGCCTTACGGTTTCTTCGAGGCTATCTATCTATGGATGATCTCCCTGATACGGGGCGCCTTCTCGTGCCTGACAGCAGCAGCTGGGTAATGAGCGCCAGCACCGGCAGCTCAATAAGCGGCCCTACAACGAGCGCCAGCGCCACCAGCGGCTCGTCCGGAAATGCCGTGACGGCAATGGCCAACGCCACCGGCGAATTGCGGGCAAGGATCGTCAGGCGCAAGCTGGCCGAGTCCTCGTAGGAGAACCCGAGCAGCCTGCTGGCAAGTCCGCCAACGATGTAATTAATGGAAAAAAACAGCAGCACGGGCACCAGCAAAATGTACACCGTCTCCATATGGGCAAACAGCTGCGAGCCCTGCGACGCAAACATGGCCGCAATGGCCAGCGACAGAAACCACAGCTGGGCTTTAGCAAAAAACGGGGTTATGCCCCGCTCCAGCCAGGCCGGTCTTCTGCGAAGCAGCGCGCGCGTGAGCAAGGCAAGCCCGAACGGCAGCGCCAGAACAAGCAGCACACTTTCCGCCAGTGAGCTCAGGTCGAATGTGCCCACTGTTCCGGAGAATACCAGCAGATATACCGGAAGCAGCAGAAGCTGCAGCATCAAATTCATCGGCAGAATCGAAGCCGACAGAGGCACATTGCCTCTGGCAATCGAAGTGAACACCAAGTACCAGTCTGTACACGGGGTCACCATCAGCATCATAAACCCGATCCACAGGGCAGGATGCTCTGACAGAAAGATGGCGCCAAGCCCCCATGCCAGCAGCGGGGTCCACATATAATTAATGACCGCGCTGGCCGACAGAAATCGGAGGTTGGCGAAAGCCTGCCGCAGCTGCCTGAGCGGAATCGTCAGAAACAGGCCGTACATCATCAGCAGCAGCGACGGCAGAATGATCATCTCGGCATAATAAAGAGCGGCCGGGATTTGGCCAATCGCTAAACCAATCCCAACCGCCGCTATAATAATCAGTGTTTGTAGCTTATCCATCGTACTCATCGCCATTCCTCCGCACACGTCGGCTCGTATCTGTAGACCCGATCGTCTCAGTGCCGGAACATAGCGATCTTCCGCACGCAACATCCATCTCAGGTCCAACCGTAACCCCATTATAGCAACTGGAGCTGCAGCCGTCCACGGCACAGCGTGTTCATGCGAAGCGACTTAATCGAAGTACACGGCCTTTCCGGTACGTGCAGACTCATAAAGAGCTTCCAAAATTTGCGAAACGACAAAAGCCTGTTCCGGCGTAACTACCGGATCGGTATCGTTCTCGATCGCTTCAATCCATTTTCTCATTTCCACGTCCGGAGCTTCTTCTTTACCGCCCTCATAGAAAGCAACGCCGCCAGAGCTAAGCTCGATGTCCTTGGTGTACAGACGGCTGAATTTCTCTCCGTTGATCCGCAGACCGTTCTTCATGTCTGCTCCGCCCTCGGTGCCGCTCAGCGTGCACTTCGCTTCATCCACTTCGAGCGTATTGAGCGCCCAGCTGGATTCCAGCATAATGGTTGCGCCATTCTCCATCACGATCATCCCGAAAGCGGAATCCTCAACGGTAAACTTCTTAGGATCCCATGGTCCCCAAGCGTTAGCCGCGTTCTCGCGTTTGGCCAGCTCATGATAGGTCGAACCAAGCACAACCTTCGGCTTATAGTTGTCCATCATCCAGAGGGTCAGATCAAGCGCGTGAGTACCGATATCAATCAGCGGACCTCCGCCTTGCTTCTCCTCGTCCAGGAACACACCCCAGGTTGGTACGGCTCTTCTCCGCACGGCATGGGCTTTTGCAAAATAAATATGTCCAAGCTCTCCGGCATCACACAGCTCCTTGAGATACTGGCTGTCGTTCCGGAAACGGTTGTTGTAGCCAATCGTCAGTTTCTTGCCTGTCCGTTTCGCCGTTTCCATCATCCGCTTCGCGTCAGCGGCTGTTTTGGCCATCGGCTTTTCACACATTACATGCTTGCCCGCCTCAAGCGAAGCAATGGAAATCTCCGCGTGAGAATCGTTCGGAGTCAACACATGAATAATGTCAATTGTATTATCCTTCAGCAGCTCCTTGTAATCTGTGGTTACCTGAGCTCCCTCGATTCCGTACTTCCCGGCCGCCTGCTCGGCCCGCTCCTGAACGATGTCACAGAACGCTACCAGTTCTACATTGTTCAGCTTGCTCAAGCTTGGCAGATGCTTGCCGTTCGCGATTCCACCACATCCGATGATCCCTACACGATATACTTTGCCCATGTTGATCGTCACCTTCACTTTCTCAAATTTCTGTTCCGGCATGATAAGTATGTAATATCCTGACAGCCATCTCTAAGGTATCATATTTTGCAGCTTTTTTTAGTATAACAATGCGACATGATGTGTATAAAATTACGACATCCGCCTGATCCAGCCTGCTGGTTTTTTGGCAGGTTTCACCGTCTCTTTTCGACAGTATTCGTAATTTTCCTTAATAGAGGATTAATTTTTAGCTTCTTCATGGTAAGATGATAGTAAAAAAATATAGAAGTGAGTGGGTCATGAATACTATCAATAATCAGGAACCGAATCATGCCGTAGGATACAACTCTCTGACCAAAGTTTTTTTTGATACCATTAAAACCGGAATTATCAAGTCCAACCTCATTGCCATGTTTGCGGGGCTGTGTATGGCACTGTACGTGTTTGACACCTCGTTCATGGACAATATAACGAAGATATGCCTGGCTTTGCTCGGATCGTCCCTTGTGATCGGTTCGGCAGGCGCGTTTAACAACCTATATGACCGGGATATCGACGCGATTATGGAACGCACCAAGAACCGGCCGACCGTCACCGGACAGGTGGACACGCCGATTGGACTGACCATCGGGATTCTGATGAGCCTGTCAGGCTTCATCGTCCTGTACGCCGCTTCACCGCTGGCGGCCCTGTTCGGATTTCTCGGACTGTTCTTCTACGTGGTGCCTTACACGATGTGGACGAAGCGGACGACGGTGTACAACACCGAAGTCGGAAGCATCTCCGGCGCCGTGCCGCCTCTGATCGGCTGGGCCGCGATATCCAGCGACATGCTCCGCATGGAAATATGGGCGATCGTCATCATGATGCTGCTGTGGCAGATGCCCCATTTCTATGCCATCGCCATCCGCAGACTGGATGAATACAAGGCTGCCGGCGTTCCGATGTATCCGGTCATCAGAGGAATCCGCAGAACGTATCACCGCACCAACGTCTATCTTGTGCTGCTCGTACTGTCCAGCCTCCTGTTCTGGTCGCTGAACCCGTATATTGCAGCGCTGGCCGTGCTGATGAGCCTGGGCTGGCTCATCCTTAGCCTGGCGAGCTACCGCGAGACAGATCCGGCCTCGTGGGCGAAGAAGATGTTCATCTTCTCCCTCAATCACCTCACGCTGCTGTTTCTGGTCGTTATTATCTTTTCCGTTGTCGCTCAAATTTTATAACTCTTTCAACAGGGCTGTCCTTTGCGGGCAGCCCTGTTTTGCAGATCATCGTTGAACTGCATGACAAAGAGGCGACGAATCGGCGCAATACCGGCAACGCTCCTGTATCAGGAAACGCCGGCCGACAGGATATCGTCAATCCTGATCCATTCCCACTCCCCGGGTCCAGTCGTCAGCTTGATCTCCCGCCGGTGGGTCAGGACGATCGTAACCACGCCGGTCCGCTCCACCTCTTCGTATTCATCGTACAGCCGCAGCGTAATCGTCCGGTGATCGTAAAAAGATTCCGCCAGCGCATGTTCAATCAGCTCCATCTCCTGTGCGTCCAGCATCGGCTTAACCTTTCTCCCCTCTTCCAGCTGACGGCGAATAATGGACTCCTTATGCTCCGGCAGCATCATCCGGCTCGATTCCCACAGCCCGTTGCCTTCCAGTTTTTTTCGTGTTGTCATCTGTAATGACCTCCTATCTTCGTTGAGCGATCCAGTGCCTGGCCTGCCTCTGTCATAGAAACAGCCCGAATAATGATGGCATCCCCGTATTTCCGTTTCAGCGCATCGGTCGTGCGCTCAAGCGCCATCCATTTCTCCCGGTCCATATCAAACAGCGATAATTGATACTCTTGGTCCGGGGTCAGCTGCGACAGGCTGATGCCCACCTGCCGGACCGGCAGGCCGTCCCAATGCTTCTCCAGCAGCCTGCACGCCCAGCGGTACACCTGATTGGTGACGTTGGAAGGATCATCCATCTTCATCTGTCTTGAGAATCCCGAAGGCCGGTCGAAATCGGCACCCGTGCAGTGGACGGAAACGACATGCCCCATGAATCCAAGCCCGCGGCACCGCTGGCATACCAGCTCCGTCAGTTCCAAGAGCACCACCTTGATCTCTTCCAGCCTGCCGTAATCGCGGGGTAGCGTCATCATATGCCCCACCGACTTCGGATCCACCTGATGCGTCCCCGGACGCACGGGGCTGTCATCGATGCCGTTGGCGATTCGCCAGTAGAGCTCAGCCTGAATATCCGAGTTCCTGCCAAACTTCCGGCGCATCATCTGCTTCAGCTTGGCCAGAGGCGTCCTCGCCACACTGCCGATCGTAGGCAGCCCCATCGCCATGAAATGCCGGGTCATCCGGCTGCCGGCCATAAACATGTCGCTGACCGGCAGCTTCCACAGCGTCCCGTCCAGATGATCTTTGGACAAGGTATAGATCCCTGACGGCGATTTTTTGCCATAGTTGTCACAGGCCATCTTCGCCAGAATCTTCGAGTCGGCAATGCCGAAACGGGTGTACACCCCTGTCGCTTCCTGGACGTAATTCTGAATCATGCGGGCCAGTTCCTCCGGTGTACAGCCGTACAGATGCAAGCTGCCGGTCACATCGAGAAATTGCTCATCAATGCTGTAAGGCTCCACCAAATCGGTGAAGGACTTGTAGATATCCGTAATCTTCATGGAGACGTCAATGTACCGCTGCATCCGGGGTTTGATGACAACCAGCTCCGGACACTTCGCCATGGCCTCCCCTAGCCTTTCTGCCGTTTTTACCCCCTTCTCCTTGGCCTTCGGACACGCTGCAAGGACAATGCCCGAGCGTCGCTCCGGATCGCCGGCAACGACCAGCGGCCGGTCTTGATATTCCGGATGCTCCGCCTTCTCCACGCTTGCATAGAAAGACTGGCAATCGGCCAGCATGATCACCCGTTTCGATGCCTTCACATCAGACACCCCTTGTCTTCCGGCTTAAGCCCGAGGTAAGCATACGCCCTCTGCTCAATCTCCGCCTCGATCAGCCCCCACAGCATGGACAGCTTGTGATGATAGCCCCGGCATACAAAATCAACCTCAATCCCAAGGCTTGACCTTCGGTTGTCGTAAACCTTCAGATCGCTTTCCCGCATCTTCCGGCGCGCCTTCGTCAGATCCGCCATCGCCGCAAGCTGCAATTGATCGATCATCATCCGGGTCAATTCCGGCGTTCTGGCATCGCATCGGCACAGCGTTTCCCCGTCATTCTCCAGCACGTCGAGCAATAACGGCAATACAGCATAATCCTTCACCAGTCTCGTTTCTTCCGGTTTGAGACCTATACTCAACATGACAATCCCACCTCATAATGAGAACGTTTGTTTGTATTATATGCGAACATACGTTTTATTATCAATGTAAATATAATCCTATTGGCTGATCGCTCTGGAGGACCGATGAAATACGCGCCAGATTCATAAGAATAACCGGATTGGAACAGGATATAGTTATCGATCTTATCAGGCGGCATACTGCGAAGCTGCAACCAAAATTCGTGATTGAAACCGAAGGAGGAAATGTCCCCCTATGCATGGAGTTGAGCAATGGCTGCATTCCGCAAGCCACAATTATCTTTTGATCGCTGTCGCAGCTGTACTCTTTTTTGCTGTCAAAGCTGTGATCGGGTACATAACCTACCGCCATTATGATCGTCAATTGAAGGAGCTTGATCAGAAAATCGAAACGCTGCTGCAGCAGAAGCGATAAACAAACATTAGCACGCACAGCCTATACCGCTGGTATGTGGAAGCGGATCTCGACCTCGCTAACCAATGCATGCATCCACAAAAAAATCCCCCGGCAGGGTCATCCGCGAAATGCGGACTGCCAGGGGATTTTTCCATAACATCAACCGTACAGATGAATCAATGCGGAACAAAAACGAGCTGAAGTACAAACAGCACTGCAAAAATATACATCAGCGGATGCACGGCCTTTCCTTTGCCCTTCACGATTTTCATCAGCGGGTAGGAAATGAAGCCGAGCGCAATGCCGGTCGCGATGCTGGAGGTGAGCGGCATCGTCAGAATGACGAGAAAAGCCGGGAACGCCTCATCAAAGTCCTTCCATTCGATATGGCGGACATTGCTCAGCATCAGGCAGCCAACCACGATCAGCGATGGCGCCGTAATAGCCGACAATCCGGCAACAGCGCCGATGAGCGGGCTGAAGAATGCCGCCACCATGAACAGCAGCGCCACCACGACCGCTGTGAGGCCAGTCCGGCCGCCTGCGCCGACACCGGCTGCCGATTCAATATAAGCGGTAGTCGGACTGGTGCCGACCATCGAGCCAGCCACCGTGGCCACAGAGTCCGAGAACATCGCCCGCTCGGCGCGCGGCAGCTTATTATCCTTCATCAGCCCGGCCTGTTCAGCCACGCCGACAACCGTCCCTGTCGTATCAAACAGCGTCACGAGCAGGAAAGAGAAGACGACGGCATACAAGCCGTGGGAGATCACGTCAGCAATCGAAGTGACCGGATTCCATACCAGAATCCCCTCAGGCAGCGTCGGGAGCGACACAACTCCGCCCGTAAACGACAGCATGTCCGCAAAATAAGCGATGATCCCCGTAATAATCATGCCGATGAACAGCGCCCCCTTCACATCCCGGGCCAGCAGCACAAGCGTCACCGTCAAACCTGCCAGCGCCAGTACAACGGTCGGCTCATGGAGATTGCCAAGAGCAACCAGATTGTCCGGATGGGCCGTAATGATGCCGCTCATTCGCAGGCCGATAAAGGCGATGAACAGCCCGATCCCGACCGTAATCGCATGCTTCAGATTTCCGGGGATCATCTCGATCAACCTGCGCCGAAGCGTGGTCATCGAGAGCAGCAGGAACAGAATCCCCGCCACGAACACCGCCGAGAAGGCCTCGACGTATCCAAGCCCGTTATGGCCCTGGACAACCGAGTATGTAAAATACGCATTCAGCCCCATCCCGGGCGCAACCGCAATCGGATACCGCGCCACGAGCCCCATCAGCAGCGTCCCGATAACAGTCGCAATAATCGTAGCCGTGAAGCTCTGTTCAAACGGAACCCCCGCTTCAGACAGAATGAGCGGATTCACCACCATAATATAAGCCATTGTAAAAAAAGTCGTCGTACCGGCTACCACTTCAGTCTTGGCCGAGGTGCCGCTTGCTTTTAAATCAAACACAAACCATATCCTCCATTTCTAATGCTTGTTGCTGTAACCGCTGCACCCCTCTTGGGCATGCAGACTCATGCATGGTATACTCTAACACAAACGATGATATCGATCCAAGGAGGCCATAGAAACGATGTGCGGACGCTATACATTGACCGTGACCTGGGAAGAGCTGCTCATGCGCTACTTGATTGACCCGGACTCGGTGTCCCCGTTCCATATACCCCGTTATAACATTGCGCCCAGCCAGCAGGTGACCGCCATCATTCATGACGGTACACGCCGCCGGATCGGGCAGCTGCAGTGGGGGCTTGTCCCTTCCTGGGCCAAGGACGCGTCCATGGCCGGCAAAATGATCAACGCTCGCAGCGAGACGCTTGAGAACAAGCCTGCTTATAAGATACCCTTTTATCGTAAAAGATGCCTCATCCCTGCCGACGGATTTTACGAATGGCAAAAAAACGAACATGGCAAGCAGCCCTTCCGCATTCGTCTTCGGGACGGCGGCATCTTCAGCATGGCCGGACTGTACGATACATGGGTGACGCCGGACGGTCAGAAGCGCAGCACCTGCACCGTCATTACAACCGAGCCGAATGCGCTGATGGCGCCCATTCACAACCGGATGCCGGTCATTCTGCGGAAGGAAGATGAAGCGCTGTGGCTGCGCCGTGAGGACGCCTCCGCAGCCGGCGATGCGCAGGCCATGCTCCAAGCGCTTCGGGAGCTGCTGCGGCCGTATCCCGCCAGCGAGATGCAAGCCGAGCCGGTCAGCACGGCCGTCAATTCGGTCAGAAACGATACCGAAGCATGCATCCAGTCGATCGCCGATGCTTGAGCGATCACCTAGCACTCAGCTCTGTCTACACCGCGCCGTCTCGCTGATCTCGTCACGGCAGAAGCCCCGGCTGTGGAGGAGACCCTCCCGCAGGGGCTTCTTCAATTCCAGCTTACCTTGCGATGAGATGTTCGATCGTTCTAACGGAACATGCCCCACAGCTTGATCAAATGGAACGTATTCTTCGGATCAATCCGCTGGGCAAGCACGAACTGAACGATTTGCTGCTCCTGCGTTGCCGTAAGCCTTTCATTCAGAATGCCGCTGGCTGTCCGCACCAGCTGCTGCACCTTTAAACTGTTCTGGAGATCGGATTTCGTCAAATGTTGAGTCAGCCCTTTAATTCTCTCCTTGACCGCCGGGTTTTTCATTTTCAGCTTGATCCGCTCCACCAGCTGAGGACTAATGCCGTACTGCTGATAGCTCAATATTCAGGCACCTCCCGTTATAATTGCTGTCGCTTTTTGAGTATATGACGAAAGCCTGTCCATTGTGCTAATAGATTCAGTCACTTGTCCGGGCGAAACGGGCCTTACGCTGTTAAATGAGCGCCAATCCGAGCGACGCTGTAAACGCGGGTAGCCTGAGCTTCAGCCAGACTCCATCGCTTCCACCGCTCGATCATTTACACCAATCGGGAGCTAATCCATAATATCGCCTTGAAAAATGTTCTCCTGCTGCAAGTAATTCCGCAACGGCGCATACTCGGGCGATGTCCAGAAGGCGCTGTCGCTCACCAGCGCTGCGGCATCATCGCGAGATTCCTCGACGATCTTGAAATCGGCGGTCATATCCGCCAGCCTGAACTCCGGCAGCCCGCTCTGCTTCGTGCCGAAGAAATCCCCGGGTCCCCGAAGCTCCAGATCACGCCGCGATACTTCAAAGCCATCATCGGTCTCCGTCATAACCTGCATCCGCTCCTGGCCTACCTCCGATTTCGGATCCGCTACCAGGATGCAGTAGGAGGCATGCTCGCCCCGGCCAACCCGGCCCCGAAGCTGGTGCAGCTGGGAGAGGCCAAACCGGTCCGCATCCATAATCACCATCAGCGTAGCGTTCGGCACATCAACACCTACCTCAATGACGGTGGTGGAAATGAGCAGCTGCACCTCATTGCTGTAGAACTGCCGCATCACTTCATCCTTCTCGCCCGGGGTCATCCGGCCGTGCAGCAGCCCGACCCGGTATTTCGGAAACGCCTGCTGCATCTGAACATGCAGGTCAATCGCATTTTGAACATCCAGCTTGTCCGATTCTTCAATCAGCGGTGTAATGAGGTACGCCTGGCGCCCCTGATCCACCTCTCGTGCAATAAAGCCGAGCACGCGCTCCATCATCTCATGCTTGACCCAGTAGGTCGTGATCGGAATCCGTCCCTTCGGCCGCTCCGACAAGGTAGACACATCCATATCGCCAAAAGCGGTAATAGCCAGCGTGCGCGGAATCGGCGTTGCCGTCATCGTGAGCACATCCGGGTTATACCCCTTGCGGCGCAATATGCTGCGCTGGTTGACGCCGAAGCGGTGCTGCTCGTCGGTGACAACCAGGCCGAGCTGGCGGAAATACACATCCTCCTGGATCAGCGCATGCGTGCCGACAACAACATCCGTCAAGCCCATCTGCAGCGAAGCGAGCAGGTCCTTGCGCTTTCTCCCGTTGACGCTTCCCGTCAGAAGCCCTACCGTAATCCCGAAGGGCTCGAACAGCTTCTGGAGCGAGCGAGTGTGCTGCTCGGCCAAAATCTCTGTCGGCACCATCAGCGCCCCCTGAAAGCCCGAGCGCACCGTCGTGAACAGCGCAATCGCAGCCACGACCGTTTTGCCGGAGCCGACATCACCCTGGAGCAGCCGATTCATGCAGTAGGGTGAGCGCATATCGTGCAAAATCTCCAGCTCCACCTTCTTCTGTGCATCGGTCAGCTCAAACGGCAGGCTGCGAACAAACTCCCGGATCGTGGCATTGTCCGCCGTATGGACCACGCCGTCCATTCGCTTCCGGTTCAGGGCGCGGAATGCCTGCATTTTGAGCTGAAACAGAAACAGCTCCTCATACACCATCCGCCTGCGCCCTTCCTGGCCTTCTCGCGTATCCACCGGCTGATGAATCGTGCGAATCGCCTGTTTCCGGGGCATAAAATCATATTTTTGCAGCAGCGTCTTTGGCAAAATTTCAGGAATCATATCCCCATACTGCTGCAGCGCCTGGGTCATCGTCTTCCGCATCCAGGCCTGGGTAATCTTGCCTCCGACCGAATAGACCGGCTGCACCGTTCCGCTGCGGAACGCGCCCTTGTCCGGGAACTCCGATTCCGAAACGGTAAGCTGCATTCTGCGCTGATCCCATTTGCCTGTCAGCACAATTTCCCGGCCCGCAGCAAGCTGATCCTTCAAGAAGTGACGGTTGAACCAGGTTGCCGTAAACATCCAGCTCTCCGCCAGCATCTTGCAGGTTAAACGAGACTTGCGTCCGTAGCGCTGGAGCACCGGTACGCCGGCGATTTTGGCTTGAATCGTAATTTTGTCCCCGTCCTTCACCTCGCTCAGGGAGCGAAGCCGATAATCCTCATAACGAAACGGATAATATTCGAGTAAATCCTTGACCGTAGAGACGCCAAAGGCGTGAAGCTCCCCTTCCTTGAGGGCGCTCACGCCGTTGATCTGTCTGACGGATATTTGATCGAGTTCCAAACTCATAACATCTACCTCACTTAAGCAGGCCATATATAAGCCGCGATCGTGCCCGGCCCGACATGGGTGCCGATAACCGGCCCGATGTCGGAGTACACCACATCCTCCACCGTAAACACTGCGGACAGCTGCTGCAGGAAATCCTCCACCAGCCCCCGATCGGCCGTATGGCCTACCGCGACATGAACCTTCGTCACACCTGTCAGATCTTGCTGGAACAGCTCCACCATGCGAGCTGTCGCCTTTTTGCGGCCGCGAACCTTTTCCACCGAGAAAATAATGCCTTCCTCATCGATAGACAGGATCGGTTTAATATTCAGCAGCGTTCCCAGAACAGCCGAGGCTTTGCCAATTCGTCCGCCCTTCTGGAGATACTCCAGCGTATCAACCAGGAAGTAGAGGCGGCGCTTGCTGCGCAGCTCCTCAATCGCGGTTATGATCTCCTCGACTGGCTTGCCGTCGGCTGCCAGCTTGGCTGCATGGGCTGCAAACAGCCCGAATCCGTAGGAAGCCGATTTGGAATCCCATACCGTAATCTGGTCCGCTTTCTCCTCTAATAGCGAGGTGGCCAGCTTAGCCGATTGATAGGTGCCGCTCAGCCCTGACGAAATATGAATCGACAGAATGGAGCATTCCGGATATTGCTTGAAAATTGACTCGTAAGCCTGCACAAAATCAGCAGGAGACGGCTGGGAAGTCGTTGGAAGCTGCGGAGATTCCACAAGCCGCTTATAGAACTCCCCGGCCGATATATCTACGCCATCCAAATATGAATACTCGCCGAACATCACTTTTAACGGCACAATATGAATGTTATATTGCTTCACCAGGTCTGCCGGAATATCTGCGGTGCTGTCTGTTACAATCACGGTTTTATTCACCGTAACCCCTCCTAATCCATACAATCAAATTGAATGATTCGGTTAAGACTCCACAGAGAACAGGTACGAATAGATCGGCTGACCTCCATAGTGCACTTCCACTTCAGCGTCCGGATATTGTTCCCCTAACCAGCCCGTGAGCGCCTGGGTATCTTCCTCGGAAGCATCTTCCCCTGTAAGCAGCGTCACGATTTCATCGCCGGATTCCATCATCTTGCCAAGCAGCTGTTTGCTCGCTGACAGCAGATCCTCCGCTGCCGCTACAATGTTGGAGTTCCGAATGCCAATAAACTGGCCGGCCTTGATCTCCAAATCGTCGATGGTTGTGTCGCGTACGGCATAGGTCACCTGGCCTGACTGCACCCGCGCAATCGCATCCAGCATGTTCTCCGTGTTCACATCAGCACTCTCGTCTTCCTGGAAGGCGAAGGCAGCCGCAATTCCCTGCGGAATCGTCTTGCTTGGAATGACCGTTACGCTGCGCTCATCCTCAAGCAGCTCTCTGGCCTGCTGAGCCGCGAGCACGATGTTGGAGTTGTTCGGAAGAATGTAAACATGCTGCGCTGAAATCGAAGACACCGCGTTCACGAAATCTTCCGTGCTCGGGTTCATCGTTTGACCGCCTGCCAGAACGACATCGATGCCGAGGCTTTTGAAAATCTCGGAGATGCCGTCACCTGACGATACCGCGATGAATCCAAATGGCGCTATCTCGTCTGCCGGCGGAACCGCCGGAGCTTCAGGCGTGCGGGCTTCTGCCGGAATATCGGCAAACAGCTCCGGCATCGGGGCGATATCCATCCCCGTCGTGAGCAGCTCGCGATGCTGCTCGCGCATATTCAGAATATGAATTTGGGTAATCTCGCCATATTGCAGGGCCAGGTTCAGCACTTCCCCCGGCGCTTTGGAATGAACATGAACCTTGATCGTCTCGTCATCCGCAATGACAATAATGGAATCCCCATTCACTGCAAGCGCTTTCCGGAAATTATCTTCATCGAAATCTGCGTCTTGTCCCCCGCCAAGCTGGCGATTGATAAAGAATTCCATATCATACAGAAATTCGATATCTTCAGTTGCAAGCCTGGACTGCGCCGAGGTTGGAAGCGGGATCTCTGCCGCTGCAAACGGGCTTGTCTGCTGTACCGGTTCGGCGGAACGGGACACTGCTTGTGCCGTATCAACCGACGCCACACCTACCGGACCAGCCGTCGTCTCTTCTCTTAAAGCAGCCAGGAAACCTTCGTAGATGTAAACGAGCCCCTGTCCGCCCGAATCGACAACGCCCACCTGCTTGAGTACCGGCAGCATGTCCGGTGTCTGGGCCAGCGTTTCCTTCGCTTTCGCCAGCACCTGCTCCATCAGTTCCACAATGTCTGCCGTTCGGCGGGAATAGTATACACCATGCTTGGCCGCTTCCTTGGCGACCGTCAAAATCGTACCTTCAACCGGCTTAACGACCGCTTTGTATGCCGCCTCCACGCCGGTCTGAAGCGCGGCTGCAAACTGCTGAGGCGTCAGCTCCGCATGCGGTGCCGCATATCGGCTAAAGCCCCGGAACAACTGGGATAGAATAACACCCGAGTTGCCGCGCGCGCCCATAAGCAGCCCCTTGGACAGCACACCAGCGCTATGTCCTACCGACTCCGAATATTTGTTCTTCAATTCAGTCACACCGGCAGTCATCGTCAAATTCATGTTGGTTCCTGTGTCACCGTCCGGCACTGGAAACACATTCAAGGAATTAACGTGCTCCGCATGCTGCTGAAGCCGCTCCGCTCCGGCTAGAACCATCGCGGTAAATTCTGTTCCATTTAAAGAACGCTTACTCAATGAGAATTCCCCTTCCTGACTTGATACCCTAACATCAATCACATTCTATTTCAAAGCTCACCAGCCGAAACGAAATGCCCAAGCCATATATAGACACTCTATAATATACCTAAGTCAATGACCTAGGATCACGGACATGATGGGCTGAAATCTCGTCCCTTCGTTCGACATGAACCGGGCCCCGCCCAAACATGCCGATGATCCATAACTTTCCGTCATTCGAAATATTATGGACTAAACAACATTGTACTATAAGAAGTAAGAGAAATAAATGTTTTTAGGGCAGTTGACGGAGCAATTTTTACTGTGATATTATATTTAAGTATTGTTTTATGCAGGGTTAGTGAACAAGGAGGTGTAATAAATGGCTCGCAAATGTTATGTAACTGGCAAGAAACCAAGCAGCGGAAACCATGTTTCCC
Source organism: Paenibacillus sp. 7541 (assembly GCF_002276395.1). NCBI lineage: Bacteria > Bacillati > Bacillota > Bacilli > Caryophanales > Paenibacillaceae > Paenibacillus > Paenibacillus sp. 7541. Next base: position 503,337 of record NZ_NQLZ01000005.1, on the reverse strand, counting down.
ACGCAAACAACCACAACAAGCGCACTTGGGGCGTTAACGTTCAAAAAGTCCGCATTCTCGTGAACGGCAAGCCAAAACGTGTATACGTCAGCACTCGTGCTTTGAAATCCGGTAAAGTGACTCGCGTATAATCATCTCATGTTATAATGAAGAAAAACTTCTTAATCTCCAGCACCTTTCGGGGAGCGGTCCGGGGCAGGAAGTTTTTCTTGTTTTTGGATACATACATATCTAAACAAAAAGCACCTTGCGCAGCCAGGTGCTTTTTCAGATATAAGAAAGCCCCAAAGCAGCTGCAGCTACACCCGAGCACTCTCTTATATCACAAGAAAAACCTTCCGCGGGGCCTCGGTATGTCTCCCCTATCCGGTATACCCGCATCACATCGTGATTCCTTATGTTCTTCATCCAGTAAAGCACCCCTGGCGGTGCCGCCCCAGTCGAAAGGTTGGTTGGCCGTGACAAGCTGTCAGCCTTTGTGAAACGTATTTAAAATGGCTTTCACAAAACCTCCCAAAAACTTCGGCAGCTTGAACGTATAGAATTTCATGTCTCACCCTCCCCAATCATTCTCATGCCTTCCTATAATATCGTATGCACCAAGCCTACAGATGTGAACACAGACAAAAAAAGGCTACATGAGAACCCAGCTCATGTAACCATACTTATGCGGTAACGCCCCGCCCTATGCATCGCATGTGGTCAAACCGGGCAGCTCCCTGAGAAAAACACCACGCGCAGTGAGGGGCGCACGTGGTGCAATCAGCAAAAATCATGTTAGGTTGCCTCGTTGCTGGCCTAGGATACGCTGCTGCGAATGCCGGCGATTGCGGCAGCGCGATCGGCCTGGCCGTACACAGCGCTTCCTGCCACCAGCACATTCGCCCCGGCTGTAGCGACCAGCGGCGCTGTCTCCGCCGTAATGCCCCCGTCTACCTCAATGTGAAGATCGGCTTGGCCCGACTGCTCCGCCCATTCGCGGATCTGACGAATCTTGTTCACGGTCCGTTCAATAAAGGCTTGTCCGCCAAATCCGGGATTCACCGTCATGACAAGCACCAGATCCAGATCCGGAAGCACCTCCTGCAGCACATGCGCCGGCGTGCCCGGATTGATGGCTACCCCTGCCTTCGCGCCAAGCTCCTTGATCTGATGAACGACACGATGAAGATGAGGGCAGACTTCAGCATGAACGGTAACATAGTCCGCTCCCGCCTTCACGAAATCCGCGATATAACGCTCCGGCTGCTCGATCATGAGATGAACGTCAAGCGGCAGCGAAGTATGCGGTCTGATGGCCTGCACAATCGGCGGCCCCAAGGTAATGTTCGGGACGAAGTGCCCGTCCATCACATCGACGTGGATCCAATCGGCTCCGCCTGCCTCAACCTCCCGCACCTCTTGCCCCAGCTTGGCAAAATCAGCTGACAATATCGATGGCGCTATTATGATCATATTAATACCTCCGCTTCTTGTCTTTCATTTCTGCAAAAAACTCTGTGTAATGAACATAGCGGCTTTCTGCAATGCGGCCCTCTGCCTTGGCCCGGATCACTTCACAGCCCGGCTCGTGCATGTGGCTGCAGCCACGAAACTTGCAATCCGCCGCATAAGGAACGAACTCGCGGAAGCAGCTCGACAGCTCCTCAACCCCCAGCTCCAGAAAATCAAGCTGGCTGAAACCCGGCGTATCGGCAACGAATCCGCCATTATCCAGCTCAATCAGCTCCACATGGCGCGTCGTATGCCGGCCCCGTCCAAGACGCATGCTAATCTCGCTTGTCGTCAGCGACAGCCCTGGCTGGAGGGAATTCAGCAGCGAGGACTTTCCTACGCCGGACTGTCCGGCAAACACGCTGATTTCGCCCGCCAGCCGCTGCTTGATCTGCTCAACACCAATCCCTTCCAAGGAGCTGGTAATCAGCACCTCGTAACCGATGTTTTCATACAGCGCCTTGACCTCTTGAACCTGTGTATCGTTCTCGTCAGCCAGGTCCTGCTTAGTCAGGCATATTAACGCATCCAATCCGGAATGTTCGATATGTACAAGAAATTTATCCAGCAGCACCAGATTCAAATCCGGCTCCTTCACAGAAAACAGAAGCACAGCCAGATTCACATTCGCTACCGGAGGACGAATTAATTGGGAAGACCGTGGAAGAATTTCATCCACGGTCCCCTCCCCATTCTCAGTTAGCGAGTACTTTACATGGTCTCCAACGAGCGGAGAGATGCCTCTTTTTTTGAAAATGCCGCGGGCTCTGCATTGAACCGCCTGGTCTTCCCCGGATATCGACCGGTCATCTCGAAATGGTTTGACATAGTAATATCCGCTTAGCGCCTTCACGATCAGTCCCTCTAGCATATAATAGGCCTCACCTTTCCTGTTGGATTTAGATTTATAATGAAGTTCAAGAACCGGCTACCGCAAGCGACATGCCGGACAGACGAACTCATCCGAAAGCATGTGCTTGTAGTGTCCGGCCGGTTATGTCAGCTTCGGCTAGTCATCGTTAGTCGTCATTTCCGCGACCGTTTCCTCTGCCGTTACCATTGCCATTGCCGTTTCCATTGCCATTATCATGGCCTTCGCCTTCATCCTCAGAGCCGCCCTCCTCGGAACCGCCCTCACCTTCGCCTCCGGAAACCGGAACATCCCGCACCGGCGGCGGTTCAATCGTAGGCTCCGTCACGGTGCCATTCTTGGCATCCGTATAGGATACGACATAAGTGTCAATGACCCGCCCGTCACGGTGAACCATGACGGTTGCATCTTTGTTTGGCGCGAGGACAAGATCGACCGGTATCGTCTCCATCGTTGTAATCGTTTTGTTCACGGCTTCCTTGTTCTCGCCAAGCGCATCTGTGAATACAACACGGATTCGGCTCGGCTCACCCTCATAGGCAGGAGCAACCGGTACGTTATAACGATAGTTGACGATGTCATCCGGCAGTCCGGAGCTTACCGTAATCGTAATCTTCGTTCCGGGAGATACCGCTTCATTCGCTTCAAACGGCCACTGCTCCATTACTTTGCCTCTCTCGACATCGTAGCTCGATTTCTCCTTCACGGCCTCTACTTCAAGGCCTAGCGACTCAATCGTCTTGACAGCTTCGTCCCTGGACATGCCAATCAGACTCGGCATATTCACCGTCTGCTTGCCGCGGCTGATCGTCAGCACAATCTCCACCTGGTCCGGATCGAACTCCGCACCAGCAGCTGGCGATTGCCGGATGATCTTGTCTGCATCCACCTCATCGTTGTGCTCGGTGTTCTGCTTGATCGTCTCCTCATTCACGTTCTGCGCCTTCAGCAGCGCAAGCGCCTCTTCGTAGGTTTTGCCGCTTAAATCCGGCATGACGCTGAGCGGCTTGGCCGCGCCTACGGACAGCTGGATCAGCGAATCCTTCTTCACCACAGTGCCTTCAGGTCTGCTCTGACCAAATACGATCCCTTCATCCACCCCTGGCTTGTACTCCCGGATGACTTCCGGATCAACCGCAAGGCCGCTTTCCTCCAGCAGACGAATCGCGTCCTCTTCCGGCATATCCACTACGCCGGGCACCGTCACCTCAGGCACTTCAAGCATCTTGTTAACATAGGCAACCACCCCGGCCATAATCCCCAAGAACAACAGTACAGAAGCGATGATCACCGTCGGCTTCACCCATTTGCGCTTACGTCTGCCGGCGGCTTTCTCATCCGGCCCGTCCTCTTCCGCATCCGGCTCGTCCTTCGGACGGCTGCTGCGCTCCATGCTTTTGATCGCCGGCATAACCAGCGTGGAATCCTCATCTTCCTCAAATTCCATCTTCGGTTCATTGATGCGGCTTGGCAGCAGGCAAGTCTCCAGATCCTCCATCATTTCCTCGGCGGACTGGTACCGCTCCTGCGGATTTTTGCGCATCGATTTCAGAATGACGTTCTCCACGCTCTGAGGAATGAGCGGATTCACTTCCCGCGGCTCCTCAAATTCCTCCTGCAGATGCTTCAACGCAACGCTGATCGGGCTTTCACCGAGAAACGGCAGCCGGCCGGTCAGCATTTGATACAGTACGATGCCAAGCGAGTACAGATCCGATTTCTCCCCTGTGGCCACCCCTTTGGCGTGCTCCGGAGAGAAATAATGAACCGACCCGACCACCGAACCCGTCTGCGTAATCGTTGTCGAGGTGACCGCTCTTGCAATACCGAAGTCCGTCACCTTCACCCGGCCGTTGCGGCCGATCAGAATGTTGTGCGGCTTGATATCGCGATGAATGATCTGATTCTGATGGGCGTGTCCAAGGGCATCGCAGATCTGCGTAGCAATTCGGACCGCTTCCTCGACCTGCAGCGGCGCCCGTTCTTTAATGATTTCGTTAAGATTATTCCCTTCCACATACTCCATAACAATATAATGAATGTCGTCTTCCTGGCCCACATCATAGATGCTGACCACGTTCGAATGCGATAGGGATGCCGCAGACTGCGCTTCCCGCCTGAAACGACGGATAAATTCCTCGTCATGCACAAACTGCTGCCGCAAAACTTTGATCGCCACATAACGATTCAGCAAAATGTCCTGCGCCTGATAGACGAGCGCCATCCCGCCGCCGCCAATTCGCTCTATAATTTTGTAACGACCAGCCAATTCATGTCCGATCATGAATCCCACCCCTTTATACGTTGCCCGGCGGCCTCTTCCTGATGTTCAAACATCGCCACGGTAATGTTATCCTCACCGCCGGCAAGAAGCGCGAGCTGAAGCAGCCGATCCGCTCTTTCCTCAAGAGGAATGTCCAGTGCGCCGGCAATTTGGCCGATTCGTTCCCGGCTGACGCGGTTGCTAAGCCCGTCGCTGCATAACAGCAGCACTTCCCCGTCGCCGAGCGACACCGGAGTCAGTTCAACCGATACGTCGATATCGGTTCCGAGCGCCCGGCTTAACACATTCCTCCGGGGATGCGTCTCCAGTTCATCTTCCGTAATCTGGCCGCTCTTATATAGCTCATTGACCAGCGTATGGTCCTCGGTCAGTCGAATAACCTGCTCAGGCGCAACCTTATATGCCCGGCTGTCGCCGATATGACCGATATACCCTTCGTTCCCCCGGAACAGCACCGCGACAATCGTCGTCCCCATATTGTGCAGACGCTCGTCGGAAGCAGCCTCCTGGTATATGACCTCGTTCGCATGCAGTATCGCATCGCCGAGCGCGGCGCGAACGCCTTCCATCGACATGTCCGGGTCCAGGGAGGACAAATCCTCGGCCACGGTGTCAACAGCGAGCCTGCTGGCGGTATCGCCGGCCTGATGGCCGCCCATGCCGTCGGCCACAACGCCAAGCGTGTAGCCATGCTCCATATTTCGAACGAATACTGAATCTTCGTTTACAGGACGGACCCGTCCAACATGGCTTACATGAACCGTCTTGATCAATGTTTTCTCACCTCAACTCCATATGCTTGGCCCGAAGCTGGCCGCAAGCGGCAGCGATATCGTGGCCTTGCTCGCGCCGGATGGTAACGTTGACTCCTTTATCCGCAAGCGCGCGCTGAAATTTGAAAATATCATTTCGCGATGTGCGGACATATTTCCGCTCCGGCACATGGTTCACCGGAATCAGGTTGACAAAACAGTTCATGTCTTTAATGACATCCGCCAGTTCTTCCGCATGTTCAACCTGGTCGTTCACCCCGCCGATCAGAGCATATTCAAACGTGATGCGGCGGCCGGTCTTCGCTTGATAATACCGAAGCGACTCGATAACATTATCAAACGGGAATCTGCGGTTGACAGGCATCAGCTTCGAACGAAGCTTGTCGTTCGGCGCGTGGATGGAAATCGCCAGATTGATCTGTGTATCCTCATCGGCAAATTTATAAATGTTAGGCACAATGCCGCTGGTCGAGACGGTAATGTGACGCTGCCCGATGTTCAGCCCCTTCTCATGGATCATGATCCGCAGGAACTTCATCGTGGCCTCATAGTTCTCAAACGGCTCCCCGGAGCCCATGATCACGATGCTGCTTACCCTCTCGCCGCTCTGATCCAGAATCTTCTGAGCCTGAACCACCTGGGCCACAATTTCTCCCGGGGTCAGATTCCGCTTCAGTCCGCCGAGCGTAGAGGCGCAGAACGTGCAGCCGATACGGCAGCCGACCTGTGTCGTAACACAGATGCTGTTGCCGTAGTTATGCTTCATGATGACCGTTTCGATCGCGTGATCGTCGTGAAGGCCGAACAGAAACTTGACCGTTCCGTCCTTGGACTCAAACCGCGTGATCTCCGACAGCGTCACAAAGCTGAACTCGTCCTCAAGCTTGCGGCGAAGCTCCTTCGACAGATTTGTCATCTCCTCAAAGGCGTTCACACGCTTCACGTACAGCCAGTCAAATATTTGGGAGCCCCGAAACGCAGGCTCGCCCTGTTCCTGAGCCCATGCTTGAAGTTCTTCCAATGAATAGTCGTATATAAAAGGCTTCATTTCACCACACCTGTCTAATTTCATTCATATGCACATCTTTTTTCATTCTTCCTATTTTAACATAAATAAAAGGCACCGTAAAAGAGAAAACCCGCCGAAGCGGCGGGATAACAGGATTCTTGGACCGCTCTCCAGCGCTTAGGGAAGCTTCCGGAGTCTCGCAATATAGAATCCGTCACTATGAAAATGCTGCGGCAGAATCTGAATGCCTCCCCCTCGCACGAGCGCCGCCTCACGCAAGCGAGAAAGCGGGCCGAGAGCGTCTTCGGCAAGGGCAAAGTCCGCGCGATCCGCGAGGAAATCCGCCACGGCCTCCTCGTTCTCGGCAGGCTCGATCGTACAGGTGCTGTATACGAGCAGCCCGCCTGGCCGCAGCAATTCGGCTGCGGTATGAAGCAGCCTTCTCTGCAAAGCGGCGATCTCGGCGATATCCTCCGGCGACTTGCCCCATTTCAGATCCGGCTTTCGTCTGATGACGCCAAGCCCCGAGCACGGCGCATCCAGCAATATCCGGTCGAAGGATGCCGGCTCGAACCGGGAAGACAGCTCCAGCGCATCGCCAGTTATCGTCGTCACACAGTCGAGACCCAGTCTGGCAACCTGCTCACGGATAAGCTTGCCTTTATGAGTGTGAATATCGTTCGCAACGATCTCGCCTTCATCCTTCATCAGCTCAGCCATGTGAGCCGTCTTCCCCCCCGGGGCGGCGCAGCAGTCCAGCACCCGCATGCCCGGCTCCGGCGCAACTGCCTCGGCCACGAGCATCGAGCTCTCATCCTGAATCGAGATCATTCCTTCGCGGTACCATTCGGTGAGCGCCATATTGCCGCCGCCCTGCACCACGATGCCATAGGGGCTCAGCGCGGAGGGTTCTGCTGTCAGATCATGCGACCGCAGCTCTTCCAGCATCGCGTCCCGGCTGATCATCGTGGTGTTCACCCGAACGCTGACAGCAGGCGGGGTGTTGTTGGCGGCGCATATCGCTTCGGCCGTCGCCTCGCCGTATTGCAGCATCCAGCGCTCAACAAGCCATTCCGGGTGAGAATGGCGCAGCGCGATCCGGCGGGCCGGAGGCAGAGCGTCCGGAATCTTCAGCTCATCCTTTTGCCTCAGTACACTGCGCAGCACGCCGTTGACCATGCCGGAAATGCCCTGATGCCCCCGGCGCTTGGCCAGATTCACCGCTTCGCTCACCGCTGCATGCTCCGGAATCCGGTCAAGGTACGTGAGCTGATAAAGGCTGAGACGAAGCAGCGCCCTTACCCACGGCTGGAGCTTCGCCACCCCTTTGTTCACGAACTTGTCCAGAAAATAGTCCAGCGTGTTCAGGCGCGAAATCGTCCCGTACACCAGCTCCGTTGCCAGGCCGGCATCCGCGCGGCTTAGAGAAGCCTTCTGAAGGGCAGCGTTGAGCAGCAGGTTGCTGTAAGCCCCCTCCTGCTCAACTTCGGTCAGCACATTCAGCGCCAGCTCCCTTGGGGATGCCGGACGCCCTTTAGCTTTGCCGCTGCCGCTCATCCGAGTACCGTCCCGACCGTCATGCTTGTCCCGCGGACAAACTGCTCGGCAGTCATCGCCTTTTTCCCGCTTGGCTGCACGGTCAGCAGCTTGATCGTCCCGTCACCGGTCTTCACCACCACGCCCTGCTCCGTCAGCTCAAGCACCGTGCCTGGCGCTGCATCCGCCGGTCCTGCCGCTCCCTCCGGCTTGGCGGTGGCCCACACCTTGAACACCTCGCCGTTCCACAGGGTAAATCCGCCGGAGAACGGGACCAGTCCGCGAATTTGATTGTAAATGTCGCGCGAGGAGCGGGACCAGTCAATCCGTTCATCCTCCCGGGTCAGGTTAGGCGCATAGGTCGCCTCAGCTTCGTTCTGAGGCTCCGCCTCCACCTTACCCTGCATGAGCCGGGGCAGCTGCTGCTTGAGCAGTTCCGCCCCGGCAACGCTCAGCTTCTCGAACAGGCTTCCGGCCGTATCCTCCTCCGCGATCGCGACCTCAAGCTTCGCAATCATATCGCCGGTATCCAGCCCCTCGGCCATATACATCAGCGTGATGCCGGTGACCTTCTCGCCGTTGATAATGCAGCGCTGAATCGGCGCGCCCCCGCGATAGGCGGGGAGCAGCGAGCCGTGCACATTCAGACAGCCAAGCCGCGGCATATCGAGCACCGATTTCGGCAAAATCTGGCCGTAAGCTGCCGTGATGATCATATCCGGCTCATACTTGGCCAGTTCAGCCACCGCCTCCGGACTGCGCAGCCGCTGAGGCTGCAGCACCGGGATGCCGTGGCGAAGCGCCGCTTCCTTAACCGGTGTAGGCGTCAGCACTTTCTTGCGCCCTTGCGGTCGATCCGGCTGCGTAACGACGGCAACCACGCGGTAACCTTCGGACAGGAGCATCTCCAGGCTGGGTACGGCAAAAGCCGGCGTTCCCATAAATACGATGTTCATCGGTTCTCCAGCTCGCTTCTCGGCGGCTCCGGCGTATATTCATACACCCGTTCCGCGATATCGGTGAACAGCACGCCGTTCAGATGATCGATCTCATGCTGGAAGGCACGGGCCAGCAGTCCTGTCCCCGTTACAACAATCTCGTTGCCGTCGCGGTCCAGTCCCTTGACAGTAACCTTCTCTGCGCGCCGCACGTCTCCGTTCCAGCCCGGGATGCTAAGGCAGCCCTCCGGACCAAACTGCTCGCCCTCGCTCTCGATAATCTCGGGGTTGATCATCTTGATCAATCCGTTCTCGTCCCCGGCATCAACAACGATCAACCGCTTCAAAATGCCGACCTGCGGAGCCGCCAGCCCGACACCATCCGCGTCATACATCGTGTCTGCCATATCATCCAGCAGCTTCTGCACGTTCGGGGTAATTTTCGTTACTTCCTTGGCTCTTTTGTGAAGAACCTCATCCGGTTCCTTTACGATAATACGAATTGCCATTTACGCTACACACCTTCCTTGGACTTTTCAACATTATATGCGGATTTACATTAGCATTTGCGGATCAACGTCGATGCTGATGGCAAGCCCGCTGTCCCGTACCGATTCCTGCAGCTGCTCCGCAGCGTCCCGGGTCAGCGAGACGGCATCCATCGTCCCACGCCATTTTATCATACATTGAAATCTGTATCTATTTTTAAGCCGGGGAATCGGGGAAGCGACAGGCCCGAGAATATCCAGCGCATCGGCTGCGAATCGGTCCAGGCTCCCGAACCATCCCCGCCGGTCTGCTTCTTTCTTCACCATCGCGGCATAATTTTCAGCGGTTCGCACAAGCAGCGGCAGCTGTTCATGGGAAAGGGTCACCAGAATGAGCCGGCAATACGGCGGATAATGCAGCGCCTTCCGATGCTTGAGCTCATCTTTGACAAAGGATAAATAATCATGCCCGCTCGCATGGATAATGGAATAGTGCTCCGGCGTATAAGACTGGATAACCACCTCGCCGGGCAGCTGATGGCGGCCGGCTCGACCGGCCACCTGCGTCAGAAGCTGGAAGGTCTTCTCCGCCGCCCGGAAATCCGGGAGATTCAGGGCCGAATCGGCCGTAATGACGCCGACCAGCGTCACATCCGGAAAGTCAAGCCCTTTGGCGACCATCTGCGTGCCCAGAAGCACGTCCGCTTTTTTGTCCCGAAACTGCTGAAGCAGCTTCTCGTGGGCCCCTTTTTCCGTCGTGGTATCCACATCCATCCGAATGACCCGAATGCCCGGAAACAGCTTGGCCAGCTCTTCCTCTACCCGCTGTGTACCCGTGCCGAAATAACGGATATGCTCGCTTCCGCAATCCGGACAAACGTCGGGCGAAGGAGCGGCATAACCGCAATAGTGGCATCTGAGATTATTAGACTTCTGGTGATACGTCAGCGAGATGTCACACTCCGGGCAGCCTGCAACATAGCCGCAGCTCCGGCACATGACAAAGGTCGAATAGCCCCGCCGGTTCAGCAGCAGAACGGTCTGCTCCCCTCGCTCAAGACGCGCTGCAATCGCTTCATGAAGAGGGATGCTGAACATAGAGCGATTCCCTTCGCGCAGCTGCTCCCTCATATCGACAACCCGAACCTCCGGCAGCCGGTTGCCCAAAGCGCGGGAATGCATCTCCAGCAGCACAGGGGCAAAATCATCCTGGGCCTGGGAACGGGCCGCATGATAGCTCTCCAGCGAAGGGGTGGCCGAGCCGAGTATGACGGCAGCCCCGCTTAAAGCAGCCCTGTGGATCGCCACATCCCTTGCATGATACTTCGGCGTTTCTTCCTGTTTGTACGACGTTTCGTGCTCCTCATCCATAATGATGAGGCCAAGACGGTCAAACGGCGCGAAGACCGCCGATCTGGCGCCGACCACAACCGACGCTCTGCCTTCCCGGATTTTGCGCCACTCGTCATACCGCTCTCCGTCCGAGAGGCGGCTGTGCATGACCGCCACCCGATCACCGAAGCGGGCCTTAAAGCGCTCCACCATCTGCGGTGTCAGCGAAATTTCGGGCACGAGCACAATCGCTTGACGCTCCTGCTGAAGACAGCGCTGGATCGTCTGCAGATAGATTTCCGTCTTGCCGCTGCCCGTAACGCCATGCAGCAGAAACACGCCGTGCTGGCGCTCGTCCAGCTTGTGCACGATCTTGTCGTATACCCGCTGCTGTTCCTCCGTCAGAACAAGCGGCTCGCTCGGCTTGAAATGTCGGCCCCGATACGGATCGCGGAACACTTCCACATCCTTGATCGCAATGAGTCCTTTATCCGCTAGCGCCTTCACCGTGCCTGCCGTCACGCCAAGCGTCTGCAGCAATTCCTTCTGCGAGATCGGCAGCAGCGGCTCGATCTCCAGCAGGTAAGAGAGCACCTCTCTCTGGCGCTGGGCTTTCGCCGGGAAATCCCCCAGCGCCGCTTCCGCCGCCGCTTTCTCTACCGCCAGTTCGACGGCCTTCATCGTTTTCTTCTGCAGCTTGTCCTTGATCTGCTGGTGCTCGCTCAGCATTCCCCGCGCAAGCAGCGTCTTGATCACATCCGCCTGATCCGGAAACGCGCGGGACAGCTGCTGGATCGTCACCTCGCCCCGTTGGCCGACAAAGCCGAGAATCCGCTCCTCCTCTTCGCTTTCAGGCTGAAGAGAGAACAGCCCTTCGGTCTCATCAGGGGTGTCAGAACGCTCCGGCAGTGAAATGTATCGTTCAGCCTTCCCCTTCAGCGCGGTCGGCAGCATCGACTGCAGCGCTGTAATCTGCCTGCACGCATACCGCTCCTTCATCCATTCCCCGAGCTGCACCAGCTCCCGGGACAGCGGCGGCAGCACATCGAGCACCTCCTGGATCGGCTTCATCTTCGAGGTGTCCATCTCGGGACGGGGATGCAGCGACACAACGAATCCCTGCAAGGTCCGATGCCCGAAAGGAACACCGACCCGGCTCCCTACCTCAATCCAGGGCCGCAGCGAAGCAGGGACCAAATAGTCAAACGGCCGGTCCGTATCCTTGGACGGCACGTCCACAATGACTTTGGCCATTTCCATCAGACAGACCTCCCGGATATCCGCTCGGCGGCGAGCAGCAGCAGCCTGCGGGCAACTTCCTCCTTGGACATCAGCGGCAGCTCAAGCACAAGACCTTCCGCGTCATAGATATGAACCTGGTTCGTATCCGTACCGAAGCCCGCCCCCGCTGCTGTCACATCATTGGCTACGATAAGATCACAGTTTTTGCGCTTCAGCTTATCCTTGGCATGTTGCTCGAGCGAATCTGTCTCGGCGGCGAAGCCGATCAGATACTGAGAGCTTTTGCGTTGGCCGAGGCTCTCCAGAATGTCTGTCGTCTTGACCAGCTCAAGCGTCATCGTATCCCCGCGCTTTTTAATTTTTGACGTAGCTACTTGCGCAGGCCGGTAATCGGCTACGGCAGCCGACTTAATCACAATATCGCTGTCGTCAAAGACGCGCAGCACCGCCTGATACATCTCCTCGGCAGACTCCACCTGTTCGGCGGAGATCCCCTGCGGAGGCGGCTCATCGGTATGGCCGGCGATCAGATGAACATCAGCGCCCAGCGCTTGGGCCGCTTTGGCGATAGCAAACCCCATTTTGCCGGAGGAATCGTTGGTGATATAACGCACCGGGTCGATCCGCTCCATCGTCCCTCCTGCGGTTACAACCACTTTTTTACCTTTCAATATGTCAGAAGATGCCGCGTTGAGCGCTCCCCCAGCGTCCTGGTCGGCCTGCAGGCTCGTCTCCCGGTCCCTGAAAAACTGCTCCACAACCTCAACAATCGTCTCAGGCTCTTCCATCCGGCCTTTTCCTACATAGCCGCAGGCCAGCAGGCCATCGCCAGGTTCAATCATCTGCACGCCCCGGGATACCAGCGTCTCCATATTCGCCATGACAGCCGGATGGGTGTACATATGCACATTCATCGCAGGCGAGATCATTACTGGAGCTGTTGTAGCCAGCAATGTCGTCGTCAGCATGTCGTCCGCGAGGCCATGGGCCATTTTGGCAATCACATTGGCTGTAGCAGGGGCTACAAGCACGAGGTCGGCCATATCCGCCAGATGAATATGCGAGACAACCGCAGGATCTCTCTCATCAAATGTATCGCTGTATACAGGGTTTTTCGTTAAAGTTTGCAGCGTCAGCTCTGTGATGAACTGTTTCGCGGATTCCGTCATGATGACATGAACATCCGCCCCTCTCTGGACGAGCCTGCTGCATAACGTCGCCGCTTTATAGGCAGCAATGCCGCCAGTAACGCCAACCACGATCACTTTTCCGCTTAACATGAACTATCCCCCGCTTTCGTTCGTAACAAGCTTGCCGTCCTATACCAAACAACTTCAATTCAAAAAAATAACAACCTTTCGGTTGTCACATTGTGCTTATACAAGCGTCCTATTCAGCTATCGGGGAAGCTTACGCTTCTCCCCGTTCAACCTTGATGTAGTCGCCGTAAATCTCCTCAAGCGCAACGCCTACGAATTTGTGAGACTTCGGATCCTCCAGTTCGCTCGGAGCCCCTTCACGCAGCTGGCGCGCGCGGCGGGATGCAGCCACAACCAGCGAGTATTTACTGTCAACCTTGTTCATCATTTCATCAATGGAAGGGTATAACACAGTACAGCACCTCTTTCATCATACTTAAAGTCCCCGTTGTGAGAGGGGTAGGTCCATTCATTCCAAGTAAGGGAAAACAAAACCGCCTAACACCGAAGTTACCTTGCGATTAAAGAAAGCGCAGCTCCTTCTTGAGAAGCATGCTTTCTTTAACCCACAAAAAAACCTCACCCTGCACATGGTCAGCGGCGGTTACTTTCTTATTTTACAATGTTCGGCTGTAATAATCGATTGTATTCGTTCACAAGCCAGCTCAATCTTGTCATTCACTACCGCATAATCATAATGCTGCAGCAGATTGATTTCGTCAACCGCGACGGACATCCGGTGGTCAATCGTATCCTGGCTCTCTGTTCCGCGGCCCTTGATCCGGTCTTTCAGTTCATCCAGAGACGGCGGCATCAGGAATACAAAGATTCCATCCGGAAACTTCTCCTTCACCTTCAGTGCTCCTTGAACCTCAATCTCCAGAATAATATCCTTGCCCTCAGCCAGCGTCTTCTCCACAAAATCACGGGGAGTTCCGTAATAGTTCCCGACATATTCAGCATATTCCAGCAGCTGATCATGTTCGATCATCTCAAGGAACTGCTCGCGCGTCTTGAAGAAGTAGTTGACGCCATCCACTTCCCCCGCACGCGGAGAACGCGTCGTGGCCGATACAGAATACACCAGATCCGGAACCTGGCTGCGCAGCGCCGTGCATACGGTTCCTTTACCAACTCCGGACGGACCGGACAATACAATCAATAATCCCTTAGACATAATACTCCTCATTCTATTCGTCGTTGTCGTCATCTTTGCTGGACAGACGGTGTGCTACCGTCTCAGGCTGTACCGCCGATAAAATCACATGATCGCTATCGGTGATAATAACAGCTCTAGTCCTGCGGCCATATGTAGCATCAATCAGCATATGACGATCTCGTGCTTCTTGAATAATCCGTTTGATCGGAGCCGACTCCGGGCTCACGATAGAAATGATTCGGTTGGCCGATACGATATTTCCGAAGCCAATATTAATGAGTTTGATTGCCATTTTGCGGTTGTTCCCCCTATACATTTGACTCTATTGCCGATTCAAGCCGAGCTCATTCCACGTTGGCGGCTTGTTCACGAATCTTCTCCAGTTCCGCTTTCATTTCGACAACACGGTTTACCAGAGTCAGATGATTGGCTTTCGATCCAATCGTATTGACTTCCCTGTTCATTTCCTGAATTAGAAAATCCAGCTTTCGGCCGACAGGTCCTTCATGGTGAAGCAGCTTCCTGCTCTGCTCCAGATGGCTCCGAAGACGCGTGAGCTCCTCGTCAACATTGGAGCGTTCGGCAAACAAAGCCACTTCCATTCCAAATATATGTTCATCTACAGCCAGTGACCCGTCATCCAGCGCCTCGATACGCTGTCGCAGACGCTTCCGGTATTCCTCCGGAACCGTCGGTGCAAGCTCTGTCATCTCACGGTGCAGCGCCTCAATGCGTTCAAGCCTGTGCTCGATATCCGCGGCCAGAAACGCCCCTTCCCTGCTTCGCATCTGCAGCAGTCCGTCAAGCGCCTCGTTCAGCCCGCCCAGCAGCGCCTTCTCCCACGCTTCCTGGCCGTTGTCGTCCATCGGCAGGCTGCCTCTTGGACTGACCAGAATGTCGGGCAGCGACAAAATATCCTTCGCCGTCAGACTTCCCTCGATACCGTAGGCTTTCAGCTCCTCGGCGGCCTGCAGATAGGCCTTGACCCGGGCGTGGTTCAGCACCGCATCGGCGTTGTCGCCGCTGTGCTCCCTGTTAATAAATACATCCACCCGACCGCGCCCGATTCTGGACTGAACAGCCCTTCTGAAGCTGTCCTCGAAGCATGTCCATTCACGGGGCATCCGGAACACAACCTCACAGTATCTGTGATTGACAGACTTCACCTCAAACGACACGCTATAGCCCTGAAAATCGATAACGGACTGGCCATATCCGGTCATGCTCAATGACATCGGAAATCACATCCATTACACTATTGTAATTGAAAATTATTAATGAAACAAGTGGGGGGTCGGCCTTCCCGACTTCTCCCATACATGCTCCATCAACTGTACACTCATCTCATAGAACATGAACGGCGTCATCAAATAAATACCGTTAAAATGCTCCATTGCTACCTCCAGCAGCTCCTGGCCGATCTGAACCCCCATCGCCCGGCCTTCAGCGCCTTCAAGCCCGGCCATGCGCTCACGGACGGCGTCCGACAGCTGAATGCCCGGCACCTCGTTATGAAGATATTCGGCGTTGCGGCCGCTGGCCAGCGGCATGATGCCGATAAAGATCGGAATATCCAGATGCGCGGTCGCTTCCTTCAGCTTCACGATCAGCTCCGGATCATATACGGGCTGGGTCATAATGTAGTCCGCGCCAGAGGCAATCTTCTTCTCCAGCCGCTGAACCGCCTTGTCCAGATGCTTCACATTCGGATTAAATGCAGCGCCAACCACGAACTTCGCTTTCTGCTTGAGCGGCTTGCCGGAGAAGGCGATCCCTTCGTTCAGCTGCTTGATCATCCGAATGATCTCAAACGATGTCATATCATACACCGAGCTTGCCCCCGGCAGATCGCCGAACCGTGCCGGATCGCCGGTGACAGCCAGCACATGGTCGATGCCAAGCGCATCAAAGCCCATCATATGAGACTGGGTGCCGATCAGATTCCGGTCCCGGCAAGCAATGTGAATAAGCGGCCGCAGCCCTACCCGCTCCTGCACCAGATGGCCAAGCGCCATGTTGCTCATCCGGGTGACGGCCAGCGAGTTGTCCGCCAGCGTCAGCGCATCGGCCCCGGCCTTTTTGAGCGCTTCTGCCCCCTTCATGAACTTCGTGATGTCCAGGTCGCGCGGCGGATCAAGCTCCACGATGACCGTATGGCGCTCCTTGACCAGATCCACCAGGCTCGGGCTCTGATTCAGGTCATCGCCCCTTGAGGCATCGCTTGAACCCGGCTCCTGTACCACAATTCGCGATGGAATAGCTTCATCCCGCTTCGGCAGCGGCACAGGCGTATAGCCGGACAGCGCCTTGGCAATCTCCGAAATATGCGCCGGCGTCGTTCCGCAGCATCCGCCGATAATTCTGGCGCCCAGATCGGCAAAAGGAACAGCCGTGCTACCGAAATAGGAAGGGCTGGCACCATAGCGGTACTCCCCGTCCACGTAATCGGCGATCCCGGCATTCGGAAAGACCGAAGCCGGAAGATTCAGTTCCCCTTCCAGCGTCTCCAAAGCGCGCTTGATGCCGTTAGGCCCAGTGCGGCAGTTGAATCCGATAACATCTGCGCCCTCATCACTGAGTATACGGCAAGCTTCCGGCATCGTATACCCGTCCAGCGTGCGCGCCACATCCTCGACAGCAAATTGACAGATGACCGGCAGGCTGCTCAGCCGGCGCATCTCCTTCAAGGCCAGCTGAATTTCTTCCACATCATAGAAGGTTTCGAGCAGAATGCCGTCAACCCCTTCCGACAGCAGCACGTCCAGCTGCTGTTCGAAATACCGCTTCAGCTCCGATGAAGACAGATCCCGCCGCCGCCCGGCGCGAATCGAGCCTATTGCGCCGACGACGTAGACCTGCTCGCCCGCTGCCTCGCGCGCAATCATGGCACCGGCCCGGTTAATTTCAGCCACTTTGGATTCCAGACCGTATTTGGACAATTTATCGTAATTGGCGGAGAAGGTGTTCGTCTCAATCACCCGGGCCCCCGCTTCGATATATTGGCGATGAACATTTCTGATGACCTCCGGGGAGGTCAGATTCAACTCTTCATAAGAAATTCCGACGGGGAAGCCTTGCTGATACAAATAGGTACCCATCGCGCCGTCGCCGACCAGTACCTCTTTCTCCAATGCCTGTCGCAGATCCGGTTTCACTGCATTCCCCTCCAACTGATTGTTATTTTCAATAATGTATCATAAAACCTTCCCAAAGATAAAGGGACAAAAGCGAGTTCGGACGCGAAAAAACCGAAGCCTGCTCCCCTCCTGCTTGAGGCCTTTTCCACCCATGATCCGAAACCACCGATAACGAAAAAGAAGCCCTTCCCCGGAAGCTGCCCTGATGGATCGCTCCTGTCTGAATGAGAACAGCGCGAGGTGCGAGACCCCTGTCTCATGCTTGGGAGCCGATCCTCGTCAACGCCGAGGAAAGACTTCTATACAAATGTCGTGCAAGGCACGTTCTACTCAGCTACCGTACCTTTATATACGATTTCAGCCGGCCCTGTCATGTACACGTGATTGTCGCTTTCGTCCCACTCGATGAACAGATCCCCGCCCTTTAGCGAGATCGTGGCCGAGCGATCCGTCTTCCCGTTCAGAACGGAGGATACCAGCGTTGCGCAAGCGCCTGTACCGCAGGCCAGCGTCGGCCCTGCTCCGCGCTCCCATACCCGCATGTCCACCTGGTCCTTCGCGTTCACCGTCGCAAATTCCACGTTGATCTTCTTCGGGAACAACGGATGAACCTCCAGCTTCGGCCCCCACGCAGCCAGATCGAAGTTGACGGCATCGTCAACGTAGATCACACAGTGCGGGTTGCCCATCGACACCGCGGTAAAGCGGAATTCGCGTCCGTCCACCTCGACCGGATGGTCGACGACAGGATTCGCATCCACCGTAGTCGGCACGCTCAGCCCATCGAGAACCGGCTCGCCCATGTCCACGCGCACGCTGCTTACCTTGCCGCCGCTGACGGTCAGCTGCAGCTTCTGCACCCCTGCACCAATCGTCTCGATTGTAATCTCCTCGCGGGTGGTCAACCCGTGATCATAGACGTACTTCGCGACACAGCGGATGGCGTTGCCGCACTGCTCCGCCTCGGAGCCGTCCGAGTTCATAATTCGCATCATGAAATCCGCCTTCTCGGAAGGCAATATATAGACAAGCCCATCGGCACCGATGCCGAAGAATCGATTGCATAATTTCACAGCCAGGTCGGAGGCATTCTGCGGAAGCTCCTTCTCGCCGTAAACAACGACAAAGTCATTGCCCAAGCCATGCATTTTCGTAAATTCCATCCTACATCCATCTCCTCTGCGGTTGCTGCTTATGGACTTAGCATACCGCAGATTCGAGTGGACATCCAATTCATTTTATGCCGAAATATTTGCACTCTTCGTCATCATGCTCCGGCGGCGGTTGCGTCTGCCGCCCCAGATGCTGCCAGCGCCCATCAGGAAGGTAGGAATGCCTGCGGCCACAAGGGTAAGCGCCCATTCCTTCAGGCCGAGCGGCACCGTTTTGAAGATCGGCTGAAGCGCCTCGATATACATGACGCCGAGCATCAGCAGCACCGAGGAGGCGACGGCCAGCACCAGCGACTTGTTCTGCAGCGGGTTGCGATGGAAGATCGAACGCGAGCTGCGGCAGTCAAACACATGAATCAGCTGCGCCATGACAAGGGTGGCAAAGGCCACTGACTGTGCTTTGGCCAGCTGGGCCGGATCGTTCGGGGCAATGCGGAGCGTCAGCCAGAACGCGCCGAGCGTGCAGAGTCCGATCAGGAAGCCGCGGCTAATAATTTTCCAGCCGAGACGTCTGGCAAATATGTTCTCTTTGGCGCCGCGCGGCTTCTGCTCCATCAGATCCTTCTCCGGCTGATCCACGCCGAGCGCCATCGCCGGCAAACCGTCGGTCACCAGGTTCACCCACAGAATCTGAATCGGGGCGAGCGGCAGCGGAAGTCCCATCATCATCGCAAAGAACATCGTCAAAATTTCACCTACGTTCGAGGCAAGCAGATAGCGGATAAATTTGCGAATATTCTCATAAATGCTCCGCCCTTCCTCGATCGCCGCCACAATGGTGGAGAAGTTGTCATCGCTCAGGATGAGCGACGACGCTTCCTTGCTGACATCCGTGCCGGTGATGCCCATCGCTATCCCGATGTCGGCCGCCTTGATCGCCGGAGCATCATTGACGCCGTCGCCGGTCATAGCCACCACATGCCCTTTGCGCTGCAGCGATTTGACGATGCGCAGCTTGTGCTCCGGCGAGACCCGGGCGTACACATAGGTCTGATCAACTCTGGCGTCAAGCTCCTTGTCATCCAGGCGGGCCAGCTCCTGGCCGGTCATCGACAGTCCGTTGCGCGGCAAGATGCCCAGCTGCGCCGCAATCGCCTCGGCCGTCGTGCGATGGTCGCCGGTAATCATGACCGTCTTAATGCCTGCCCGGCGGCATTTGGAGATCGCGTCGCGCACTTCCTTGCGCGGCGGATCGATCATGCCGGTGAGCCCGATAAAGATCAGCTGGCATTCCGCTTCCGTCTCGCTCTCCGGTCTATCATGCGGACGCAGGTCCCGGTAAGCGAGTCCGAGCACCCGCAGCGCCTCGGAGGCCATCTTCTCATTGGCGCCGAGCACTTTTTGACGCAGCGTTGGCGTCAGCGGAACGACATTGCCGTCCCACAATATATACGTACATTTATCCAAGAGCACATCCGGGGCGCCCTTTGTGCACAGCAGGCGGCCTCCCTGATGGCTGACGATGACGGACATCAGCTTGCGCGTGGAATCAAACGGGAATTCCTTGTCCCGCTGGTACATGTTCGCCAGGCTTGTCTGGGTTAGTCCCATCTTCGAAGCCAGCGTCAGCAGCGCGCCCTCCGTCGGGTCCCCCTTCAGCTCCCAGACGGCTGCCGGCTCCGCTTCCTTCCCTTTGCGGCGGCTGCGGCTTTCCTCCTGCGCCGTTTCTATAATCTCGGCGTTGTTGCACAGCCCCCCGACCTGGAGCAGGCGGCGCAGCGCCTGATCGGAACGGAGCTCAATCGGTTTTCCTTTGAGCAGAATTTGTCCGGCAGGCTCATAGCCTTGCCCGGTCACCTCCATCGTACGCCCCCCCAGCCACACCCGGGTGACCGTCATTTTATTCTGGGTGAGCGTGCCCGTTTTATCCGAGCAGATTACGGAGGCGCAGCCAAGCGTCTCCACGGATGGCAGCTTGCGCACGATCGCCTTGCGCTTGATCATCCGCTGTACGCCGAGGGCCAGCGCGATCGTCACGATGGCGGGCAGCCCTTCAGGTATGGCCGCCACGGCAAGGCTGACGCCCGCAAGAAACATGCCCGGTACCGGCTGTCCATGCAGGATCCCCGCCACAACAACGAGAATCGTAAGGCCGAGGGAGACGCCGATCAGAATCTTTCCAAGCTGCTCCAACCGGTGCTGCAGCGGGGTTTCCTGGGACTCCGTATTTTGGATCAGGTCAGCGATTTTGCCCATCTCCGTCTCCATGCCGGTCCGGATGACGACACCTCGGGCCGTCCCCCTTGTCACCATCGTCCCCATGAAACCGATGTTCTTCTGATCCCCGAGCGGCACTTCCTCCTCAAGGATTGCGGCCGAATGCTTGTTCACCGGCATCGATTCCCCGGTCAGGGCTGATTCCTCGACGCTGCAGCTGTTCGTTTCGATCCAGCGCACATCGGCCGGAACACGGTCGCCGCTTTCGACTAGCACCACATCCCCCGGAACGAGCTCCCGGGCTGCAATGTGAATCACCTTGCCGTCCCGCACCACCCTCGTGGTCGGCGCCGACAGCTGCTTGAGCGCCCGCAGCGACCGTTCCGCTCTGAACTCCTGGATAAATCCGAGGATCCCGTTAATGAATATAATCGCCACGATGGTGACGGCATCCAGGTACTCGCCCAGCAGACCGGAGATCAAGGTCGCTCCCAAGAGGACCAACACCATAAAATCCTTGAATTGATTCAAAAAGAGGGCCACCGGAGAAATTTTCACGCCCTCGGACAGCTCGTTGTATCCGCTCGTTTTGCGTCTTTCCCCGGCCTCTTCTTCCGTGAGGCCCTGGTCCGGATCAAGCTGCAGCGCCTGCTGGAGCTCCTCCGTCTTCATCTGGTGCCATTGCTTTTGTTCCATGCTTCCCTTCCCTCCCGGTTGATTGCAAGTTCCGGCGGATGACAGCTTTTCCACCCTCTCATTCGTAAATGTATTCGGACAGGTCTTGAATTATCACACGATAGCCCTTAAGTTTTTGCTGGAATTATGGCATCATAGAGAAGTGCTCAAGCGAAGGGCAACGAGAAGATAGGAGAATGATTATGGCACTCGACGGAATTGTTACAAGAGCCATTGTGCATGAGCTTCAGATGTGCAGAGGCTCCCGCATTAATAAAATATATCAGCCAAACGACCGCGACATCGTGCTTCATCTGCGCACCCAGCAAGGAAATGCGAAGCTGCTGCTGTCGGCGAACCCGACCTATCCCCGGGTCCATCTGACGCAGGAAAGCTTCCTCAACCCGGCCGAAGCGCCGATGTTCTGCATGCTGATGCGCAAGCACTGTGAGAGCGGCATCATTGAGGACATCGAACAGGTTGGCATGGAACGGATTATCCACATCTCGATCCGGCAGCGCGACGAGCTTGGTGACGTGTCCCTGAAGAAGATCATCATTGAACTTATGGGCAGACACAGCAACATCATCCTTGTCGATCCGGCGGCGGGCACGATTCTGGATGGCATCCATCACGTCACCCCGGCCATCAGCAGCTATCGGGTCGTCATGCCCGGCTTCAGCTACACGGAGCCGCCCGAGCAGCACAAGCTGAATCCGCTCGAAGTGGATGGGGAGTCCTTCCGGGATGCTTGCCTGCTCGATTCGCAGCCGGCCGTCTCGTGGCTTGTCGGCGCGTTCAGCGGACTCAGTCCGCTGGTTGCATCGGAGATCGCCTACCGCGCGGGCGAAGGCAGCGGCCATTCGGCGGAGGAAAGCGAGAAGGATTGCGGCAGCTTGTGGAGCGCCTTTCACGATGTGATGCAGCAGGTGAAAGAGCATCGATACACGCCGGTATCCGGGGAGAATGCCAAAGGAAAATCGGTGTTTTCCGTCATTCCGCTAACGATGCTGGGCGGGGAAACGACGCAATTCGAATCGGTCAGCGCATGCATGGAAAATTTCTACGGCGAGAAGGCCCAGCGCGATGCGGTCAAGCAGAAGGTCAGCGATCTGCTTCGCTTCCTTCAGAACGAGCGGACGAAAAACATTAAGAAGCTGGACAAACTTCACGAGGATCTGGCTGAAGCCGACGATGCGGACCGGTACCGGATATTCGGCGAGCTGTTGTTCGCTTCCCTGCATGCCATAGCGAAAGGCGACCGTGAAGCGAGACTCGTGAATTTCTACGACGAGAATCAGGCCGAGGTGACGATCCCGCTTGATCCGCTGCTGTCGCCATCGGATAACGCCCAGCGCTATTTCAAGAAATACAACAAGTACAAAAACAGCCTGGCCGTCATCGAGGAACAGCTTGGCAAGACACGCGAGGAAATCCGTTATATCGACAATCTGCTGCAGCAGCTTGCCCATGCCTCCCTGAACGATATTGACGAAATCCGGGATGAGCTGATCCAGCAAGGGTATCTGCGAGACCGCAGCAAAAAGGTCAAAAAGAAGAAAAAGAACGACAAGCCGACCCTGCACGTCTTCACATCGTCCGAAGGCATCGAGATTTACGTTGGCAAAAACAACCTCCAGAACGAATATGTGACCAATCGTCTGGCCGCTTCAGCGGACACCTGGCTTCACACGAAGGACATTCCGGGCTCGCACGTGGTCATCCGCAGCGCGCAATATGGCGAGGCTACGCTGGAGGAAGCGGCGATGCTGGCTGCCTATTACAGCCAGGCGAAGGAGTCCAGCAGCGTGCCGGTCGATTACACGCTGATCAAGCATGTCCGCAAGCCAAGCGGTGCCAAGCCGGGGTTTGTCATCTACGACAATCAGAAAACGCTGTTTGTGACCCCGGACGAGGAGCGGATCAAGCAGCTGCCTAACGTAATCAGAAACAACCGGAACTAACGCCGGGTGTTCGCAGCCATAATCTGCCATGGACACTCGGGTAAATGCTGCGCTTGTCTTATATAGCGAGAGAATATGCTAGCGTGTTCCAGGCTTATAGTTCAAATCTTGCGTCCCCACAACAAACAGCCCGGCAAGGCTCTGACCTTGTCCGGGCTGTTTGTTTCGTTCCACGTCTGTGTATTCCACGTCTGTGTATTCCACGTCTGTGTATTCCATGTCTGTGCGTTTCACGCCTGTGCATTCCACGTCTGTGTATTCCATGTCTGTGCGTTTCACGCCTGTGCATTCCACGTCTGTTCGTTATGTTCCAATGGGACGTTGTATTTCAAAAGGCTTCGTCCCTGCCTTCGCGCCCAGGCAGCTCGCGGCTGCTCCGCCAGCAGATGCGCGGCTAGGATAGAGCTGCCTTCTCCTTCTAGCGGAAACAACGAAAACAGCCGCCAACCGCTACAGACCGGTCGTTCGGCATGCTTGTCGCAGCCGGTCCAGTACGTCTATCGAAATCCGGCGGCTGCCAATGTCACCGTGAAACACCTGCCCCTGCCGGACGCCGTGATAATCCGATCCGGCGGTAACGATCAGGCCGAACTCCTTGGCCAGCGCCAGGTAGCGTGCTTCTTCCTCCGGCCCGTGATCGGAATGGTACACTTCAATGCCGGCCGGCTTGGCCTGCTCAATGATGCTGCGCACAAGCTCATCGTCTTCATATAACCCCGGATGGGCAAGCACAGGGGCGCCGCCAGCCTCGCGAATCCAGGCGCAGGCTTCCTGCGGCGATATGCGTGGCTGGGATGCATAGGCAGCGGCTCCCTTGGCCAGATAGCGGTCGAATGCATCGCGCATCGTCTCCGCATATCCTTTGCGCACCAGCGCGTCGGCGATATGCGGACGGCCGATGCTTTCGTCCGGTTTGAGCGGTCGGCCAAGACCGCCGATCACCTCTTCCATCGTTATATCGATCCCGAGCTGCTGCAGGTTGGCGATGATCTGGTCGTTGCGCCGCTCCCGGGTCTGACGAAGTTCGGACAGCCGCGCAAGCAGCGTCTCATCCCGGTGATCGACATAATAGCCGAGAACATGAATGTCCTGGCCTCCAGCCATCGTGCTGATCTCTACGCCCGGAACGACGGTCAGGCCGTCACGTTCTCCGGCAAGGAGCGCTTCCTCGATCCCGGCCACCGTATCATGATCCGTAATCGCTAGCGCGGCAAGGCCGCGTTCCCGCGCCAGCCGCACATTCTCTTCCGGCGTGTTCATCCCGTCCGATGCACGGGTGTGGGTATGCAGATCACATTCCCTTTGTTTTATCTCATCCTGTATATTCATCGCTCAGCAACCTCTCTTATAGATTGTTCTGATTCTCTTATTAAGTCCACTGCCGCTTGCGAAGATAAGACAAAAACGTCATCGCCGACATCGGCAGCAGCGCCGATTTCAGCTGAATGGCATAAAACTTCCGCTTGAAGGATGCATCTGCGATATCAATCATTTTGACCAGACCGAGCGCCGTCTCATGCTTGACCGTCGAGGTGGACAGCATCGTAATCCCCAGCCCTTCCTCGACCGCCGATTTGACCGCGCCGGTGCTTCCAAGCTCCATAACGGTGCGGACGCTGCCGGGATCGATGCCTCGCTCATGCAGAACATCCTCCATCACCTGGCGGGTTCCGGAACCTTTCTCCCGCAGCACAAAAGGATACGCCAGCACATCCTCCAGCATGACCTCACCATCCTGTTGCGCAAGCGGATGATCGGCAGGAACGATAAGCTTCAGCTCGTCCTCCATCACCGCATCAAGCATCATATCAGGATGATCCACCGGCGCTTCGATCAGGCCGAAGTTCAGCTGATGGCTGGCGATCTCATCCAAAATCTGCGTGGTGTTCATCACTTTCAGCATGATCGAAATATCCGGATACTCCCGGCCGAACGGACCGAGCAGACGCGGAAGCACATATTCTCCGATCGTCAGGCTGGCACCGAGCTGAAGCCTTCCCTGCAAGCTGCTGGAAAAAGCGGCCATCGCCGCATCCGTCTCCCGGGACAGCTCCAAGCTTCTGCGCGCAAAAGGCAGCAGCGTCCTCCCCGCTTCGGACAGCTCCATATGCTTGGTGGAGCGATGCAGCAGCTTGGTGCCGAAGTATTCCTCCAGCGCCTGAACCTGCATCGTCACCGCAGGCTGGCTCATATGAAGCGCCTGGGCCGCCGCCGAAAAACTTCCCGCTGTCGCCACCGTGTAAAAAATATGTAGCTGATGAAAATTCATAACTGCAATCCCCTCTCGCTGCCTCTATACCGTTTATTCTACCATACAAGCGCATTCAAAAAAGACATCCGCGCTTTCGCTCGCATGTCGATTCCTATATGTTACGCTTAAATTCCGCTTAGGTGATGACCCTGATGCGGCTCCTTATTTCCGTTTGCGGCTGTTCTTAATCAACGTCATCCGCCGGGAATGACGCAGCCAGGAATAATAGGATTTCAGATCACGAAGCTCAATCGTTTCCGACATCCGTCCCAAAAAGGTAATAATAATCATCCGGTGCAGCGGATTTCCGATCAGATCCCGCTCTTCCTCCAGTTCGGCGAATTCGGCCACAACGACCAGGTCGTCATCGATCAGATAGACGTCCTGTTCATTCCGGTAGTAAGGCACAATCCGGTCCTGCTTCAGGCACTCCCACATCCAGGAGCCAATCTCCTCATGCGATGTGGTAACGCCCTTCACCCGGTCTGTATATCGATTCTTCGCGTGGTTCGTTATGACGATGTCGGCTACCTTTTTATCATTGAGTGTTATATAAAACGGCTCGTAGGTGCTCCACCGCTCCGTCCCTTTGTCGCGCATGGAATATCACTCTCCACCAAATGGGTCTTTATATCTAAGTATATATACCCAACATATTACATCATTCCACTTATATTCACAAGATTGAAACATGACATGATGTGAACAATTGAGTAAAATTTAGAATCTTCTGCATTTTTATCCAGTGTCTCTATCATTTTATCGCGCTAGAATGCAAATTATGCCAGTCACCGGTGAATACACGATAAAAAAATGACGCATAAAAAAACAAGCGGCCTTTCGGCCGCTCGTGCGAGCTTGGCATCATTCCTGATGGGACGCGGCGAACCGTAGACAACCGTTCAGGTTACGGTCCGAAATATTTGGTCTTGTCAGGAACTTTGCTGCTGTATTCCGTCTTGATCTCATTCCGGTAGGAGCGTTCAATTTTGCGAACATAGGAAAGCCTCCGGATATTCTTCATAATCTCTTCAGCACGGTCTGCATTGACGTACATGACGACATAATGCATTCTGCGCGAAATATAATGTACGCTGCCGTATTTCTCCAGATTTCTCGCAGCCTTAACGTCGCTTACCCATATGATGTAACCGGTGCGTTCCGCCAGCATCCTCTTCCCCTCGCTTCACTTTCGTCTCGGTCATCCGGCCAGATGCACTAGCCGCACTGACACCCGCCGCCGCTTCCGCAGCCCTTCTTCGGCAGTGGATCATTGCCTGGAACCTTGATGCTGTCTGATACGGAGTAGGCAATTTTCTCCGACATGGTATGCAGGAGATCGTCCAGATTCTTCTCGGCCAGCTTGAAGCGCTTGACAGCCTCGAAGGCCTCCAGCTCAGCTTCGACCGCGCTTACTTCTTCCTTCGCCGAATGGTAGTTCGGATGGAAATGGCCAAAGCGCTGTGTCTCTTCGAACAGCTCTTTCTTCTGCTCAAGCTTTCTGACCAGAGCCTGAATCTCCGGATCGTTCTGTACCGCCTGCTTCCAATATAGATAATCCGCCACTTCGACGGAAGCATTGATCATATCGCCCAATTCATAGGCATAGGTGAGCACCTCGGCCATATCGACCGTATTGATTTCCGATACGCTCATGAACTCATCCCGCTTCTTTATTAGATTGGTCCGCCCGGTGGGTGGACTCTTTTATCATAGCATAACGCACGTCTATTAAGAAGGGGGAAATCCAATGCCTGCTATGGAACAATCAGCCTCATCTCCTGCCATTGCCCCTCGCCAAGCTGAACATCGGCGCCAGGGGAATCCGCATCCGGCTCGTAGAGGACGCCAGCGACCCTCCACGGGCTCCGCAGCAGCTGTACCGGAATAAACTCCCTTCTCTTGCCTTCGAGCGAAATTTCGACCTTGAGGGCCAGCTGTACCGCCTGTTCCATTATTTGTTTGGCCGTAGACAGATGGTATGAACGGTAATCCCGCGTCCACATCACCGGAAGCTGGGCCAGGTCCGGGCTGTTGTCTTCCTTCGGCTCGGCCTCATCCGGCCTGTACAGCAACGCAGGATGAGACATGCGGATAAGACCGGAAGAAGGCGCGGAAGGGCGGTCATCTGCTCTCTCATTGCCCGCTTTCCCCGCTTCGCTGCCATATTTGTCGGTGACTGCCGGGACAGGCGGGCTGATAGGGCTCATATGCGCCATCCCAGCCGCTTGCTCCATCGTTTCCAGTGTCGCCATGCCGCGTCTTGGCGGCAGTCCTGCTGCCGTCAGCAGCTTGCGGATGTCCGAGACCTTGTCCGCCTGGACGGCAAAATACAGAGGGCCGAGTCGCTTGATATCGTCCTTGAGCCGAGGATGATTCTCGATCAGATCCGCTTCGTCCGAAGTCGTGCAGGCCAGCACGGTCAGCTCCATAAAGGCCGTTCGCCCGATCTCCGCCGACCACTGCCGCAGAGCCGCAGCCACATTGTCCGGGATGCCCCCGGCAGCATGCGCCTCCAGAAAGGAAATGGCCTGGCCGGGACTTAGGTCCGCGTCCGCAGCCATAGCCAGCGCTTCCCGGGAAAGACGGTAAACCGACATATGGTCATCGGCTACCCGTTCAGCAAGCCGTGCCGCCGTATACCGGACCGTGTACGGCGTATCCGGCGGAATCAGCACTTCGAAATCCGGCTGTACGATCAGCGTGGCAGGTTCTCCCTCCGCCTCCATCCAAGGGATATCCTCAGCCAAGAGCTGTGCGCCTGTCCGCATGCGCCAGCGGAACAGCGTGTCTCCGCGCTCGTTCTCGCCAAGATCCAGCCAGCCCGCTCCGCTCAGGCACTGAAGCCACGCCTTCAGTGCCTGAAGCAGCCGGCTCCGGTTCGCTTCAGGCAGCAGCCGCTTCTCCTCCAGCTGCTGCAGCAGCTGGGTGTCGGCATGCCACACTCCGGCCGCTAGCCGAGGACTGCACAGCAGCCATGCCGCGTGCTGAAATTCCGGCTCACTTTTCATATAACGCTGCATCAGACACTGCAACAGCCGCTTCTCCATCGCCGCTCGGGGCAGCTTCAGCCATGCGTCCAGGGAAGGCCTGTGCAGGACAAGCGCTTCTGTGTCCGGCCGCAGCAGCCCCAGCGCCAGCAGCAAATCCAACATAACAGCCACATGGGGGGGGTACGCTTCAATATGTTCGTAAGGCAGCTCAAGCCCTCTCACATCGTCAGAGGATAAGGACAGCACCTGCGACAGCCGCTGGATATGCTTCTTGTGCAGCACCCCTTTGGCGGTGAGTGACAGCTCATGCAAGGACGCATACACCAAAGCATTGAACAGATCTGTTGCTATGCCGGCCCTTCCCTCCTGGATCAGACTGACAGACGATGTCAGATCCGGACGATCCGCCAGCCCGCCGTAAAGCGACGCAAGCTGGACCAGCCTGTCGAAAGGGATGTAATACAGCCGCTCCCCCCAGGCTTTGATGACCGCTTGGACCCATCCAAGCTGGCGCAGCTCGGCAAAGACCGCCCGGACTTCAGCCCCGCTCATGCGCTGTACCTGAAGCGCACGGAGCTTGCCATCATCAAAGCCGGTGCCGGCGAATGTGCGCCATATCTGATCCAGCACAGCGCGCTGCCCTGGCTTAAGCCCGGCAATCGTTTCGTGATCCGTTGATCGTATGGTCATCGCTGGCCTGATACCTCCCTTTCCGCAGCAGCGCCAATCTGGCCTGGCTTCCGGCCCTGTTCTTCAGCCAGGGGGATCGACATCGCCTCATAGACGTAGCCCTGCTCGACAAGGAACAGCTGGCGCCGCATGGCAAACATCTCCTCACGGCTGTCGCTCGACACGAGCGTATAGAAGTAGGCTCGGTTCTCACCGCTCTTCGGCCGCAGAATCCGCCCCAGCCGCTGCGCCTCTTCCTGGCGGGAGCCGAAGGTCCCGGACACTTCAATCGCCACGGACGCATCAGGCAGGTCAACGGCAAAATTGGCCACCTTGGATACGACCAGGACCGGCGTCTCTCCCCGGCGGAAGGAGGCATACAGCTCATGGCGCCGCTGCTGCGGCATTTGGCCTGATATGAGCGGAACCTGCAGCTGCTCGGCAATGGCGGTCAGCTGATTCAGATATTGGCCGATAATCAGAATTTGAGCGCCTGGATGGCGCCGGACAAGCGCTTTGATCAGCTCCAGCTTGGCTGGATTCTCGGCAGCCAGCCGGTACTGCTCCCGCTTGCCGCTGTACCGGCATCTTTCCTTGATCGGACCCGGCAACGGCACCTTCACCTCGATACAGCGGACAGCCGCGATCCAGCCCTGCTCCTCCAGCGCTTTCCACGGCATCTCGTATCGCTTGGGCCCGATCAGCGAGAACACATCCGCCTCCCGGCCATCCTCCCGCACAAGCGTCGCGGTCAGTCCGAGCCGCCGCGTAGCCTGAATATCCGCCGTAGCCCGGAACACCGGTGCAGGCAGCAAATGAACCTCGTCATAGATGATCAGCCCCCAGCGGCGCTCGTTGAACAGCTTCATATGAAACTGCTCCTCCTCTTTCCGGTGGCGATGGGTCAGAATCTGATACGTAGCCACCGTCACCGGACGAACCGCCTTATGCTCGGCCGTATACTCTCCAATCTGCTCCGGCAGCAGCGTCGTTTTATCCAGCAGTTCGCTAATCCATTGTGTGACCGACGTGGCATTTGAGGTCAGAATCAGCGTCTCGCACTGGAGTTCGCGCATCGCAGCGAGCCCGATGATCGTCTTCCCGGCTCCGCAGGGCAGGACCAGCACGCCGCTGCCTCCCTCACCGCCCGACTCCTTGAAGGCGTCCACCGCCGCCCTCTGGTAGTCGCGCAGCCGGAAACTGCCTTTCGGAGCGGCTACACTGCCAGCCGGAATCCCGTCGACCCGCTCCGCGCCTTCTTGCTCTGCAGAGCGGCCTTTCTGCCCACTTGATTGAGCAGAAGCCGCAGCGGATATGGCCCGGGGAGTGCCCGTCTGCTCCGACAGCGGCTCCTGCCGCTCCGGTTCCCTTTGTCCGGACGCGCTTCGATCCCCGTCCCGCCAGTCCAGCGGCAGAAACTGCCCGTCCTGATATCCGACATGATCGAGCACAGGGTACCCCAGCCGGGTCAATTCCTGCTTCAGCAGCCCTCTTAGCCGAGAGGGCGCCTCCGCTTCCAGTTCACTTAGGATGACGAGACCGCTGCTGGCCAGCGAAGGATACCCCTTCAGCTCCGCCAGGACGGATGCACTCCGGCTCTGAAGCAGCAGCCGGCCATCACGCGCCGGATGCATCTTCAGCGTCAGCTGTCCATATCTGGCAACGAGACGCCGAATGTCTTCCTCCAGCGCCGCAGGCAGCTCCCACCGGGAAAGCGACCGGAGACTTATGCATATGTGATCTGCGGTCAGTCCTGCGGCAGCGGCGTTCCACAAGGATAGTGGGGTAATGCGATATGTATGGTATGCGGCCGGACTTTTGACCAGATCGGCGTATTGCGCCAGCTCTGCCCGGGCCTTCTGGAAGGACGGGTGAGCTGTTTCCAGCAGCACGGTCCGGTCCCGCTGGACAATACAAGGCTTCTGTTCCACATCGATGACCTCCTTGGCTAAAAAAAGAAGCTCACATCCATTTAAGCTGGATCTGAACTTCCGGTTATGATGTCATATTATTTCCCAATTGCCAAGGTTCATGCATCGGTCCGGGTCCGGACCGTTTCCGCTGCTGGCTCCTCCCTTATTCCCCACGCTGATAAGCGCGGACAAGCTCGGTCAGCAGCCTCGCTCCATAGAGCATCGCATCCTCATCGAAATCAAACTTCGGATGGTGATGCGGATATACCGCCTGCTTCTCCTTGTTGCCCGCCCCGATAAATATGAAGCAACCCGGGATTTCGCGAAGGTAGTAGGAGAAGTCCTCTGCCGGCATCAACTTGGTCGACTCCTTGATGGCGCCGGGCTCAAACACCTTCGGTGCGATGCGGAAAAAGCGTGCGGTCTCCGCCTCATCATTCACCAGCGGCGGATAGCCCATCAGATAGGATACCGACGCCTGCGCACCATAGGTTTCCGCTACCGATGCCGCCATCGCCTCAATCTTCCTGCGGACCATCAGACGCGTCTCCTCGTCAAAGGTGCGCACCGTGCCGGTGATCCGGCTTGTGCCGGCGATCACGTTCTGCGCGGTGCCGGCCTGGAACGTGCCTACGGTGACCACCGCGGGCTGAAGCGGATCCACCGAGCGGCTGACAATCGTCTGCAGCTGCATGACCAGCGCCGCTCCGGCAACAAGGGCGTCTGATGTGACATGAGGCATGCCCCCGTGACCGCCGCGCCCGGTGATATCGATAAAAAATTCATCCGCCGACGCCATCAATGGCCCCGGAGCGCTCGCCACCTGGCCGACCGGCAGCGGGGTCCAGAGGTGAAGCCCGTATATGACGTCAGCTCCTTCAAGCGCGCCATCCCGGATCATCTCGATGGCCCCGCCCGGGCACACCTCCTCCGCAGGCTGGAACAGAAACCGGATCTCGCCCTCCACTTCCTCCGGCCGGGATGCAAAATAAGCCGCTGCGCCCAGCAGCATGGAGGTGTGGCCGTCATGCCCGCAGGCATGCATGGCGCCCGGAACCTTCGATGCATACTCGCAATCCTTCTCATCCTGAATCGCAAGGGCGTCCATATCCGCGCGAAGCACCACCGTTTTGCCCGGCTTTCCGCCCTTGAGGCTGCCGATCACACCGTGACCGCCGACGCCTGTTCTCACCTCGATGCCGATCTCCCTCAACCGTTCGGCGACATATGCCGCCGTCTCCCGCTCGTGAAAAGACAGCTCCGGATGGCTATGTAGATGCCGCCGCCAGGCGACCATTGTCGGGAACCACTGCTCCCAGAACGCTTCCTTCATCTCTGATCATCCTTCCTTTAGCCTATCGGCTGGTGTCTGTCAGCAGCAAGCCATGCAGCATGGAGAGAAACAGCCCGTGTCCTACCATCTGATCCACTTGGCCTCCCTCCTTGATCGTATGACAGGCCTCACGTAAAGGAACCCAGATGGCAGCCACATCCTCTCCATCGTCTGGCTCCGGCTCTGCCGCTCTCTTGATGTCATCAGTATAATAAAAATGCACCTTGCGATTGGTCAGCGAGGCTGCAGGGTAAGCCTCTCCCATATATGTAAGTTCATTGCACAGCACGCCGGTCTCCTCGGCAAGCTCCCGCTGAACAGCCGTGACCTTGTCCTCGTCATGCCGGATCGTTCCGCCCGGCAGCTCCCATGTCGACGCTGACACCGCCTCCCGGTGCTGGCGAACCATGAGCAGGCAGCCTTCATGAATGACTACCACCGCCGCCGATTCCGGCATATGGTCAATCACCGCGATCTCCTTCCCGTCATGCTCCTCCACCGCATAATACTCCGTATCATACACGATTCGATTCATCGGACTTCCCTCTTTTCCGTCAGTTATTTGGGCATCATGAAATATATACCCCTGCCGGAGCGGGAAACAGCAAACGGATCGGGCTGGAAAATTACTTTTATTCTAACAGAAAAGATAGAGATCTGTCCTACACGAAAACACCCTTCGGATAAAAGGGCTGCAAATTGAAGGCTCACAAGAGCTTCAGGCTTGCACAAGTTCCTGAAACATACTATCATATTAAAGAACTTTGCTAGTGGAATATTAAGGGGGTTAACGCCGCATGATTTTTGAAAATACAGGCTTGGACGGTATGCAAAGCGATTTGGCTTATCTCGACGAATGCGCCGAGAAGGTCGGCTTTATTCGTTGGCAGTGGGAATACTACCGCGCTACATATGATTTGAAAATTGAAGATAAAAAAAATAACGATGAGTACTTCCTCCGCTTCAATACCCGCGTGGTTGAAGGGAAGCTGGAGAAGCCGGACACCATCCTTAAGATTGAAGCCGTATACATGGGCAGAGCGACATTCCCGCACGGCCTTGAGTATGAAACGATGGCACCGTCTCCGGTGATGAACATCGCCAACAAAAAGCTGCAGGAGCTCAAGGCTCTCCTGGAAGCGTAAGTGGTAACATCTTATGATGAAAACGACCAATCCCCAGCCCCAGACCAAAAGAGGGACGCCAGATTTTCAATTGCTTATTCTTACCCTGCTGCTGGTCGGATTCGGACTGATCATGGTATTCAGTTCCAGCTCAAGCTTGGCCGTCTTCAACGAGAAATTTAATTACGACCCGCTCTATTTCACCAAGAGGCAGGGGGTATTTGCCGCTCTTGGATTGCTCGTGATGCTGGTCGCAATGAACATCAATTACAAGATATACAAAAAATTGTTTATTCCGGTGTTTTTCCTAACACTGATTCTGCTCATCTTGCTGATCATCATCGGATCGGCAACCAACGGCGCCCGGAGCTGGTTTAACATGTTCAGCCTGGGAATCCAGCCTACCGAGCTTGCGAAAATCGCCACCATTGTATATTTGGCCGCGCTGATATCCAAAAAAGGGGAGCGGATCCGTCAATGGAAAGGCGGATTTTTCCCGGTGCTGATCATCGTTGGCGTCGTGGCAGGTTTAATCATGCTGCAGCCCGATCTGGGCTCCTGCTTCATCCTGGTCGCTACGTGCGGCCTGGTGATCTACGCAGGCGGAGCAAGCCTGAAGCATATTCTGGGCTGTATATCCCTTGTCGTTCTAGGATTGGTGCTTACACTCGGAGTCGGCTCCCTGTTCGATTCGAGCGGCCCCTCCGACGAGGCATCTAAAGATTATAAGGTCGGCCGAATCGAGGCGTTTCTGGATCCGTTCCAGGACGAGTCCAACACAGGCTACAATCTCGTTCAATCCTTGATCGCGATTGGCCAAGGCGGCATTACGGGCGCGGGCTACGGCGAGAGCATCCAGAAGCTGCACTATCTGCCGAACCCTTATAACGACTTTATCTTCTCCGTCATCGGCGAGGAGTTCGGCTTTATCGGCACCTGCATCTTCCTGCTGGTGTATCTGTATTTTATATTGCGGGGCATCATTATCGCGCTTCGCTGCTCCGACCCGTTCGGCACATTGACCGGGGTCGGCATTATGGGACTGATTGCGATTCAATCCTTTATTAATATCGGCGGAGTCACCAATACGATTCCGATCACAGGGGTTACCCTTCCGTTCATCAGTTACGGCGGCTCTTCCCTGCTTGTCATGATGCTGAGCATGGGCATTATGCTGAGCATTTCAAGGGACAGCAACCGCCCTGTCAAAGAGGAACAGGTAAAATCTGTAGTAAAAAAAGACTACCGGACATCCGTGTAGTCTTTTTTTATGCTTCGGGAAGGGTATGTACTCCCCGATGACTATTTCGTTCTTTGCGGCACATCATCCATGATGTCATCCTTGAAGGCAACGCCCTCGACCTTGACATTCACCTCGACGACTCGAAGTCCGGTCATGCTTTCCACCGCTTCGCGGACATTCTGCTGAAGCATACGGCAGACTTCATGAATCGGCGTCTCATAGAGCACGATAATCCGAAGATCGATGGCCGCCTCAAGCTGACCTACCTCCACCGTAACACCTTTTTGCACATTCTTTCCGCTCAGCCGCTTGGCCCATCCTTCGGATAATCCGCCTGACATGGCTGCAATTCCGGGTGTTTCCAGCGCCGCCAGTCCGGCAATTTTCGAGACGACATCATCCGATATCCGAATCAAACCGCTATCCAGTTGAAGTTGTTCCGTCATGCCATATCCTCCTTCACCTCATTATCAGTTATTGTAAATCCTAACAGGCCCAAAAAGCAAATGCCAAGCGCAGATGAATCATTAATTTTTCGAAAAAAATGGGTATATTACATGAAGGATATGGTACCGAACGACATCTTCCTCCAGCGAAGCTTAGACAAATTACTACAAAACCATCGGATTCGGGGTGCATACGATGATAAAAAAGCGGTTGAAGCCGATCTTGCTCATCCTGACCTTCCTGCTGAGCGCGGCCGGACACTTTGCCGGCTGGAACACAACCGTTCAATTTCTGCTGTCCGCGATTGCGGTCATCTTTGTAGCCGGGTTTCTCGGCCGGGCGACCGAGAGCGTAGCCCACTACGCCGGACAGCGCCTGGGCGGCTTTCTGAACGCCACCTTCGGCAACGCAGCAGAGCTGATCATTGCGATCCTGCTGATTAGAGAAGGGCTGTACGACATGGTCAAAGCGAGCATCACCGGCTCCATCATCGGCAATCTGCTGCTGGTGCTCGGGCTGAGCCTGTTCATGGGCGGGCTGAAATTTAAAATCCAGAGATACAACGCCACGCTGGCAAGCCTTAACGGCTCCCTGATGACGCTGTCCATCATCGCCTTGTTTATCCCGGCTGTGTTTCTGAACACCCATTCCATCACAACCGAAGGCATCAAGATGCTCAGTCTGATTGTCGCCGGCATATTGATTGTCGCTTACTTAGCGTGGCTCGTGTTCTCCATGATTACACATAAGGAATACTTGGCAGATGTCAGCGACAGCAACGATGAAGATGCGCTTGCGCATGAGCATGAGCCGGCCTGGTCCAAAAAGCGCTCGATCGTTTATCTCGTCATTGCAACAGTGATGGTCGCCTTTGTCAGTGAATGGCTTGTCGGGGTGCTGGAGCCGATTAGCCATCAATACGGTCTCAGCGAGCTGTTTGTGGGCGCCTTCCTCGTTGCCATCATCGGCAATGCCGCCGAGCATAGCGCAGCGATCATGCTGGCGATGAAGAACAAAATCGGAGCGGCCGTTGAGATCGCCGTCGGCAGCAGTCTGCAAATCGCCCTGTTTGTAGCCCCTGTGCTTGTGTTTATCAGCTTCTTCCTCGGCAATACGATGGATATCGTATTTACGACCCTGGAGCTGTTAGCGATCGGCGTAGCCGTGTTTATCGCCCGCTCCATTACGCAGGACGGCGATTCCAACTGGTATGAGGGACTGCTGCTTCTAGCGGTTTATATTATTTTGGGTGTTTCTTTCTTTCTCGTCTAAAAGGAACAAGCGACTGGCCACGGGCACCTTGTTAGGGCCTGCCAGTCGCTTTCGTTTTTAGTCTTTCGCTTCACAAGCTAACGATCAGCAACAATGGATGATCCCGTCCCGGCGGCCTACATACAGCTTAGTTCAGGCAGCCATACCTTCGCCTGCCGCTTTGCGCTTTCGACAGCGCCCAGCGTCATCGCCAAGCTGTGAATATTGTGACTGATATCCGTTTCCGAGCGTTTGCCGGACTTCAATGAATCAAACATCTCGTCAAGACATGCCTCTCTTCGTTCTGGCCCATACCACGAACCCTGCCTCCCGGCAGCCGAGGCTGATTCCAATGCATCCGCTCCTTCATACACTGGCTCATGATCGCCGTCCCACAGCATCGTTCCCTTGGGTCCGACAAGCCGCCATGCTCCCTCCCAGGAGGTGGAATGCCCTACCGCGCTCCAGCTTCCGTTGTATGAAAATACCGCTCCGCAGCTGAACTCGAATATGCAGACAGCTGACGAATTACCCTGATACCAGGAGCCGTCCGGATTAAATTCGTGACAATACACGGCCATGGGATCCGACCCGATTAAATATCTTGCTGCATCAAACGTGTGGATCGCCATATCAATGAGCAGAGGGTGTGCCATCATT
This sequence comes from Paenibacillus sp. 7541, assembly GCF_002276395.1. Classification (NCBI taxonomy): domain Bacteria; kingdom Bacillati; phylum Bacillota; class Bacilli; order Caryophanales; family Paenibacillaceae; genus Paenibacillus; species Paenibacillus sp. 7541. Next base: position 466,023 of record NZ_NQLZ01000005.1, on the reverse strand, counting down.
TCCCGAAAGCCGCCAAATCGCGGACCGAGAAAAAAATCGGCTGTCACAAAGCCCGGAGGACCGATCCGGCCGGTGTCAAGCTCCGCCTTCAAAGCTCTGATCTCCTTGGTATAGCGTCGATTTTGCATCACTGCACAGCTTCGTCCAGTACGATCCGACACGTTGATCAAACGAACGGCATCTTCCATGGAAAGTGCCATCGGCTTCTCCATCATCACGTTCGCGCCATGCTCCATTGCCGTAATGGCATTGGCGGCATGCGCTTCCGGGATGGAAGTGTCCAGCAGCAGATCGACTCCCTCGGAAGCAACTGCTTCGGCCACCGCTTCATACACCGGCAGCTTCAGGCCGAAGCGCTGCATAGCCTCAAGGGCCTTCTCCGGCTGAACATCCACGAGGGCAACGAGGTCCACATCGTTTCGCTTCAGCGCGTATTCCAGCCAGCGTGTCCCCATGCTGCCGCATCCGGCCAATACCGTCTTGTATTTCAAACGCCTCACTCCCCGCTACAGCTTTCCGCTGCCGTATGAAATCCGTGGATTCGTGACATATTCACCGCCCCGGCATCGTTTCAAATATTGAAGCGAGCTTACCTGCGCGCTCATCTCCAGCTCGTCCTTGAAGACCGGGTCATGCCTGCCTTCGATGTCGATGCTGCCTTCATAGCCTTGTTGCATCAGTATCGTCACTACATCCGTCCAGTTCGTATCCCCGAAGCCAGGCGTCCGGTGCCACACAAACGGATGAGGACCATGGATGCCATGCTCCCGAATGACATCCCATGCGATGGTGGCATCCTTGCCGTGTACATGAAAAATCTTGGATGCCCATCTCCTTAGCTGGGCAATCGGATCGATCAGGCTGACCATCTGATGGCACGGCTCCCACTGCAGTCCCAGGTTGTCATTCGGCAGCGCGTCAAACATAAGCTCCCATGCAGTCGGGTTGTGGGCGATGTTCCAGTCGCCCTTGTCCCATGTGCCGTGCATATCGCAGTTTTCAAAGGCCAAGCGGACTCCGCGATCCTCTGCCCTGCGGGCAAGCTCGCCGAATACCTGCTTGAACTTCGGCAAAGAAGCCGGGATCGGTTCGTCCGGAATCCGTCCTGTAAATCCGGATACCACGTCGCAGCCGAATGCGGCGGCATGGTCGATCGCGCGCTCCCAGCTTGCCAAGGTGTCGGCATTATCGCCGGTACCGGTTAGGGGATTGCCAAAAACCGTCAGGCTGGACACAACAGCTCCGCTGCCGCCCAGCAGCTCGCGAACTCGCTTGGCTTGCTCTTTAAGATCGATGTCGCCTGTCGTCTGCCAGTAAGTGATGCCAAAGCTTTCAAAGCCATGATCCAGGTAATAGGGAATAACTTCCTCCGCGTAGACACCCTTGATTAGGGCACCTATCTTTAAGTGCCTCATGGATGATAACGCCCTCCTTCGCCCCCTTGTGCACCTTCATTCTTATCCCAAGCCAGATAAAGCGCATGCGTTCCCTTCTCGGTTAACCCGGCTTCAGCGATCCGGGCATATAACTGACGAGCCAGCGATAGGCCTGGAAGCTCAATCTTCATGTCATCCGCCACCTGCAGCGCAATTTCCATGTCCTTGATGAAATGCTTCACATAAAAGCCAGGCTCGAAGTCTCCCTCGATGATCCTAGGGGCAAGGTTGCTCAAAGACCAGCTCCCGGCAGCGCCTGTCTCAATGCTGCTCAGCACCTTTTTCAGATCCAGACCCGCCTCCGCAGCATACACAAGCGCTTCGCATACCCCAACCATATTGGAAGCTATGGCGATCTGATTCACCATCTTCGTGTGTTGACCGGCTCCAGGACCTCCCTGCAGTACGATGCGGTTGCCCATCTGTTCAAAGATCGGGAGGACGGTGTTGAACGCTTGGTCATCTCCTCCCACCATGATGGATAGCGTCCCATTCCTTGCCCCAACATCTCCCCCTGATACAGGGGCATCCAACGCATGCAGCCCCTTTAAGCAGGCCGATTCATAAATTTGCTTGGCCAGAAGCGGGCTTGATGTTGTCATATCGATGAGGTATGTCCCTGGCCGTGCATGATCAATCACTCTGTCCTCACCCAGATAAAGAGCTCTAACATCACTTGGATAACCCACCATCGTGATCACGACGTCGCATTCGGCAGCCAGCTCTCCCGGGGAGGCCTTCCATTCCATCCCCAGATCAAGCAGCTCCTGTGCTTTCGCTTTGGTCCGTGTATAAATGGAAAGCTTGTATCCTCCCTGCTGTAAATGCTTGGCCATGCTGCTTCCCATAACGCCCGTTCCGATAAAACCGATTCTTGCGTTGTCCAATTGTACAGTCATTCTTCTGTTCCCCTCTCCTGCTATATATAGAATCTGATCTTGGTTTCCAGGATTATCCGCCTCTATCTAAGGTGCCCCTGCTATTCGAACGATTGTCAGCGTGCCTGCTCGGGTTCCTTATGCCCGCAGGTGATTTTCACAGCTTCCCAAACTTGAACCTGCGGCACGGTAAACCGCAGCTCAGCGCCGTCTGTCGTAAAGGGAAGCTTCCCGTTCTCCAGCAGGCCATTCACTTCCGCGATCCCGCCTGTTAACGAGAGAGGAAGCCTCACCTCAAGATGATGAAGCGGAACCGGCTGGGCTAGCGGTCTTCTTCCCGTTCCGTTGACAAAATGAAGCAGGAAGCCGTTCCGGTTGCGGTATATTGTAGCCTGAAGTCCGGCATTCGGCGCAACGCGCAGCAGCCGTTCCCCCCGGTTACTTAAATCGATCAGATTGTCCAGCAGCTGATAATGCTCTCCTAGTTTAAATTCATCAATTAATTCACTGAGCGAAAACGTTAGGAACAGCACACTCCCCAGACCCTTCTCATGCCTTACCACGAGTGGAATATCGGTTCTGGGCACGGATAGAGAGGCTCTCTCCGGCGGAGCTCCGACACTTTCCAGCGGAGAAAACGGCGGCACCAGCGTGGCCAGAACGTGAGCGTCAGGGGATGGCTTGCAGTAAACAACATGCCCCCTATGGGGAATCAGCTGTGTATCCTCCATCCCCTTCTGCAGCGGATTTGCGGTTCCTTCGAACCGCAGGTAGCTTGCCGTCAAATGCTCGCTAACCGTCATGGCAGGCTCAATGCCAAGCAGGTCGGCAAGCTCCTTCCTGAACGGGCCGCTGCTTAATCTCCCCTCCACCATGAGGTTTCCGCCTTGCTCTACATATGCCCGCCACGAGGACAGTTCCCTCTGGCCGATCGGATACAATTCCGGAACGATTACAGTGCGATACCGTTTCAACGTCACCAGGCCGGCTTCTTCCTGCGGCAGGATGTCAAACGGAATTTGGCGGCTGACAAGCCCGTCCGCCCAGCCCCCTACCGACCTGCCTGAATGCCATAGCAGGGCTGTCTCCGCCAGAGCTTCTGCTTCATGCATCTCTTCTGCCAGCTTCTCTTCCCGGGAGTTATGAGCCTTTACCGTTCTCAGAATACGCTTATCCGTAATCGTGTCAGGAATTCCGGTCAACGAATGCCAAATCTGGCCCCCATATGCCGGAATTTGTGCCAACCAGAACGCGTATTCAGCCGGCGGCATTCCGGTATGTCTCCAGTCCATTCCGGGGCAGGAATGAACAATGCCGAGCGGCGGAGCGGCGAGTGCCTTGCCCCGGCCCAGCTTAATGCTCAGCGCAGGCTTCCAAAATTCCGGGATATGGCGATACCCGCGAGAAAGGACATTTTGCGGCTCTGTGCATAGCAGATCGCTTCCGGCCTTCCGATCCTCTAAGCTTTCATGAAACAGATTATAATACCCGAGTACCGGCACCTCCTTCCGGATCTCCTTGATCGTGCCGTTCAGCAGCTCCATATTGTGGCGAAGACATATCGAGCCCCAGGTTCGGTCCAGCTCGGACCGATCCTCCGGCATCGGATATCCGTACAGCTCCTGGTATTTGTCCTGGCAATTTCCGCACAAGCAAGGAATCGTACCCGGATTATTGAAAAAAACGCCGTCGATATCATATTGATTCAGCGTTTCCCGCAGTACCGGCACAGCCAGCGCTTCGTTGCGATATCCGGTATTGATGCAGGTGGACATCAATAGCGACCAATTCCCCGGCCGCTTAGCTCCGATGATCTCCGGTTCTCCGTCCTTGCTTCGCACAAACCACTCTGGCCGATGCTGATATACGAAGTCATCCGCCTTGCTGAAATCGTATCTTGCCACAAACCGCAAGCCCTCCCGATGAAAGCACTCAATCATCTCCTGCAGCAGATCCCCCTGATCCGGCAGAAATTCATTCACGTGGTGAAACGGAACCTCGCTCCTGTACCAGGCGTATATCCCGCCCACATTAAAAACAACCGTATTGGCACACATCTCTTTCAGTTGTTTAGCCAGCCGCTCAGGGTCAATCCGCGCCGTGTCCTTCACCTGCATGTTGGGCTGGATGATGCGAAGCGGCTGATGCCACCACCATTCGTTAGCGGACATGAATAAGTTCCTCCTTTTTGTGACAACTGTGCCCTACGCGTTACCCTGCAGATGATAGGCGGCATAGACCCCAAGCTTCGGAATCTTGAGGGCGATCAAGTTTTCGTCCCTTTGAAGCTCAGCCGTCTGACCATCAACCAAAGCTTCCACATGGTCAACCTGGCCGATTCCTCGCAATTGAATATTAATATCATGCATATCAATCGGCGCTTCATAGGTCGATCCATTAAAGCCTGATAAGTTCAACAATTGCAGCATATAGGATTCATCCGGCAACCGGTGGAGGTTGATCTCCACGCTGGGATGAGCCTCGGCGCGCAGTGTCGCAGTTCCGTTCAGCAAGTGTCGTATCGCCCCGCATACGATATATTTATGGTCGGCAAAACCGTGGTCATGGTACAAACGGCCAACGTTCCAGCCCATGTACGCCCCCATCCCCTTGCTATCCGTTGTTTTCCCGAATAGAACGAGACCATAGCGGTCCGTAAGCTCATGCCCGTACGCCCGCTCCGGCGGCCCGAAGCTGGATGGCGCCATATAGGGTAGCTTTGCGGATGCCTGGCTTCCGGGGTGAAGGACTGCAAAAGGACCTTGGACGATAACCCACTGCTTTCGCTCAAGCTCAGGGTACATGGTCTTATCATCCACGACCATATAGGAGGCCGTCGTGTCGGCGATGATCGTATCCACCGAAGTCCCGAACAGGCGCGAAAGCGCGGTCGTTTGAGCGGACAAGGCCGCTCCCGTTGCCAGAATATGCTTGCCGCCATCCCTTGCTTCCAGCAGAACATCCAGCTCCTCCGCTGTCGTCCTTGTGATTCCCGGCAGCACCACCACCCTGGCCCTGCTTCTGCGGAGCTGCTCCAATCGATTCTGTGAGATCACATCAAAGAGGATATGGGACTCCTTCAGCATCTTGAATAGTCCCAGGTATTCTGTATATGAATCCCGCTCGGAGGCCGGCGGCTTCACGAGCACAACGTCAGCCATGGAGGAGAAGCTGCCAAACAGATGCTCGTGCTTCTTGTGAAACCGAAAAACCTTCGCGACGCTATCCATATTGTCCATGTCCGGATAATCTTCGAAAACACCGATAATGCAAAAATCCAGCCCCGAACCATTCACCAAATTTTCGTACAGCCTAATCTCGGTTTCATATCGCGATACCCCTGTGAACCTGTAGGTCAGGTCGATGGCGTTAATGGAGCAGTTGCTTGACAGCTTGTCATCATAGCTGCCGGAAATCGGCATCACGTTCTCCGCAGCCGAATACAACCATTTCGAAGAAGCGCGATTTAATGCGGTAGCCGACTCATGCCTAACGATATCCACCTTATGTGGATGATAGGTACTGATCGCTGTCTGCGGATTCAACGCCTTGATATGATCGTGGATGGTATCCAGCATTTCCATTGCGGTGATCTCTTGGAATTCGCGATACTTCCTGTACACGAAGTCATCTTGCTGCTCTGGCTCCGGAAGCTGAAGACCATACATTTCCCGAAAACGCGTCCTGCAGTTGTCGCAATAACAGATGCCGTAATGATTCCCGCTGTAATCCCAGTTTTGATAACCAAACATATTAAAGAATACGCCGTCCACATCATAGCTGCTTAACACTTCTGTCAAAATATCAAGGGAATAACGCTGCTGATAGCCCCCGTTCAGACAGGTGTGAACGATGCCGTAATAGTTCACCTCCCGTCCTTCCCTAGTACGGTAGAACCATTCCGGTCTCTGCCTGAACACCGACTCATGCGCCTTGCTGAAGTCGAACCGGGCAATGAAGCGAATCCCGTTCGCGTGAGCTTTGGCTATCGCTTCGCCTAGCAGATCCTTTTTCAAGTAGGGAGTTACATAATGATAGCGAAGTCGGGACGGATAGAAGGCAAATATGCCGCCTGCATTCATCATCAGTACATTGGCTTCCAGTTGCTTAAGCTGATGGATGAGCGCATCAACGTCCATATTCGCGTCGACTTCACGCAGATTATTCTGGATCAGCCTGAGCCTGTTGCTGCTCCACCATGTCATATAACAGCCACTCCTTTCTTGTTGACTTGTTGGCCTATCTTTTACCGCTTTGGCCCTGGCGGAATTGCTGCGGGGTAACGCCGTAGTAATTTTTGAACAGCTTGATAAAGTAATGCGCCGTTTGGTAGCCTGTCTGTTCGGCCACCTCGTATATTTTGGAATCCGTCTTTCGCAGAAGGACAGCGGCATGCTCCATCCGTCGTTTCAGCAAGTAATCGCTTAGCGTCTGCCCTGTTTCCGATTTATACACTTTAGAGAGATAGGCCGGGTGAAACCCAAGCTCCTCTGCAATAAGCGGCAGAGATAAGTCCTCGTTCAAGTGACGCTCAATATATTGCTGAATGCGCTGGGCAAGAGAAAGTGTCGTGCTTCTGTATCCCGGCTTCTGTTCTTCGGCTAGCTCTGCTATGCACTGAAGCGACTTGAAAGCCCAGTCGCGAAAGCTCCGCAAATCCCAGGTCGTATGCTTCTCCAGCATCGAGGCATATAAAGGGCCGATCATATCGACCAGCTGCTTGCCTTCCTTATGCGAGACAAACTGGAAGGAACCAGCGATGACAAAAAATGCTTCCTGGGCATATTCTGGCGAATCCGTCCATTTATGTTCAAGCTCGGCAAAAATATCCCGAAGCTTCTCGTACGCTTCTTCCCAGCGCCCGATCTCCATCAGATTGGAGAGGGATGGCGGCTGGTATAGGGAATCAATCAGTCCCGACAGCTTCGGCTGCGGAAGTTCACTGATGATAGCGAACAGGCCAGCCACTTTATCCTCCCGGTTGCGGAACAACAGACGGCTTTTGTGAGAGGCCTCGTTCAGTTCATCGGGGAAAGCTACCGGGCTGCTTACAATCCCTACCGAGATCATGTGTTTCAGATACCGATAGACGCTGCGCTGAAATTCCTTGGCCCTGCGCTCCAGTCTGTCTGCGGCGTGCAGCCCTTTATTCTCCCTCGGCTTGAGCACAAATGCGATGATCCGATCATTCATGGCCGTATACCAGACATCAAATGAATCCTGCAGCAGTTCTTCTCCGATATTGCCGACTGCGTAACTGATCAATGCCTTGTCATGCCCGTTGTAGCCCGACAGGTCATCCTCGAGCTGGATGGCAAAAAACAACACCTCATCTCCGGCGGTAAACGGAAGCTCAAGGGCCTGCAACCGCCGCTCCAGGTCACGTCGCAGAATCGCCTTGCCTTCGATAAGATCCCGAAGGAACGCTTCCCTGATCAGGGGGGTATGCACCCGCATTGCGTGAACTGCTTGCTGGTACATCTGGGTCCGATTCGCCTCCGTCATAATCTCACCGTGAAGCTTGTGCAGCGTATCCAGCAGCTCAGAATCTTTGACCGGCTTCATGAGGTATTTCGAAGCATGTAATTCCATCGCCCGCTGGGCATACTCGAACTCGGCGTAACCGGAAAGCAGCACGCATTTTACCTGTCTGGAGCTCTCCCTTATCCGGCTGATCAGTTCAATCCCGCTCATCTCCGGCATCCGAATATCCGTAATGACAATGTCAACCCGGTGGGCAGCAAAACACTCGAGCGCCTCCTTCGCGGAATATGCTTTATAAACCGCTCCTATAAACGGAAGCCCTGACTCCGTCACAATATGGGCGATTCCGTCGGCCTGATGCGGGTGATCATCTACGATAAGCAGCGATATCATTCTGATCCCTCCGAATGCTTGTGCTTGTTAAGCGATTTCTCTTCTTGAACACGGAAGCGGAGCACTACCTTCAATCCTCCCAGTTCGGAGGGGGCAAAGCTAAGACCATTCCCGTCCTCGTTATACAGCAGCAGACGCTGGTGAATGTTCCACAGGCCGCATCCCATGTTCTCATCCATCGTACGGTTCATCCTGCTCCGAGGATGCTCAAGATCCTCGGCTCTGATTCCTCCCCCGTTATCCTCCACGGTGATAACCGCATGTGTCTCTTCCATGCGGCCGGTTACGCGTATGAGCCCATCGTTGAGCGAATTCTCGATGCCGTGCACAATCGCGTTTTCCACAACCGGCTGAATAATGAGCCTTGGAATGGACCAACACCGAAGATGTCTAGGCACATCGATGTCATAGTCCAACCTTGGAATCTGCATCCTGTGAATTTCCAGATAGCTTTGAATCAACTCAAGTTCTTCATCAAGGCGGGTTGTTGTCATTTCGGTACGGGTCGTATACCGGTAATACTGGCTGAGATGCTGGGTAAAAGCGATGACTGCCTCCCGGTTCCCCATCTGGGTCATGCTCTGAATAAAGGCAAAGTTGTTATACAAAAAGTGCGGATTGATCTGGGACTGCAGTTGCTTCAGCGTAGCGTCCCTAATTCTGAGCTGGCTGACATACACCTTCTCGATCAGCTCCTGCGTCTCCTCACTCATGCGGTTGAACTCGGAGAATAGATAATGAAATTCACTCTGCCCGTTCACCGGAAGCCGAAAAGCATAATTCCCCTGCTTCAGTCTGCGTACCCCCTTAATCAGCTGCAGCATCGGCCGCTGCACGCTGCGGTATATAATGACCGCGAAACCAATGCCGATGAGCAGCAGCAACGCCATCATGAAGTAGAACCACATCAAGCTTTGATTCAAGGAGGCGATAACTGTCTTGAGCGGGACGAAGTCAACTAGATACCATCCCGGCCATGTGGATTCCGTATAATTCATCAGATACTTCTGCCCGCCAGACCTTACAATTTCGTAGCCGTTGCCTTCAAATGGATAATCGCTGAGCAAACCCTGGAGATGATCCGTCCCTTCGAAATCGGCAAGATGGCGGGTAATGCCTCCATAGTCCGGATGGTAAAACATCGGTTCCCCGGACCTGCCCGCAGCAAATTGCTCCATCATTTGCGCAATGTTACTGGCAGGGATGGCCGCCTCCAGGATCAGGCTCAGCTCCTCTGGATGATCATCGAGCGTGAACGGTTTGGTCATATGGCGCACAAAATAATATTGCTGGCCAGCACCCGAATCGAGCTTGACATATGACCAATTCGTATAAAAATGCTCACTAAAGTAAGCGTTATCAAATTGCCGGTTCGAATCGGTAGTAATATACATGCCAGTGACGGGGGAAAAAAGGGTAAGCTCATATTGCCAACTGTACGATGTGCTCTGCAGCCGCAGGTGATGCTCCAGCGCCTCGATCGTTTTAAACGTATCGTAGCCCGGTTTTGTAATTGAAGGATGCTGCAGCATTAACGCATTCGGATCGGACATCGTAATATAAGCCGATTTCCACAGCTGCTCACTAATCATATCGAGCTGCTCTGTCAGAAAGTTCTGTTGGTTCAGCGTGAGCTGAATCAACTCCTGTTGAATGATGCTCATACTAACCCGATTGGAATAGGTGTAAATCAGGATGACCGGTACCAGCAGGATCGACAGCAGGACAATGATTTTCTGAAAGGTATTCAGCCGCTTCATATTCGCCTCCGCTCTTCAAAGGATGTCTCAATGTCAGTTTACATGAAATCAATGAAGAACGGTCTGTTTTAACCTTTTACCGAGCCCAGCACAATTCCTTTAACAAAATATTTTTGCAAGAACGGGTACACCAGCAAGATAGGCAGTGCTCCGATAAAGATTTGAGATGATTTGACAGTTCTGTTCGAAATCTGATGAAGTGCTGCCAAATCGACACCAACCTCCGAGAAGTTCTCCTTGACCACAATCGTATGAAGAAATGAAGCCAACGGATAATCCTCAACCTTGGTCATATACAGAATGCCGTCAAACCAGGAATTCCAGTGCACGACCATCGTAAAGAGCATAATGGTGGCCACAGAGGGCATCGAAACCGGTATGAAGATGGAGAACAGCGTCCGGAAATGTCCCGCACCGTCCATCAGTGCAGCCTCCTCCAGCTCCTGCGGCAAATTCCTGAAGAAATTGAGCATCAGAATCATATTCCATACATTGACAGCCGAAGGAATCACCAAGGCCCAGATCGAGTCCATCAGACCAGTGCCGCTCACCACCAGATAGGTGGGGATCAGCCCGCCGTGAAATAGCATGATGATGATAAAGTACCAGGAGTAGATGTTTCTGCCGCGGAACCGATGCTGCTCCTTTGACAGCGAATAAGCGGCCATCATCGTCACGATCAGGGATAGCACTGTACCTAGCACCGTCCGCTGCACCCCGATCAACAGCGCCCGAATGAAGTTATTGTTGCCGAGGGTTTCCTTGTATGCGGCTGTAGTGAAGTCAATGGGAATAAAATTGACGATATTGGCCGTAGCCGCATCCCGGGAGCTGAACGACACCGCGAGAATATGAATTAACGGTAAAATACAGGCAAGACTGAGCAGAGCGATACATGTATAATTGAAAAACTGGAACGTCTTATAAGTCTTAGAGTAAAATCGCATTCCACACCTCCTATCCTTAAGAAAAAGCTTCTTGCAAGCGGCCTCTCTACAACCCTAGAATATCCGGTACCCGGCCCATTTGTATGCCAGCCGATAGCTGATCACGATCATGATGAAGCCGATTAACGATTTAAAGAAACCAATGGCCGTTGCGAAGCTGTATTGACTGCCCAGGAGGCCGACCCGGTATACAAATGTGTCAATGATATCTCCTTTGCTGTAGACAAGCGGATTATACAGATTAAAGATCTGATCGAATCCAGCGTCCAGCACCCTGCCCAGCGACAGCGTCGCCACAACGATGAAGATCGGGGCTATGGCGGGCAGAGTAACGTGAAGGACCTGCTGCCAGCGGTTTGCGCCATCGATTTCAGCAGCTTCGTACAGAGATGGGTTCGTGCCTGCAATCGCCGCAAGGAAGATGATCGCCGAGAAACCAAAGTCTTTCCACGCATCGGTCACAATGACTGTAAATCTGAACCAGTCCCCGTTCGAGAGAAATGCAATCGGATCGATTCCCAGCGTGCCGAGGAAACGGTTCACAATCCCGCCGCGGATAGATAGAATATCAACAAATATCCCGCCCAAAATGACCCAGGACAAAAAGTGCGGCAGGTAAACCAGCGTTTGCGCCGTTCGTTTAAACCACTTGATGCGTATCTCATTCAGCAATAGGGCGAAGATAACCGGCACAAACATATTGGTCATTATTTTCGCAAATGCAATGATCAGGGTATTGCGGATAATCTGCATGCTGTCGGGGTATTCGAACAAATACCGAAAATGATCGAGCCCCACCCACGGGGAGCCTCCAAAGCCGAGCCACGGTTTGTAATCCTGAAAAGCGATCACAATGCCCATAATCGGAATGTAATTATAGACAAGGGCAAGGAGGACGGCTGGAAGCAGAAGGACATGAAGGGGCCATGTCTTTTGTAAATACGCCCGCCAGCCTCTCGTAGGGAGACGCAGCGCCTTCTTATCGGTATTGAATACCGGTTCGGTCATACACTCCCCTCCTTCCTTTCATGATTCTGTGGTGGTTACTGCTTGACATTTTCGTACCATTCATTAACTTCCTCTGTCATCTGATCCCCTCCGTTCTTCTTCCATTCCTCGACGAAGGTATCAAAATAATCTACAGGCTCGTCGCCATAAATGATCTTCAAATAGCTCTCCGTCATCAGCTTGATCAGCAGCTCGCCTTTGGAGACCATCGTTTTGGTAGGCGGACCGTTGAAATAGTTCACAATCACATTATCGTTCTGGGACACTCGCACAATCCCAGCCTCCAGCATGCGCGGCTTTGCCTTCGATACACTGATCTCCGCCATGTTGTCCGGGTCTGCATCCGGGTCGGAAAGGAATTTCTGGAATGCGCTGTCGCTTTGGAATGGGATGATGCCGTTCATGAACGGTAATGTCAAGTCATAGGTGACGTTGGCGTCGGCTGGGTTCGGCCATTTATCACTTGGTATCCCATGCTCATCAAAATTGCCCCGGTACACGTTCCCTTCATGCAGCACATAGTCATAGCCTTCCATCCATCCGTTTCGCAGCGCCTCATCGAAGTATGGATCTTCTTCACCGAAACTTGCGGCATAGATCTTGTTAATATAGCCCATCATGGCGTCAACATTATTGAAGTCCTTGTTGAACACAAGATAATCCCTGACCATCGATTTTTCGGCGCGCGCCTGCTGCCCGCCAGGTCCAGCTGGAAGCGGATACGCCTTAAACCCTTCTACACCTCCAAGCGGGTACCCATCCATCCAGGGAGGTCCGAAAATAATGCCCGCCTCACCGCTCGCAGCGATCTCCCCTGCCTTGGCAGCGTCCTTGATGCCTGCTTCAGGATCGACATAGCCGTTGGACATCCAGTCTCTCATCTGCGCTAGGAAGTCCTTGATTCCAGGCTGGATACCGTTGTATACCAACTGTCCGCTCTCGTCCGGATTCCAATATTCCCATATATATTTGGAAGGCATATGGTTGCCGAAAGCTCCGACCAAACCGTCCGCCGAGGACATCCAGTTATAGGGTCCTTCCTTCAGCGAAACCGCGAGTCCGAGCGTATCATCCTTGCCGTTGCCATCCGGATCATCCTCGGTGAAAGCTCTCAGCACCTCCGTCATCTCATCAATCGTGGTTGGCGCCTCGAGGCCCAGCGCGTTAAGCCAATCCTCTCGGACCCACATCACGGTGCCTTCATCCATCGCAAACATATTCGGAAGGCCGTAGATTTGCCCGTCTCTAGTGACAGGGTACAGCACCTCCGGATATTTCTCATAAATCGCTTTCAGATTATCGGACAAATACTGATCGATGTAATCATTAAGAGGCTGCACCTTTCCAGCCGAGATAAGGTCATTGGCCATCTCTACTTTCGTTGTGAACACATCCGGCAGCTTCTGGTTTCCCGCCATCATCAGTCTCAGCTTCGTCTGGTAATCCTCCAGGTTGGGAACGACAAAGTCAAAGGTAAGGTTAATGCCCATGGAGTCGCTCATCCATCTGGTGTGGAAATTATCCTGGATCGTTTCCCCTTCCTTGAATTCGTTCTCCCCCTGTGCAGACCAGCGTATGCCGGTCGAAACAGTGACCGGCGGATCAAATTTGAAATCTTTGGGGTTTGTGAGCACCGGGCTCTCCCGATCGATGCCCCCCTCTTCCGCAGTGCTGCCCTCCTTCTGCACCTCTCCGCTGCAGCCTGTAATCACCAATAAAAGTGCCAGCACCGTCATTAGCGATTTTCCCTTCCATGAAACCCGATTCATGGACATTCCCTCCTTCATGCTGAATGATGTTGTTTCATGTGTTCATTGTATGGATGATTGGAAGCGCTTTAAATACAACAGTTTTTAGTTTATATCAATAATTTAAGCTGTGAATCCAAGCTGAACATAAAAAGGCTATCCCCGGCAGATCGGGGATAGCCTTATTTCTATGTATGCCGCCTGTACGAGGACAGGCTATTCGGCTTGTTGATTCATGGCTTCGTACAGGAGCGCCAGATTGCGTTCCAACTTGCTGATCAGCTGTTTTCCCGTACTCTCCGGCAGAAGGCCCGCACGAACGGCAAAGTCAACTTCCTTGGAAAAACCGTACATTTGAGTATCCAGCACTTCCTCATAGAGAGGGCAGTAACGGGTTGCCAGATTCTCCATCTGTACTTCAATGAGCTTTAGAATTTTATCTGCATCTTCATGTAGAAGACTGATCGCTTTAAGATTCAGCTGTTCCTGCAAATCAGATGAAGTCATGATCTTCCCCCCTATGTCAATATCACAACAAGTAACAAGTGATAACTACTATCATTAATATTAGTCGAAATCACAAATCAATACAAGGACTAGATCATAAAAACGTCTATCGGTGTGCGTGCTCCGGAACACCTTATCCTGTTAACAGCAGTTTCTTGCATTATAGACGTCTTCATCGCCGCTGTAAAATTACAATATCTACTATCCTCAAAATCGTATGCTTCATCCGCGTAAAAAAGCACCCCTCATCCCACAAAAGGATGAAGGGCGCCTCTCCAATGTCTATTCAATTACTTTGACGTTCAGGCCGTGCTTATCAAACACTTCCAGCAGCGCCTTCTTCGCTTCTTCTGCATCAGGCCCATGGACATGAAGCTCATAGCTTTGGTTGCTTACCAGTGTCGTGAACAAGCCTAGGATGCTCTTTACATCGATGTACTTGTTCTCGGCCTGCAGAACAATGGAGGATGAAAATTGACTGGCAGTTTGCGAAATTTCGACAACGGCCTCATTGTTCTTATTGGACATACGAATCCCTCCGTAACTTTAGGATCTCTGATTGCTCATCATTGCTCCTTCATGATACATTGAATCCGTTTTCTTTTGCAACATATTTTCCAATCTATTTAAGATTTTCCGGGTTCAATGCTTCCAGTTCCGGCAAAACAAAGAGACCGTCTTTCCGGATCAGAACATCGTCAAAATAAATTTCGCCGCCGCCGTATTCCGGGCGCTGAATCAGCACGAGATCCCAGTGGATGGATGAGCGGTTGCCGTTGTCTGTCACTTCGTAAGCCTGGCCAGGCGTAAAGTGCAGGCTGCCGGCGATTTTCTCGTCAAACAAAATGTCCTTCATCGGCGTGAGAATGTACGGGTTGAAGCCGATCGCAAATTCGCCGATATAACGCGCGCCTTCATCGGAATCTAAAATTTCGTTCAATCGCTTCGTGTCGCTGCCTGTCGCTTCGACAATTTTACCGTTCTCAAACACAAATTTGATGTTCTCGAACGTTACGCCGTTATATAAGGTTGGCGTATTGTACGTGATCATACCATTGACGGAATCGCGCACCGGCGCGGTGTATACCTCTCCGTCCGGGATGTTTTTCTGACCGGAGCATTTCTCGGCCCCGATGCCTTTGATCGAGAAGCTGAGATCTGTCCCCGGGCCCACGATCCGCACCTTATCCGTGTTTCTCATAAGCTCGGCCAGCGGATCCTGCGCACGGTCCATTTTGGAATAGTCAAGATTGCACACATCGAAATAGAAGTCCTCGAACGCCTCCGTGCTTGTATTGGCAAGCTGGGCCATACTCGCGTTCGGATAGCGCAGAACAACCCATTTCGTATGCTTGACACGCTGCTCGCTATGTACAGGATGTGAATAAATGGAATTGTACATCTTCATCTTCTCTTCCGGCACATCCGCCAGATCATTCACATTCTCGCCTGCGCGGATGCCGATGTAACAATCCATCTGCTTCATCCGGTTCAAATCCAGCTCTGCCCAAAGCGCTAGCTGCTCACGGGTTGCATTTTTCAACATAGCCCGCTGAACCGTCCGATCCGTCAGTTGAACGAACGGCCGTCCTCCCTTATTGGAAACCTCCTCGACGATGGCGTTGAGGAGATCGCGCTCGGAACCGATCATCTCGATGAGCACATTCTCGCCAGGCTGCATATCAATCGAGTAGTTCACGAGATTTTCAGCCAGCTTCTGTATTCTTGGGTCACGCATCTGTCTAGTCCTCCTCTGATGCTGTCACTATGTTGCCAACAAATTGAACAGCGGTAAATTCATAGCCTATTGTAGCACGGGAGAGACTCCGGCGTCAGCGCCCAGCTGCAAAAATAAACGCTTCAGCCCTTACGGTTCGGCAAACGTAATATCCGATACAAGCGTTTCGGTCCGCCTCCCGCCTGCGCCGTCCGGCAAGGATAACTGCCGTTCCATCGTCAGCCTCGTCGGCAGCTGGGAACGCTTGTTTATCGTCACATGATACACCGCGTTGACCTCCGCCTGCTGCAGCAGTTTGGCAAGCTCGTCATTTTCCTTTTGCCACAACGCCTTCAGCTGCTTCCGGACAGACGGATTGTCGCTGTAGAGCGGGTCACCCTTCTGCTCAATTCTTCTTCCGATGGCCTCCATCTGCTCATTCAAAGCTTCCCGTGTCATCCGTGAGGCCGCTTCGGCAGTAAGCTCCACCCGAAGCACGCGCGTGCCCCGGGCCGCTCCAGACTCATCGGCAACCCGTTTCTCCGCCCTGCCTACATATTCAAGCTGTTCAAGCGGATTCAGCCGCGACATCCACATGTCCTCTGTATGACCGGGCGACAGCATGCTCCATTGCCCCTGCTTCCGCTTGAGCGTCACCTTATGCCCGCTCGCCATCCAAGGGCGCGCTGCCGGCATATCATGGTGTGCCAGCTTCTGATTTTTTTCCGTCTTAGAGGAAAGGATTAACTGGTTATGCTGTTTCAGCTCGCCCTCAAAGGCCAGATTTTGCTCAAAAATGCCCTCCTCACCGCTGCGAATCGCTGCGTTGCCTTTGAAGGCCAGATTATCCACCCCCGACAGACCGGCAATCGCCCGGTTCAGCGCCTCCTCCGGCGGCAGCGGATTGTCCCATGCGCATCCCGAGGCTCCTCCCGCTGCCAGCACGAGCAGACATCCTATAAACAGCCGCATATGTCGCCATTTGAGCTTGTTGAACATGCATCCCGCCTCTTTCCATTCGTTCTTGATTTTAGACTGTCCGACCTGTGCCTGTTTATACCCTTCATCACCAGCAAGCTGGGCAGCCTGTCTGTCATCGGTGCGGATGTCAGAACCACAAGAAAGAAGCCCCAAGGCATGCACCTTGAGGCTTCTTCAGCTACCGTATTATTCTGTCTGAGACTTCTCCACCACGATCCGGTTCCGGCCCCCGTTCTTCGCTTCATACAAGGCCATATCCGCCCGGTAAAATAGGGATTCTACACTCACCTTCTCGTCCGTCCAGCTCCACTCCGATATGCCGCAGGACACGGTGACTCTAGGGTCCGTCTCCTCCGCAACCCGGGAGCGAATTCGCTCTGCCACCCGCACCGCCTGCATCACGCCAAGCCCGGGCAAATAGACAGCCAGCTCCTCGCCGCCCCATCGGGCAGGGATATCATTGTGCCGGATCGCAGATTTCACAATTCCGCTTACCTGCTTCAATATGTTATCCCCTCGCTGATGCCCGAAGGTATCATTCACCTGCTTGAACTGGTCGATATCAATCACGATCAGCGAGCCGCATACGTCCCGATTCTGGCATTCCTGGATGAGATCGTCGAGATAGTGGCGCGCATACAGCCCTGTCAGCATATCCCGATTGGCCATTCTCCGCACCTCGGCGTGAAGGAAGGCATTGCCGATGGCCAGGCCGATATGGCTCGTAAGCGCCTGCAACAGCCGATAGCTGTCGTATGAGAAATAATGAGGCTTATGGTGAGTCAACAGCACAACCCCGCCCACTTCCCCGTTGATCAGCAGCGGAGTTGCAACGAGCGATCGGGAGCCTGTGCTTTCCATCAACCTCGATTCTGCCGGACGCTCCTCCTCATAGTCCGCCAGAATGAGCGCCTCCTTGGACCGGTACAC
Organism: Paenibacillus sp. 7541; assembly: GCF_002276395.1. Taxonomy (NCBI): domain Bacteria; kingdom Bacillati; phylum Bacillota; class Bacilli; order Caryophanales; family Paenibacillaceae; genus Paenibacillus; species Paenibacillus sp. 7541. Next base: position 448,234 of record NZ_NQLZ01000005.1, on the reverse strand, counting down.
CAGCCCGCCAAGTCCGTAGCTGATATCATGCACTTCCTTCAGCATCCACTCCGCATTGCTGGACACGACCTCAAGCCCGTCCAACTCCGCATTGTAGATCAGAATGCAGCAGTAATCTGCCCCGAGCATGCTCAGCAGCTCCTGATTGGCAAATTTAAAAATCTCGACCAGATGCAGGCTTTTGTTCAGTCTCCGCGTAAGCTCATTCATCATCCGCAGTTCATGAATCATCAGATTGGACTGCTCGTACAGCTTGGCATTCTCAAAAGACGTTCCCGCCGCATCCGCCATCATGCTCAGCAGCTCTAGATCCATCTCCGAGAACACCGAAGGGGCAGCCTCCAGATGGAACACGCCGTATACGCCCTGCCTTCCTCCCATCGGAATTCCGACTTCCACCAGGGCATCCGGATCTTCTTGCTTATGTATGGTCATTTTGCCCTCCATAAAGGTGCGGACAAAAACCTCCTCCTGCCAGTGCCGCAGCAGCAGCTGGCGAACCAAGGGATGCGCGCTCTCATGATCCTGGGACATGTACAGCTCGACCTTTACGTCGGGATACAGGGAGAGGACACTCTCGATCGCCTCCGTAATGACGCTGTCAACGTTAATCTGGACATGCATCCGTTTCACATACTGAAACAGAAGAGAACGGCGGGACGCTTCGCGCTCGGCCTTGATGTGAACTTCTTCCAGATCCTTCACAAACAGATGCTCAAATCGGCGGTAGAAATTGGCACGGTAAAGCAGCGCATAAGGCTCCGTTAGCAGCAGCGCCCTGTCCTTACCCGGTTCATCCGGCGGCGACACGCTGATCATGATCGCGAACAGGTCGCCGTACACCCGGCTCAAGAGCGGGACCGCGCAGATCACCTGGCCGCCGAGCCTTTCCATGCTTCTGCTGCATACCGGCTTGCTGTACCTAAGCGCCTGCGCTACCGCATCGTCATCTCCCGCGGCAAAATACGCTCTCAGCTCTTCCGCTCCGGCCAGCCAAGCTCCGTCATGAGAAAGGACAGCCCACCGAAACGGCTTGAGCGCTTCAATCTGTGAGCACTCTTGCAGCCACTCCATATAACTGTCCTCAATCAGCGGGTGCAGGTAAGTGAAATCGTAAGGGGTAATATCCAGATTTTGCAGAATGGAAGAAGCCCCTCTTAGCGGCATCTCGTCATCGATAATCGCAGGACCGATATAGCCCTTATACACTTCACGTTGTTCCTCTGACATAATGGGCGCTCCTTTGCACCATGATAAAGCCTTTTCTCAAGCTTACGGACATGAACTCCGGCTTGAAGATGCTTCCGGTTGATGCGCATGCTGCCTAAAACAACGTATTAACACCGGACATAAACAGGCTACATACCAAATCAAATCATGTAGAGTAGCTATTTGCGACTAAATATACTATTCTTATCTTAATCTGTTTTACCCACGATTGCATTATATTTCTTGCGTTATTCCCAATATTTTTTAGTTCTATAGTCCTATCGACAAATTTAGACAAACTTATGTAAACCTTGAACTTGACTTTATATCATTACTTCATATAATATTTATTGTTGAGTCAGAATGCAATGCATTCAATGAATTTGGGCGGAATCGTTGTGTCACCCTCACGTCATTTGTTACTGACAGGACAGCGGCTGAACTTTCCCGTCAGATTCTTTCCGGCATTGAACGGATGGAATAGAGACAAATACGGCGCAAATAGAGCCCTAATGAAACTTTACTAAAAAAGGAGTCTATATAACAATGGCACGTTACACCGGTCCTAAATTTAAATTGAGCCGTCGTCTTGGAATTTCCTTGAGCGGCACTGGCAAAGAATTGAAACGTCCTTTTCCTCCAGGCCAACATGGTCCTAACCAACGGAGAAAAATGAGCAACTATGGTATGCAGCTTCAAGAAAAGCAAAAGCTCCGTCACATGTACGGCTTGGGCGAGAAGCAATTCCGCACCCTGTTTGCGAAAGCAACCGGCATGAAAGGTATTGCGGGTGAGAACTTCATGTTCCTGCTTGAGAGCCGTCTGGACAACCTCGTTTATCGTCTTGGCTTCAGCAACTCCCGTGCAGGTGCTCGCCAGCTGGTAGCACACGGTCACGTGACTGTGAACGGCAAAAAAGTAGACATCGCTTCTTACTCCGTAAACCCTGGCGATGTTATCGGTCTTCGCGAGAGAAGCCGCAGCCTTTCTTCCATCAAGGAAGCTTTGGCTAACCGCGTGCATCTCCCGGCTTACCTTGAGTTCGACGAAACGGCAATGGAAGGGAAATACATCCGTCTTCCAGAGCGTTCCGAGCTTTCTCAAGATATCGACGAGAAGCAAATCGTCGAGTTCTACAACCGTTAAGATCCACAATAAGAAACCCGGAAGGCCTTTTGGCCTCCGGGTTTTCTTATTGTGTCTGGCGAGTTGACCGCCCTGTTGCCCCGGCGCATCGGTATAGGGGCACTCCACTCCCCATACGTGAAAACGGGCTCCGCAAGCCGAATGTCAACTGGCTGTTGCCTTAAGGCCAGTTGGCTTCAGCTAGGAAGCCCGTCTTGTTCATAGGTGCCCCGATCAGGACAGCTTCAGCTTGGCAAATTTGCGTTTGCCGACCTGAATAATATCCCCCTCCTGCGGCGTAATGTCCGCGTTGACGTCCGTTATTTTATCCTCATTCCATTTCACAGCGCCCTGCTGAATGCTCCGTCTCGCTTCCCCGTTGGAAGATGCAAAGCCAAGCAAGGTCAACAGCCGGATCAGGCGAATAGCGCCCTGGTCAAGCTCCTCTGCCGGGATCTGGTACTCCTGAATGTCGTCAGGCAAAGCCCGCTGCTGAAAGACGGTAACAAAATGCTGCTGAGCCGCATCGGCTGCTTCCACCCCATGGTACATCCGCACGAAGGTGTGCGCGAGGCGCATTTTGGCATCCCGGGGATGAACGCTGCCGTCCTTCAAGCCTTCTTCCAGCGCCTTCAGCGCTTCATTGTCGAGGTCCGTCGCCAAGCTGTAGTACTTCATCATGAGTTCATCCGGGATGGACATCGACTTTCCGTAAATCTCATTCGGCTCCTCATCGATCCCGATGTAGTTGCCCAGGCTTTTGCTCATCTTCTGCACGCCATCGAGCCCCTCGATAAGCGGCATCGTAATCGTTATTTGCGTGTCGACACCGTATTCCTTCTGGAGCGTGCGGCCCATCAGCAGGTTGAACTTCTGATCCGTTCCGCCCAGCTCGATGTCAGTCTTCAGCGCCACGGAGTCCATCCCCTGCATGAGCGGGTAGAAGAATTCATGGATGCTGATCGGCTGTCCGCTCTGGTAACGCTTCGTAAAGTCATCCCGCTCCAGCATGCGCGCAACCGTCACCTTCGCCGACAGATTGACGACATCGGCAAAGCTCATCGGCGCAAGCCATTCGGAATTGTAGTAGACCTTCGTCTTCTCCGGATCCAGAATTTTGTAGATCTGTTTCTGGTAAGTTTCGGCATTTCGTTTCACATCTTCTTCGGTCAGTTGTTTCCGCGTCTCCGATTTGCCTGTCGGATCCCCGATCCGGCCGGTAAAGTCACCGATAATGAGCTGAACCTGGTGCCCCAGCTCCTGGAATTGCCGCAGCTTCTGCAGCACAACCGTATGGCCGAGGTGAAGATCCGGCGCGGACGGGTCCATACCCAGCTTCACGCGCAGCGGCTCACCGGTCACCACCGATTTCGCCAGCTTCTGCTTCAGCTCCTCTTCCGGAATGATCTCCACGACACCGCGCGAGATGATGTCAAGCTGACGCTGAACCTCCTGTTGCTGCCCATCTGTAAGTTCTTCCCATTTCATCCAACAACACTTCCTCTCTAAACGGATTGGTTTTCCATCGCTATGCGCACAAAAAAGCTCCTTCTCATCCCAAGGGACGAGAAGGAGCGCTCGCGTTACCACCCTAGTTAAAATCCGGCAGCTGCAAAAAAGGGTTGATCCCAGCCTGCAGCGAACAGACTTTCACTTCATTGCCATAACGGGAATGTAATCCCGGTACCGAACTACTGCGCGCAAGTGAGCCTAAAGCCCATTGCACGGTTCCCACGGCCAGCTCAGGACGGTAATTCAAAGGGGAATCGTTATCGGTTTGCACCAGCCACCGACTCTCTGCCAACGCTTGCTCGCCCTTTTACTGAGGTCCTTCAACGCTTTTCAACGGTATGAAACTTTTGCAATTATTTATAACACAAGCGTTTCGGAAAAGTCAATCTTCTGCAAAAAAGGACATGCTAAAGACGAACATATGATTCAAAACCTTCGATTTATGCTATAATAGGTGCGTTAAAAGGAGGAGTAACATTTCATGGTTGAGGAGAAAAAACAGGGGCCTGCTAAGAAGAAAAAAGCCCCGACCAAAAGATCCTTTTGGCGGATCATGGGTTCGGTTTTCGGATGGCTCTTCGTGCTGGGGATGATGGGCGTCTTGTTCGTCGGAGGAGCCGTTGGCGGCTACGTCACCTCCATCGTTAAGGAGGAACCTGTAAGATCGAGATCTGTCATCGAACAGACGATCAACGAAAACGCCATAACCGGCTTCGCCTACTTCAGGGATGGCTCCCCTATCGGACAGCTCAGGACCGATGAAGACAGACGTCCTGTCAATTATGAGGATATTCCGCAGATCGTCATAGATGCCATCGTTTCAATCGAGGATAATCGCTTTTTTACCCATAAAGGGGTGGATTTCAGAGGAACTGCCCGCGCGGTGAAGGAGCGCCTCTTGAACGAACCTACCCAAACCGGGGGAAGTACGCTGACCCAACAGTTGGCTAGGCTCACATTTCTAAGCCGGGATCGGACGGACAACCGTAAGGTCAAGGAGATTCTGCTGTCCATGCGCATGGAGCGCTTTCTGACGAAAGAGCAGATTGTTACCGGGTATTTGAATAAAGTTCCATTCGGCAACGGCTCCAGCGGCTATCAAGTATTCGGCATTAAAGCCGCAGCCCGGGGAATCTTTAACATCAACGATCTGAATGAGCTGAACATTGCCCAAGCCGCCTATTTGGCGGGTCTGCCTCAGCTTCCTTCAGCCTACTCGGCCTATAACGGGCAGGGCAATTTCGATGAGGAAGCGTTCAAGCGAGCGTTGAACCGTCAGTCCCGAGTGCTGGCCAGCATGCTGCAGGAAGGCAAGATTACGCAAGCGGAGTATGAAGAAGCCAAAGCCTTTGATATCAAAAGCTCGCTGGCTCCGAAAACTCAGAAGGCTTATGTTACCTATCCATATCTGATGATAGAAGTCGAGCGTCAGGCATCCAAAATTTTGATGGAGCTCGCCGAGAACGACTCTGCCGACGAAGACAGCAAGGCTGCCAAGGAAGCCGCATTGGTGCAATTAAGCACCGGCGGTTATAAAGTCTATACAACCATCGACCGGACGGTGTACCGGACGATGCGCGCGATCGCCGAGGATGACAGCAACTTCTTCCCTGACAGCGAGGAAAAAGGGATGGAGCAGACGGCCGCGATGATGATTGACAATAAGACCGGCGCCATTCTCGGCATGATTGAAGGCCGCGATTTCTACAAGGAGCAGATGAACTACGCTACGCAGATGGAAAGACAGCCAGGCTCGGCGATGAAGCCCGTAGCCGCCTATCTGCCGGCGCTGGAATCGGGTGCGCTTCAGCCTGCAAGCATCGTGGATGACTCGCCGATTATTTTGAAGGATTATTCCAAGGTATATCATATTCCAAAGAACTCTTACAGCGGATACAGAGGATTGATGACCGCCCGTCAGGCGTTGAACGATTCTACCAATACGGTGGCGCTGAAGCTGTTTAACGAGACCATCGGCATAGAGAACGCTTGGGAGTTCTCCAAGAAGCTGGGCATCAATACGCTGAAGGAGAGCGATTACGCGGCGTCGACCGGCGTTCTGGGCGGTCTTAGCACCGGGGTAACGGTCGAGGAGCTGACCAACGCCTATAGCGCGATCGGAAATCAGGGCAAATTCAACGATGCCTATATGATTGAGAAGATCGTCGATTCCAAAGGCAACATCGTGTATAAGCACGAAGCGGAGCCTGTGCAGGTATTTTCCGAGCAGACTGCTTATCTGATGACCGATATGCTTCGCACCGTCATCACGAACGGTACAGGCAGCAAAGTGCGCGATACTTACAAGAAATTTAATGAAATTCCGGTTGTCGGCAAAACAGGCTCCACGCAAAACTACGGCGACGTCTGGTTCATGGGATACTCCCCTGATATCACACTCGGTGTTTGGGTGGGCTATGAGAAGCCGATCCATACGCTGGTTGGTGATCAGCGAAGACATGCACAGGCGATTTGGGCCCGGATTATGAACGAGGTTACAGATGCCAAACCAGACTTGTTCCCGACCAGCGCTTTCGAAAGACCGGAAGGAATCGTGTCGAAGACGGTGTCCGCATACAGCGGCAAGCTGCCTTCAAGCTTGACGGACAGATTTGTAACAGACCTGTTCAACCAAAAGTATGTGCCAACCGAAGTGGATGACGGCATTGTCAAAGCCAAGTACATTACGTACCGAGGCGTCAACTACATTCCGCGAGAGGAAACGCCGGAAGACATGCTCAAAGAACAAAATGTCATCAAGCGGCCTAAGCCGATTGATGAATTGATCAGAGAGCTGGAAGAAGCGCTGCGGGTGATGAAGGGCGAGAAAGGATCGCTTGAATCCTACTTGCCGGCTGACGCCAAATCCGGAGTGCCGACTAAGATCGATCCGAGAACTGATGACGGCAAAGCGCCGACACCACCGAAGAATGTGAGTTACTCGGCAGGAAGCATCAGCTTCTCGCCTAGCGGATCACCGGATGTCGTCGGTTATCGCCTCTTCAAATCGCTAAACGGCGGCGCCTTCGTGCAGGATCGCGTTGTGCTGGCCGATGAAACGACGGTATTTACCGGCCTTGGCTCAGATAGTCCATTTACAGCCTATTACGTGGTGGCCGTCGATGTGGTCGGCAAAACATCCGAGCCAAGCGCAATTGTTGGTCCACTCGGCATTCACATGCCGATGCCAGGCGACGATGAAGAGGATCTGGACTCCTTCCCCGATGATACACCTGGGGAGTCCGACGGCGAAGAAATAACGGACCCGGCTACAGGCGGCCAGGCGGATACCATGATCCCGCCGAGCCCTCCGGGACAACCGACGTTGTCGGCAACACCGGAAGGGTTCAGCGCCACTTGGCCGGGCAATGCCGGACAGGAAGAAGTGATTCGCTACAACGTATACTTCAGTCCGGACAACGGCAATTTCCAGCAGATCGGATCTAGCCAGTCGACAGAGTTCTACTACACCAGCGGCAACCCGATCAGTGGCTACTTCCGAATTACGGCCGTGAATGCCTATGGTGAATCACCGCCATCTTCCGCGGTATTCTTCGAAAAGAGTGAATAATTGAACCATAATGAACACGAGGGTGTGCCCGGTATTCGCCGGACACACCTCTCTTCAATTTAAATCTCGCCAACTGTAGCCTCCACTCCTAACTCCTCAGTCCTCACGATGCACAGAAAAAGCCTTCCTTGCCGTATGGAAACGATGTTTCCATACGCAGCAAGGAAGGCTTTTGGTTATCCTTAGTCCTCGATAGTAGACAGATCCCCTGTCGGCAAATCCAGCTCCCATGCTTTCAACACGCGGCGCATGATTTTACCGGAACGGGTCTTCGGCAGCTTATCCTTGAATTCAATCTCGCGCGGAGCAGCATGTGCAGACAGACCTTCCTTCACGAACCGGTAGATCTCTTCCTTAAGCTCATCGGAAGGAGCATAGCCTTCGCGCAGCGAGATAAAGGCTTTGATAATTTCGCCACGGGTAACGTCCGGCTTCCCGATAACGCCGGCTTCTGCCACCGCCGGATGCTCCACAAGCTTGCTCTCGACCTCAAACGGACCGATACGCTCTCCAGAGGAATTGATTACATCATCGATTCGGCCCTGGAACCAGAAGTAGCCCTCTTCATCCATGTAAGCTGAGTCACCGGATATATACCAGCCCGGGATGCGGAAATACTCCTCATACTTGGCTTCATTGTTCCAGATCGCCCGCATCATGGATGGCCACGGCGTCTTGATCGCCAGGTTGCCCATCGTGTTCGGCGGCAGCTCACGCCCTTGATCGTCGAGGATCGCAGCGGTAATGCCTGGCAGCGGACGTCCCATGGAGCCCGGCTTGATTGCCATGCCCGGATAATTACAGATCAACTGACCGCCCGTCTCCGTCATCCACCACGTATCGTGAATCCGCTGTTTATAGGCCTTATACCCCCAACGCACCACTTCCGGATTCAAAGGTTCACCGACGGAGAGAACATGCCGCAGGGAGCTCAAATTGTACTGATCGATCAGATCAGAGCCGGCCCCCATCAGCATCCGGAACGCGGTTGGTGCACTGTACCATACCGTTACCTTATTCTTCTCAAGCGTGCTGTACCAATCCTGCGGGCTGAATCTTCCGCCCCGAACGACATTCGTCACCCCGTTCAGCCAAGGCGCGAATATGCCGTAGGAGGTACCCGTCACCCAGCCCGGATCCGCTGTGCACCAGTAGATGTCATCCTCCTGCAAGTCTAGTACCGCTTTGCCCGTATAATAATGCTGAATCATCGCATTTTGAACATGATAGACGCCTTTGGGCTTGCCGGTGGAACCGGAAGTGTAGTGCATGATCAGTCCATCTTCGCGCCCCAGCCATTCCAGCTCCAGCTCTGATGAAGCAGCTTCCATCTCGGAGAAATAATCGATCAGCGATGAATCGTTCAGCGGCTCCGTATCACCGACCACAATGACATGTTTCAGTTCAGGCAGCTCGTCTCTTTTTACACGCGGCAAGAGCACAGGCGTAGTTACCAATGCGACGGCTCCGCTGTCCTCCAGCCGGTCCTTAACCGCCGTTTCCATGAACGCTTCGAACAATGGACCGACAACGGCACCGATTTTCAATATGCCCAGCAAGCTGACATAAAGCTCCGGACCGCGCGGCATGAATATAAATACCCGGTCGCCTTTTCCAATTCCATACTTGCGAAGCACATTCCCGAACTTATCGGACTGCTCCTTAAGCTGGGCATAGGTAAGAGATTCATTGCGCGAAGCATCACTGTACATCAACGCAACCTTGTCTCCTCTTCCCTCGGCTACATGCCGGTCAATCGCTTCATAAGCCATGTTCACCTTGCCGGTCTCGTACCAGGTGAAGTGCCGCTCGATCTCATCCCAGGAAAATTGGGAACGCGCCTGCTCATATTGGCCCATATTGGAGTAAGAAACTTCACTTGGCAATATTTCGCTATGCGTTTGATTCATCGTTTACATCCTCCTCATTCTTCAATCGTTCTCCTTATAGGTGGACAGCGCTTACAAAATGATTGAATGAAACCTACTTCACACCAAATCCCGGGTTATTCCGAAGCTTCAGTCATGCGGCGAATCTTTAACCCTTTTATTTAGGGAGCAGACACCTGTTGTCAACGGAAAAAATGTGAAGAATTTATGTCGAAGTGATTATATCATAGGACGCGTTTATCTGTCATTGCTTTTCATTTTTTTATTTTTTTGCTATAAGTAGGGTATGGAACTGAAAGGAGTCTGACGGATGGAACACTGCAAGCTGTACCAATCTCATGTGCTGTTTCCGGAGAACCAGAACCTCGTCATTGAAGGACCCGTCCCCCCCGAGCAGTTGTCCCAGCTCGATTTTCATCCCGGCCTCCATGCTTTTCGCCGTCCGGCAGAGCAGCATGAAGCGCTGATCGAAATCGCAGCTCTTCCGGAAGGTAGAATTATTATCACTCGCGATCGCAACCAAATTGTAGGTTATGTCACCTTCCATTATCCCGATGAGCAGGAACGATGGTCGGAGGGCCAGATGGAAGATTTAATTGAGCTAGGCGCCATCGAAGTCGCTGCAGAATACCGTTCTCTCGGACTTGGTCAGCAGATGATTCGAACCGCGTTCGAGCAAGGTCAGATGGAACGATACATTGTGTTTACGACGGAATATTATTGGCATTGGGATCTGAAGGGAAGCGGCTTGAACGTATGGGAGTACCGCAAAATGATGGAGCGGCTCATGAAAGTTGTCGACATGGAGTGGTACGCGACCGACGATCCGGAAATATGCTCGCATCCAGCCAACTGCCTCATGGTCCGGATCGGCAGTAGAGTCCCCTTAGCTTCCCAGGAGCAATTCGACCGACTGCGCTTCCGGCAACGATTCATGTATTGAATAAACACGGTCAAGGATATTCGAAACGGTTGAAACGTATAGTGTCTAAATAACAGTAAATCCCCGGGCTCTGCAATGAAGAGAGACTCGGGGATTTTGGCATTATCTATAGCCGGTTCAGCATATAATATACAATGTCATAGGAACGTTCAGAGGCTTTCGCCGTAAATTCCGGAAAATTGATATGCGCCGACCCGTCGGCTTTATCGGACATCGAACGGATGACAACATAAGGCACATCGTTCATATAGCATACCTGGGCCACGGCAGCCCCTTCCATCTCGGCACATGCCCCGTCCAGCTGCTCATGCAGCATCTTCACTGTGTCTCTGCTGGCAATAAACTGGTCGCCGGACAGCACTTTGCCAACTACATACCGCTCCACAGACAACGCCTTGCACGCTTCCTCAGCCAGCTGAACCAATGCCGCATCCGCCGGAAAATCCGATACCTCCTGATATGGAATGACGCCACGGGCAAACCCGAGCGGCGAAACATCCATATCATGCTGCAGACAGGACGCCGAAATGACGATGTCCCCGATATCCAGCTGCGGATGAAGCGCCCCTGCCACGCCGGTGAACACCACTTTGGACACGCCGAAGGTGTCGATCAGAATCTGCGTCGTTACCGCTGCATTCACCTTGCCCACACCGGATTTGCATACAACGACCCGCTTTCCTTGAATGCTGCCTGTTAAATAAGAGATTCCCGCTTTCACGATCTGTTCCTGGTTCTCCAGCTGCCCGAGCAGCAGCTCAATCTCTGCATCCATAGCCCCAATCAGCCCAATGACCGGCTCTGTCACTATCATCCATCCCTTTCTGTTATTCCGTTAATGTACAGCGATGATCGCATCAAATCCCAGAAAAAAAGCTCCTTCTAAAAAGGAGCCTTCTTCATTTCCATCATGTATGAATACAACTGTACCCTTCAGCATTCAGCCTATTCGTTAACATGGCTGACCGAGAGGCGAAGGATCGTTTCATGCGGCAAAATAACCCGCGGGTTGTCCACATTCTCCTTCTTCATCAGCTTGGTCAACAGACGCATCGCCACCGCTCCCAGATCATACATCGGCTGGGCCACGGTCGTAAGCTGCGGACGCACCATCGAAGCCATGCGGATGTTGTCTACACTAATAATCGAGAAATCATCCGGCACTTTATAGCCTTCATCCTGAATGCTGTGGATCGCGCCGATCGCCATTTCATCGGTTGCCGAGAAGATGGCCGTCGGCTTCTTCTTCAGACCGAGGAAATACTTCATTGCTTCCACACCGGACTCGTAGCGATAGTTGCCGATGCGCACCAGATCCTCCTGATATTCGATGCCCGCCGCTTCAAGCGCACGCTTGTATCCCTGGAAACGGGAATAACCATTCGCCGGATCCTGCAGCGTACCACTGATCATCGCAATTTCCCGATGTCCGTGACGAATGAGCGTGCTCACCGCATCGAATGCCGCCTGCTCATGGTCGATATCAACAGACGGATAGTTGCCCTGCTCGTCACGCGTTGCGCACAATACGATAGGCACAGCCGAGGTCTGGAACGCCTGGATATGCTCCTCCGTAACCGTACCGCCCATGAAAAGAAGCCCGTCCACCTGCTTCTCAAGCAGGGTGTTGATGACACGAATCTCCTTCTCCTTGCGCTTGTCCGCATTACACAAAATAATGTTGTAGTGATACATGTTCGCGATATCCTCGATGCCGCGGGCAATTTCCGCAAAAATCGAGTTCGAGATGTCCGGGATGACGACCCCGACAGTGGTTGTCTTCTTGCTGGCCAGACCTCTGGCCACCGCATTCGGACGATATCCCAACCGCTCTATCGCTTCATACACTTTCTTCCGGGTTTGGGGCTTAACATTGGGGTTATTGTTAACAACCCGCGAAACCGTTGCCATGGAAACGCCTGCTTCACGCGCTACATCGTAAATGGTTACCGTCAAATTCCTTCTCTCCATTGCCAATAGATTTTATTCGCTCAATACTAATTGAAAATATGATACGACAAAATATTGCTTTGTGCAAACACGCGGCCTCAAATGCCGTCCACTTGTTCCTTTAGCGCTTCAATCGTAATATGGGAATGGGAGTCATGCCAGATTGGCACTCCGTTTGTTACCAGGATGACCTGCGGCGATTCATGCCGAATGCCCAGGATGTCTGCCGCCTGATTGGACACCGGGCGGTCGGCGATAACGTCAATGATTGCGTAATCTGCCCGCTCATTCGGCTGGTCGTTCAGATACGAGACTACTTCCTTATACGCGGCTGCACTAATGGGACATCTGGTGCTGTGTTTGAACAGCAGCAGCGGTCTATGTACCGATGCTTCAAGTGCGTTGTTCAGCTGTTCGGTAGTAGTCATTTTCGTCAAGGTCGCCACTCAATATACATTCCCTTCAGTATTGAAGTTCTTAACCTTACCTATATCCTAACAAAAAGTGCGTGAAAAATCCAACAACCGCGAAAATTTTCTGAAAATTATCTGGCATAAAAGTTCGAGTTTTCAGGGAGTAATACTGCGAATTCACTTAATTGTTCCAGTCGTTCCTGGATTTCCCGCATCCAATCCTCATCTTTCATCTTCCGGGCACAGCCGAATAAATCCAGCAGCATATTGACACGGTCGTCAAAAGCCTCCTTGAAGCGTGCAAAAACTTCGGCTTCCGTCTCTTGATCAGCTCCCTGGAGAACGCTGTAAAGGACATGCACCGACTCATTCATCTCCGCCAAGGATACGTCGGCATGCTCGAGACTGCCATCGATGGCTGCTATGTACTGAACAACGTAAGGCTTTACCGGTTTCAAAACTTCGTAATGTTCACAATGTTCACATACGTAAACCGGCACATCGTAGATTCTCGTTTTCTTCTGGTGGATTAACATTCTCAATTCCAGATTCATCTTCTGCCCACAAGTACAATGACTACCTTTGAACAAATCGCCCACCCCAAATTCATTGCGTATTGTCTTTAGTCCCAACAAGCCTTCGATACACCTATCAAGCACTAGTTCTCTCCGACTATCATAACAAAGAATGTCCCAAAATTGGGTGAATGCTTTATTTACCAGATATATAATACTTCGGTCATTGGGTCCATCTATTTTATCTAACACGCAAAAAATGAATTTCGTTTGTTTTTTTGTTACAATAAGCTCGTTTAGAAGAGTGGTATTCACATTACGCCTGCTCTTGAGTATAGAAAGGAGCTGATCTTACGAATGAGACTTTCAGGGAAAAAAGTAATCGCTCTGGTTGACGAAGAATTCGAGGATTTAGAGTTATGGTACCCGGTATACCGGGTTCGTGAAGAGGGCGCCGAGGTTCATCTCGCCGGCTATGAAAAAGGCAAAACCTATATCGGCAAATACGGGGTTCCCGCGTTGGCCGAGTATTCCTTCGAGGAGCTGCGCAGCAAGGATTATTATGGTATTCTCGTGCCGGGCGGATGGGCGCCGGACAAGCTGCGGCGCTATGACAAGGTGCTGGAGCTTGTTCGAGAGATGCATGAAGCCAAGAAGCCGATCGGGCAAATCTGCCACGCCGGCTGGGTGCTGATTTCGGCTAAAATTTTGGAAGGCGCTACCGTCACATCCACCCCGGGAATCCGGGACGACATGGAGAATGCTGGAGCCATTTGGAAGGATGAGGCTGTCGTGGTTGATGGACACATCATCTCGGCGCGGCGTCCTCCCGATCTTCCGCCATACGGCCTCGCATTCTGCGATGCGCTTGCTCAGTCCAAATCATAGGTGGGGCTCTACGCCTCACCCCCTTTTTTTAAAGAAAGGTCATTCCAGTAATAATACATTTGCGCCATGTGCGGAAGGAGGCTGCCTCTGTTGTTTGATTCCTATTATCATCCTTATCCATCCTACCGAATGCCCGTATATGCCGCCAAAGGCATGGTGGCCACTTCACAGCCGCTCGCGGCTCAAGCCGGGCTTGATGTCCTCAAGCAAGGCGGCAACGCCATTGATGCGGCGATCGCGGCAGCTGCTGCGCTGACCGTCGTGGAGCCCAATGCCAACGGCATCGGGGGCGACGCCTTTGCCCTCGTCTGGACGGGCGGCTCGCTTCACGGGCTTAATGCCAGCGGACCGGCCCCGCGTTCGATATCAATTCAGGCGGTGAAGGAAGCCGGCCATGAGAAAATGCCGACCTTCGGCGCTTTACCCGTTACCGTCCCTGGGGTTCCGGCTGCATGGGCCGAACTGTCTCGCAGATTTGGCCGCCTGCCCTTAGCGGAAACATTGAAGCCGGCGATTACATATGCGGAGGAAGGCTTCCCCCTGTCGCCTACGGTGGCTTTTTTCTGGGAGAAGGCCTACGCCCGCTTTAAAGAGATTTTCAAGGAAGACTGTTACCAGGGCTGGTTCGATACGTTTGCCCCCGCAGGCCGTGCGCCTCGGCCGGGCGAGCTGTTCCGGCTGCCGGATCATGCCCGCACCCTGGCAAGCATCGGCGAGACCGGCGCTGAGATTTTCTATCGCGGCGAGCTCGCGGAGCGAATCGCTTCTTATGTCAAGGAAGCCGGCGGCTACCTGGAGGCCGACGATCTGGCTGCTTTCAAGCCTGAATGGGTACAGCCGATCAGCGTGTCCTACCGCGGGTATGACGTATGGGAAATTCCGCCAAACGGGCAAGGCCTCGTCACCCTGATGGCGCTTAATATGATGAAGGGCTTTGATACGCAGAGCAAAGACAGCGTCATCGACTATCATCGTCAGATTGAGGCGATGAAGCTCGCTTTTGCCGATGGACAGCGCTATATTACGGACAGCCGCCATATGAAGGCGGATCTAGGCCGCATGCTGTCCGAGGAGTATGCTTCGATTCGCAGGCAGAAGATCGGCGATACCGCCATCATGCCGGAGGCCGGCGATCCAAGCGGCAGCGGCACCGTCTATTTGGCCGCAGCCGATGGCGAGGGCAATATGGTGTCATTCATCCAAAGCAACTACATGGGCTTTGGATCAGGGCTGGTTGTGCCTGGAACCGGAGTTTCACTCCAGAACCGGGGCAGCGACTTCTCGCTGGATGAGAGCCACGACAATCGCCTGGAGCCGGGGAAACGGACTTATCATACGATTATCCCGGGCTTCCTGACTAAAGATGGCCAGCCTGTCGGGCCGTTTGGCGTCATGGGCGGCTACATGCAGCCGCAAGGCCATCTGCAGGTGGTCATGAATACCATTGATTACGGACTGCATCCGCAAGCTGCCCTGGATGCGCCTAGATGGCAATGGACCAGCGGAAAAACGGTGCATGTGGAGCCTTCATTCCCGAATGCTATAGCACAGGCGCTGGCGCGCCGGGGCCATGATATCCGGGTCACCCTCGATTCCGGGTCCTTCGGCCGGGGACAGATCATATGGCGGGATCCATCCACAGGCGTGCTGTGTGGCGGAACCGAGTCCCGGACCGACGGTACGGTCGCAGCCTGGTAAACTGCATCCTATCTATTGCGCGAACCAAGACCAAGAAAGGCCGCCCTCGCATATAAGAAGAGGATCTTCCTCTCCCTTTGCGAGGGCGGCCTTTTCGCTGTGCCGCGCTTTGTCGTGCAAGGCTTGTCCTTATGACAAAGAAGCTGCATCATAAAAACATCAATCCAATCGATTCGCTCCTAGCAGCATAAACGACAGTGAAGCTCAGCACACTCGGCTTCTACATCGTCTCGCCGAGGAAGCTTCACACCATGCTGTCCGGCAGCCCAAGTCGGCATAGCCTACATAGGCGCCATAGGTCCACTGGCAGTTTCGTTTAGCTGTATAGGATACAAGCCACGTCAGTCCACACAAGAGCCGCAGACATTACGATGCGGAATAATCCGTGCCATTGCCCCCGGACTGAAAGCTGCTCCGCTGGGCAAACGCCGTCAGCCGCTCTTCGACCGCCGAGCTGGTCCGGAGCTTGTAGCAGGCCGCTGCCTCCACCTTCGCTTCAGACGCCTTCGTGTTCAGTATCCGATGCTTCACCCGGAGCAGCGACTGGGTAGACATGCTCAAATCATGCACGCCAAGCTCCAGCCACAACGGAATCGCCCGCTCATCCCCGGCCAATTCGCCGCATACGCTAACAGGGATGCCCGCCTGCTTCGCTGCTTCCACGGTCGTTCGCAGCATGCGCAGCACGGCCGGATGAAACGGATGATACATATGTGCAATCTGTTCGTTCATCCGGTCTACAGCCAGCACATACTGTACGAGATCATTGGTGCCGATGCTGAAGAAATCCGCCTCTTCCGCGAGCAGATCCGAGATCGTAACGGCTGCCGGCACCTCAATCATGATGCCAACCTGGATCTCTTTGTTGTAGTCGATGCCGCGGCGATCCAGCTCCGCTTTGGCCCGGGCCAGAATGACGTTGGCCTGTCTGATCTCCTCCACCGAGGAGATCATCGGATACATAATCTTGACGTTGCCATATGCGCTGGCCCGAAGAATCGCGGTCAGCTGCGTCTGGAACAGCTCCGTCCGGTCCAGGCTGATTCTGATTGCCCGGTAGCCGAGAAATGGATTATCCTCCTCCGGCAGAGAGAAGTAGTCGAGCTGCTTGTCGCCGCCGATATCGAGCGTGCGGATGACGACCGATGAGCCGCCCGCCTTCTCTGCGACTTGGCGGTAAACCTCGAACTGCTCCTCCTCGCTCGGGAAGCTGTGGCGATCCATATACAGAAACTCCGTCCGGAACAGTCCGACGCCCTTGGCACCATTTTGCAGGGCGATATCCAGCTCCTTGATCGAGTTCATGTTCGCTGCCAGATTAAAATACACGCCGTCCTTCGTGACTGCATCCACTGAAGCGAGCAGCTGCAGCTGCTCCTTCTTCTTCAGCAGCTGGTCGCGGATCAATTCATAGCGTTCAAGCACCGCCGCGTCCGGATTCAGATACAATAGCCCCTGATCCCCGTCCACGATCAGCTTCTCCCCGGTCTGTATCGGATGTTCCAGCTTGTTCTCGATCCCGGAGACGAGTGGAATGCCAAGCGCACGCGCCATAATGGCCGAGTGGGACGTCTTGCCTCCGGTCATCGTGACGATCCCCAGCACATGGGAGGGATTAAGATGCACAAGCTGTGATGGCGAGAGCTCCTTGGCCACGAGAATATAGGGCTGCGTATCGGCCGGCAGCTTCACCTCCGGCGCACCCAGCAAATGCTTGAGCAGCCGGTTCCCGACATCCTTGATATCAAGCGCACGTTCTTTCATGTACTCATCGTCAAGCAGGTCGAACATGGACACAAAATGGTCGATCGCTTCCTTGACCGCCACCTCGGCTGCCTTGTACTGACGCTCGATAATGCCCTGTATTTCATTCATGAACACAGGGTCCTCAAGGATGGCCAGATGCGCATCGAAAATTTGAGACTCCTCAGGCCCCACCATCTCCTTGAATTCGTTTTTGATATATTCGATTTCATTTTTGGAGGTTCGGATGCCCTCATAAAGGCGCTCAAACTCCTTGGCCAAATCGACTGCATTCATCTCGGAATCCGGAAGATCCAGTTCCCAGTGCGGCAGCACAAAAGCCTTTCCGATTGCGACACCTGCTGCTGCGCCAATGCCTTGTATCATGATTCTCTACCCCCAGCGTGACTCTCATTTAAAACAACGGACATGACGGAAGACTGCCCTTTTTTGACCGACTTGAACGGAGCGAAGCTCCAGGATCTAACCTTGTCCGGATTCGTGATCACCATCGGCGTTGCCAATGAAGCGGCATGTGTCTTCAAATACGCCAGATCAAACTTCACCAGCAGCTGCCCGGGCTCGACTTCATCCCCTTCGCTGACAACCGCGGTGAACGGCCCTTTTAATTGTGAAGTATCAATACCGATGTGGATCAGCACCTCGAGCCCTTCCGGCGTGGAAATGCCGATGGCATGCATCGTCGGATACACATGCATCACCGTGCCGTATACCGGAGATACCAGTTCGCCCTTGTCCGGAAGGAAGGCGACCCCGTTACCGACCAGTTTGGCTGCAAAAATATCATCCGGCACCTCATCAATCGGCATCATCCGCCCCTGTACAGGCGCACTGAACAATACGCGCGGCAAATCGCGCTGCATCAGCTTGTTGATCTCCTCCCGAATCAGCTCGGAATACGTGCCGAACACCACCTGCACATTGCCTCCGCCCAGCTTGATGATCCCTGCCGAGCCCAGAAGCTTGAGCGCGTCGGAATCAATCTGACGGTCATTATGTACCGTCAATCGCAGGCGTGTCATGCAGGACTGCACCTGGACGATGTTGTCCTTGCCCCCCAGAGCCTCAAGAATAAGCGGCGCCTGGTAAGGAATATCCCCGGCCCATCCTTCCAGCGCGGAGCCTTCCTCGCGGCCTGGGGTCGGTATTTCGAAGGTACGGATGGCCCAGCGGAACAGAAAATAATACACCAGGCCATAGCCGACCCCGATCGGAATCAGCATCCATGCATTTTGGGACAGATGGTAGTTGAGCACAAAATCGATAAATCCGGCGGAATAGGAAAACCCGTGGTGAATGTCCAGCATATACGTCAGCACCATCGCAAATCCGGCCATCAACGCATGCACGACATACAGGAACGGGGAAGCGAACAAAAACGCGAACTCAATCTGCTCCGATACCCCGGTCAAAAAACAGACGAGCGCAGACCGCATAAACGTTTTTTTCACCTTGGGCTTCAGATCTTCACGGGCCTCCTGAATGATGGCAACTGCAATCGCCGGCAGCGCGAACATCATAATCGGAAACAGACCGGCCATAAAGTCGCCCGCCGTCGGATCCCCCGCAAAGAAACGCGGCAGGTCCCCCTGAACGATCGTCCCATCCTCCGTCTCATATGTACCTAGCTGAAACCAATACACATTGTTTAGCAGATGATGCAGACCGAAAGCGGTCAAAACCCGGTAGAGGATACCGTATAAAAACAGACCGAATGCGCCCATCTCCAGCGTGAGGACGTAAAAGGAATCAAGCCCCTTCTGGACAAACGGCGCCACCCCCAGCATCATCCAGGCGAACAAGGCCGAGAACAGGCCCATAATCAGCAGCACAAATCTGGAGCCGCCGAAAAACTGGATAGCCTCCGGGAGCTTTATATGTTTAAACCGGTTATATACATAACCGGATAGCATTCCGAAGATGATACCGACCAAGGTCGAGGGCTGTACACTGCCATCCCCCAACCGGGTAATAACCTGATCATAGATGAACATGCCCGCGAGCGCGGCAAGTCCTGCCGGCCCCCCCTGATTTGACAGCCCCCAGGCTACTCCGATCGCAAACAGATAGGGCATGTAATAGAACACGCCATGTCCGGCAGCCTGAGCAACCGAGCCCACGGATTCCAGCCCCCACGCCGCCCAAGGCAAACTCCCGATGCTAAGCAGGAGAGCTGCCGCAGGTAGCGCCATCGTAGGGAGCATAACCGCTCTGCCCAGCTGCTGTAATGATCCCAACCAATTCAAGGCGAGCCCTCCTTTCTCTATCCTTGATGGTACGCGATAACCTTGTTTTTTGTCAAAGAAATACAGAAAAAAACAAGCCCTGTGCCTGCACGGGACGCTCTGCCGCCTTGTTCGTCAAGGCACGCGCGATCCGCCACCCGCATTATCGGCAAGGGCCTGCTGATCATCCTTCCTCACATATCGTTACGATTTGCCTCCGGCAAGCGCGATGGCATCCTCGACCTTGATGCACCGGTCCATGATGACTGTCAGTCCATGCTCCTGCGCGATGGCCGCGGCCTCCTCGCTCACGATTCCCTGCTGGAGCCACAGCACCTTAGCGCCAATCTCCACCGCTTCACGCGCCACATCGGCGCAGTACTCGCTTCTTCTGAACACGTTCACGATGTCCACCGGCTCAGGGATATCCTTCAAGGTCGGATAGCTTTTCTCCCCTAAAATTTCAGACGCACCGGGATTTACCGGGATGATGCGGTAGCCCCGCTCCTTCATTGCACCGGCAACCATGTGAGACGTCCGTTCCGGCTTGTCGGACAGCCCGACAACCGCGATGTTGCCTGCACTGCGCAAAATGTCCGCAATTTGTTCCCGGCTTGGATTTTCAAATGCCATGTTAAACCCCACCTTTCGGCTCATTGTATCAAACTGAGCAAGCAATTTCCCTGCTGTCTGTTTATTTTACCCATTCCACATCGGCGCCAAGCGCCTGCAAATGATCAAAATATTGCGGGTACGATTTGGCTACATGATGCGCATCTTTAATGCGGATCGGCTGCCGGGAGCGAAGGCCGACAACGGTCAGAGCCATGATCACGCGATGGTCATAATGCGCGTTGATCTCTACGCCGCCCTCGACCCCTTCCGGACGCCCATGCACGATGATCTCCGCCTGACGTTCCTCCACCTGGGCTCCGGCCTTGGCAAGCTCCGTCAAGTAATCGGTGATGCGGTCGCATTCCTTATAACGAAGATTCTCCACATTGTAGAAGCGGGAGGTCCCTTCGGCAAAGACAGCTGCGGCTACCATCGCCAGCACCGCATCCGTGGCGATATCCCCGTCAAACTCCAGCGCTTTCAGCTTGCCGTTGCCCTGCACGCGAACGTTGCCATTCTCGTGCGTGAGCGGCACCTCCATCGTGCGAAGCACATCGATAATGGCGCGCTCTCCTTGCTTGCTGTCCTCGGACAGGTTCCGGATCGTCACATCCGACTGCGTCACGGCCGCTGCCGCCAGCACCGCCGCCGAGCCCGGGTAATCGCCTTGCACGGTATAGACCTGCGCTTTATAAGACTGTTGGCCAGGCACGCGGAAGGAGGTGTAATCATCCGCAGCCTCGATCGTAATACCGGCCTGCGCCAGCACTTCCAGCGTCTGGCCAACGACCACCTTGGATTTCAGGTCACCGGTGACCGTAATTTCACTGTCCTCCGGCAGCAGCGGCGTCAGGAACAACAGCGCGCTCAAATATTGGGAGCTGACTTCACCGGAGACAGTAATGCGACCGCCCTTCGGTTTCCCTCCGCGAATGGTGATTGGCAGGCGCCCATTATGGTGCTCCACCTGCACTCCGAGCTGCTCAAGCGCATCGATCAAGTCGTCATGCGGCCGCTTCCCGAGCGAATCCGGATATGTGTTGACAAACTTCACTTCCGAAGACAAGGCAGCAATGCCCATTAGGAATCGCAGCACAGCACCGGCATTGCCCACGTTCAGTTCCGCAACGTCACGAGGCGCGCTGCCAAAACCGGTGATGACCGCCTTCTCGTCATCCTCGACAATCGTCGCCCCGAGATCTTGGATGCATCTTCTCATCGCATCGCTGTCCTCACTGTGGGCCGGATAATAGATCGTGCTGGTTCCTTCGGCGAGCGCGGCCACCAGCAAATAGCGTGTCGTGTAATTTTTCGAAGACAGGGCTCCAATTTCGCCGCTTAGTTTCTCAGTAGGTCTTACGATAACATCCATGATTGGTAACGCTCCTTTTAGGTTGGAATAGGGCATGAATCCCCGCTGCCGAGCAGGCGTTTCTTCTTTAAATTGACAGGGAAAACGCCGCTTCGTTATCATAGACTATGTAACTTGTAGTCCATTCTAAAATTTAGTATACAAAACATATTTCTTCAGAAAAGAGGCAACCTTTATGAAACCGATCCCTCAAATTGAAACTTCAGAGCTTCGAGAGAGACTGCAAAACGGCGAGAACATCTATATGATCGACGTCCGCGAGGATGAAGAAGTGGCCGCAGGCATGATCAGCGGCGCCAAGCACATCCCGATGGGGGAAATTCCCGCCAGACTGAACGAAATTCCGAAGGATCAGGAAGTGATCTTCATCTGCCGCAGCGGCGGCCGCAGCCAGCATGTGTGCGAATATTTGAGCCACCAAGGCCATGCCAATGTGGTGAACATGAAGGGCGGCATGCTGCAGTGGGCGGCTGACGAAGAATAAGATGCCCGCCATCGGCGATTGAGGCGAGGGAACTGCGGTTCCCCGCCTTTTTTTTATGTTCGTACAAGCACGGGAATCCGTGCCAATCTGTGACTGTCATCCGAACGCCTGCCTCACCTCACTGCATCCGAAAGCCTATACGGGAGCGACAGTCCCTGATCCACGCATCACATCTGCTAACAAGCTTAGCCGCGGTAATGCGTTAAAATCTCGGTCGCGACTTCATCCGCGCTTCGCCCTACCGTATCGATGGTCACATCGGCGAAACGATATTTGTCTTCTCTCTCCGCCATAATCCGGCGCACCCGCTCCTCCACATCGCCCGCAAGCAATGGGCGATTCGCATCTCCCCGCACCCGCTCGATAATGGTCTCCGCATCCGCCGTCAAAGCAGCTACCCATCCGCCCTGCTTCATCGCTGCGCAATTGTCTGGATTCAGGACGGCTCCCCCGCCCGTTGCGATGACAAGCCGCTTGGCAGCAAGCACGTTATGAAGCGCTCTGGATTCCGCCTTGCGGAAATAAGCCTCGCCTTCCTCTGCAAACATCTCGGGGATCGTCCGTCCCTCCATCCGCTCAATCTCGGCATCAAGGTCGAGCAGCTGAAAGCCGAGCCGCTCTGCAACGAGACGACCGACGGTGGTCTTTCCCGTCCCCATCATCCCGATCAGAATGATGTTCTGGCTTACCTGATTCAATCCTACACCCCTCTTATGCTTTCCGATAGGGCTGGTGTTTGCCTTCACCGGAATTAGATTGAACATATCATACCACAGGCAGAAATCTTTCGACAATGCATGTCGCTTCAGTTCAGCCGTGCCTAAAGGACACCGCAAGCTTGTCGCGACCCGAAATGCGATGTCTATCTTAACATCCACACTCATATGCTACATAGTGAGAGATTATAAGAAAGGAGGAGGGCGCATGTCTGTCTCCTGCGAGGACGATAGCCGTCTCCCCATCCCCAAGCGGCTCAGCCGGATTATGGACCCGTCTTATCCGCTATGCCGGGAGGATATTGTGTGGGTGCTCCATTATGTACAAAAAAAAGTGGCCCGGAAAGATCCGGCCTTGCTGGACCTTTCCAAGCCACGTCTGCTGCAAAACTTCAGCAGTTACTGTGAAGCCGCCCTGCTCCTGCTCGGAAGCGGCGGCTACTGTCATACCCGAAGCGATGATCTTCGCGCTTGCCTGCTTGAGGCGATGCATGGGCTGGTGGACGGACAGCGCAGCCTCCCGGGCTGCGCGACCGCCATACCGCCGGAAGCTTCCCCTGAGATCAGGGAGCAGAACCGGATTATCCCATCCAGTTAAAGTGGAACGTGCCTTCCTTGTCCACCCGCTGGAACGTATGCGCGCCAAAGTAATCGCGCTGCGCCTGCAGCAGGTTCGCAGGAAGGTTAGCGGAGCGATAGCTGTCGTAGTATGCCAGCGCGCTTGCAAAGCCCGGAACCGGAATGCCGAGCGTCACCGCAGAGGCAACGACTTTACGCCATGCGTCCTGGTAGGATTCGATAATGTCCTTGAAGAACGGATCCAGCAGCAGGTTTTTCAGCTCCGGATTGTTCTCGTAGGCATCTGTAATGTTCTGCAGGAAGCGGGAACGAATGATGCAGCCTCCGCGCCAGATTTTTGCCAGCTTGCCGTATTGCAGGTTCCAGTCGTACTCATCGGACGCCACGCGCAGTTGCGCGAAGCCTTGAGCGTAAGACACGATTTTGCTCGCAAAGAGCGCTTTGCGCACATTCTCGATGAACTCCGCACGGTCGCCGTCGAAAGACGCCGTTTTCGGTCCGTTCAAAATTTTGCTTGCTGCTACGCGCTCTTCTTTCAGTGCAGAGAGGAAGCGGGAGAATACCGACTCGGTAATCATGGACAGCGGCACGCCCAGATCAAGGGAGCTTTGGCTTGTCCATTTGCCTGTGCCCTTCTGCCCGGCCGTATCGAGAATAACGTCAACCATCGGCTTGCCGGTCTCCTCATCATACTTGGAGAAGATGTCTGCCGTGATCTCGATCAGGTAGCTGTCAAGCTCACCTTTATTCCATTCGGAGAAAATTTCATGAAGCTCCTTGGCATCCAGGCCAAGCACATCCTTGAGCAGTTGGTACGCTTCGCAGATGAGCTGCATGTCGCCGTATTCGATGCCGTTGTGAACCATCTTCACGTAATGACCCGCGCCGTCCGGACCAATATATGTACAGCAAGGCTCGTCGTTTACTTTGGCAGAGATCGCTGTCAGAATCGGCTCAACCAGCTTGTAGGCACTTTCCTGTCCGCCAGGCATGATGGAAGGGCCCTTCAGTGCGCCTTCTTCGCCGCCGGATACGCCGGCTCCGATAAAGTTAAAGCCCAGGTCTGCCAGCTGTTTGCTGCGACGCTGGGTGTCCGGGAAGTAAGCGTTGCCGCCGTCGATGATGATGTCGCCCTTGTCCAAATGCGGAATAAGCTGCTCAATCGTAGCGTCGGTAGCTTGTCCGGCTTGAACCATGATCAGAATTTTGCGAGGCGTTTCCAGAGAATCGACAAACTCTTCAATCGAAAACGTTCCCTTAACCTGCTTTCCTTCTGCTTCCTTGAGCATTTCTTCCGTTTTTTGCGGAGAGCGGTTATATACGGAAACGGTAAAACCTTTACTCTCAATGTTCAGGGCCAAGTTTTTGCCCATTACAGCAAGGCCAATGACACCAATTTGTTGTTTTGCCATCTGGTTCTCCATCCTTTGCTCCATTATATTTTTGTAAGTAACTCACCTCGCACCGAGATGATTTACAATACTCTTATATTAACGTTTTTCCGCATAGAAGTGAACCCCTGCCCCAAAATCAGACCGCGCGAAAACACCCCTTTAGAAACGGAGTGTTGTTCGTGCTCCCTATGTTGTATGGTTCTCACCACTCAAGCCTCATCAGCTCGAGCCACAGCTCTTCAAGTTTTCGTTTGCATGCGCCTATCTCTTCCTGATCACCGCGCTGCATCGCGGCATGCAGCTTCTCCAGCTCATCATCGGTTTCCAGTCTGCACAGCAGAAGCCGCCGCTCGCCCTCGCTTGACTCGAATAATTTGACCATCTCCTGCTCCGTCATCGGCGTCCCCTTCTGGAACAGCACCCGCTGCCGGTACCCCGAAATCTCAACAAGACGGATGACCTCTCCGAACAAAATATTCTCAATCAATATCTGGCGGTCCTTAAAGCGTTTGACAACCGCATGCCCCCGCGTGTTCTCAATCAGCTTCTCCATCCACTCGGCCAGCTTCGGGTCGCGGATCATGTAATCGCCAACCAGCTTATATCCGGTACCCGTGCGCTGAAACCGAAGTTTCACCAGCTTGCGCCCCGTCCGGATTGAAATGACAAACTGAGCTTCATTCTCGTTCCAG
This sequence comes from Paenibacillus sp. 7541, assembly GCF_002276395.1. Classification (NCBI taxonomy): domain Bacteria; kingdom Bacillati; phylum Bacillota; class Bacilli; order Caryophanales; family Paenibacillaceae; genus Paenibacillus; species Paenibacillus sp. 7541. The sequence continues at coordinate 422,680 of NZ_NQLZ01000005.1, read as the reverse complement.
TACAGCGAATACCCTTCCTGAATCAGCTCTTTGATCAGATCCTGGATATGCCGACGGTCAAACCGGAGCTCCAGGTTACAATATTCCACTTCCTCGCTCTTATTCACGGCACTCCCTCCTCTGGTTTGCTAGCGATCTCAAAACGGCGGTGAGGATGCTTGGATTTTGACGTTGTCTTATCTATATCTTATACTCCATCTTATGTAAGGGTAACTTGGTTTATTGACTATTTTTGCTTGCATGAATATCGCATGAAGGTGGTTCTAGCATCTCATTATTTCAATTTCCGCTATGGTATAATGGGTACACTAAACGCGCATCATATGCTCACTAAGACAGGGAGGCTGTACATAGATGAATTTCAACGGATTTAACGAGCAGGATTTTGACGTATTCTCGGTTCCGGGGCTTGAGGGGCGCATGGAGGCACTGATCGAGCGGGTCAGACCGAAGCTGGAGACGCTCGGCGCCGAGCTCGCACCGTATGTATCCGCTTTGGCCGGGGAGGAAATGCATGTTCACGTGGCCAAGCATGCCCGGAGAACGGTGAATCCGCCGATCGACACCTGGGTCGCCTGGGCGGCCAACAAGCGGGGATACAAGGCGCTGCCCCATTTTGAGGTCGGCATGTTCGGGTCCCATCTGTTTATCATCTTTGCAATCATATATGAAAGCCCGAACAAAACCGTGTTCGCCGCGAATCTGGAGCGCCAGCTCAGCAAGACGATCAAGGCGCTGCCCGATACCTTCTACTGGTCCATGGACCACATGAGTCCGCAGGGCACACCGCACAAAGCGATGAACAAGGAAGACTTCCAGACGCTGATCGGCAAGCTTCAACAAGTCAAGAAGTCCGAAGTGATGTGCGGCTTGCAGATTCCGCGTGAAGAAGCGGTCAAGCTGAGCGGAGATGAACTGATCGAAACCATTCAGAAGACATTCGAAACGCTGCTGCCGCTATATCGGTTGGCATTTTAACCGGACGCGGGACCGCCGCATCCTGTCAGATAACTGCAAGTCGTTTCAGCAGAGGCGAGGGAGGCCACTGTGCACGTATCCGAGGAGACCGAGAAACCCGTGCCTGCTATGAATCTGCCTGCGATCGATCAGGCCGATAGCGGCAGCCATGAACCTCCAGGGAGCTTGTGTGAATCATCACGCAGGCTCCTTTTTCATGGTGTCAGCGGCATATTCCAGGCGCCCGTCGTTCATACTGAAACAGCGGCGCAAGCTTCTTCCCCCTTCACTTCATGCGATGGCTGATCTGCCCGGCGGGGAGGAACCGCAGATTATGTGCTTGCATTCCCCACCTATTTTGCTATACTCAATTTTGTTTCAGATTTTTGCAAAATTCGATTTTTTCCGCTCCCTGACAACGTCGGTGGAGATGGATCAAACCGTTTGGGCTCGATATATTGTCCGATGTGGAAGCAGCCGCTCGATTTTCGCAAAATATACATTTGGATGAAACGCAAAGCTAAAATTCGATCTCATACCAAGAAAGGTTGTGACAAATGTCCATGGACCATAGCCGTACACCGCTCTTCACCGCACTGAAGGAACATGCGGCCAAAAACCCGGTGCAATTTCACATCCCGGGACACAAGAAGGGTCTCGGTACCGATGCGGAATTTCGTGAATTTATCGGGGATAATGCCCTTTCCATAGACCTGATCAACATTGCACCGCTGGATGACCTGCATCAGCCGACAGGCGTGATTGAGGAAGCCCAGAAGCTGGCGGCAGACGCATTCGGAGCAGATTATACGTTTTTCAGCGTGCAAGGGACCAGCGGCGCCATCATGACGATGATCATGTCCGTCTGCGGACCCGGGGAGAAAATAATCGTCCCGCGCAATGTGCATAAATCGGTCTTGTCTGCCATCATTTTTACAGGAGCCAAGCCGGTGTTTGTTTCCCCTGCCCAAGATGAGAATTTCGGCATCGATCACGGCATTACAATCAGTTCGGTTCGAAAAGCGCTTAAGCGCCATCCGGATGTAAAGGCCGTGCTCGTCATCAATCCGACATATTTCGGCGTGAGCACCAATCTCAAGGACATCGTCGATCTGGCACACAGCTATAACGTCCCTGTGCTCGTTGACGAAGCGCATGGCGTGCTCATCCATTTTCACGAGGACCTTCCGATGTCGGCGATGGAGGCCGGAGCGGATATGGCGGCAACGAGCGTTCACAAGCTCGGCGGCTCAATGACCCAGAGTTCGGTGCTTAATCTCAATACCAAGAACGGGTACATTAATCCTTACCGGGTGCAGACGATTATCAGCATGCTGACCACGACGTCCACCTCGTATATCTTGCTTGCATCACTAGATGCGTCCCGCCGCAACCTGGCTTTGAACGGACGAGCTATGGCCCAAAGAGCGATAGACATGGCACAGTATGCCCGCAAGAAAATCAACGAGATTCCAAGACTGGTTTGCTTCGGGGAAGATATCTTGGGTACGGAAGCGACCTATTCCTATGATCCGACCAAGGTGACGATTCATGTCCGCCATCTGGGGATTACAGGATATGAGACGGAGAACTGGCTTCGCGAACATTACAATATCGAAGTTGAGCTTAGCGACATGTACAACATCCTCTGCCTGATTACACCGGGAGATACTCCGGAGACCATCGAAACGCTGCTGCATGCGCTGCGCGAGCTGGCCGAGAAGTACAAGGATGTGAACGAAAGCAATGAGCTTATTGTGAAAATACCGGAGATTCCGCAGCTGTCCCTCATCCCGCGCGATGCGTTCTACGGGGATACGGAGGTCGTACCGTTCAAGGAGTCTGCCGGGCGGATCATCGCAGAATTCATTTATGTATACCCGCCGGGGATCCCAATTCTCCTTCCGGGCGAGGTTATCTCCCAGCAAAATATCGATTACATTATTGATCATGTCGATGTCGGATTGCCGGTGAAGGGTCCGGAGGACCGCAGCATCCAGAACGTCAAAGTGATCGTTGAGGCCAATCCGATCTTCTGACCGCTTGCAGTGAAGCCGGTTGTACGCATCAAGAAAGTGTCCCTGAGCTGTTTGGCTACAGGGGCACTTTTTCTATACAAAAGCAAAAAAAGAAGCCAATGAATGAATTCCCTTCATTCCTTGACCTCTTGTTCGTTCGTCCGTTTACTCCTGGGATGCTGCCGCTACAAGCTCGTTATAAGCCGCTTCGACTTCATTCCATTCGTCTTCATCTTCGATATTGTAAAGAACCATTTCCTCGTTCTCTTCTTCCATACGCAAAATGACACCGTCTGCTTCCGGATTGCCGCGCTCAAGCAGAAGGGCGTACAGCTTCTCGCCGACATCAAATGTCTCCACGAGCACCATTTCTACTTCTTTTCCCTGCTCATCCGTCAAAGTCAGGACAAACTCCTCATGCTCATGATCATGGTCGTGATCATGTCCACAGCCGCATGCTTCGCCGTGCTCATGGTTATGTTCGCTCATTAAGAAAACCTCACTTCGGTTAAAATTATTCATACTCCCGTATCGTATCACGGAAGCATCTGTCAGGTCAATTTGCTGCCTGGAAGCCCGAGCGCTTAATCCAGCGCGGTGATCACCTTCTCCGCCACCTTGACAAAGCTGGCATTGGCACTGGTCCTGATGTAGAATCCGACCGAGTATTTTCCTGCCGTATTAAAATCGTAGGTGAAGTCGTAGGTCCTGAACCAGAAATTATCCTTGCTCGGGTCTCTGATCACCTGTGACTGAATGTCCTTAATGTTCCCCGCAGGATCTTCGATCGCAACTTTCACGGCATAGATCTCATTGTTGAGGCTGTCAATCTGGCTGAATACGTTGAACTTCAGCTTTCCTTTATTGACGTTACCGAATACAGTGTCTCCCTTGAACAAAAATATATGCACATTCGGCTTGATGACCTGAACATTCCCCGTTCTGGAATCCCATTGGACCGCACCATCAAATTCTCGAACCGGCACATAAGTCGTGCCATTAATCAAGTAACCCCCATCCTTCAACTCACGTCCGTTCAGCCATACACGCACACGATCATTAATGGAATCCGCAAATAACAGTCCGCTTCCTCCGATTAAAGATAGCACAAGTACACATACCAGCACCTTTTTCCATTTCATAATTGAAAGCGTCCCTCCATCGAATCACATGTTGTTATATGTGTATACTACAAGCCTCATCACAAGTTGCGCCCCAAACCGGACTTTATGGCGAAAATCCGGACAAAACCCGCCTGTAGTCCTATGCGCAATCTCGCATAAACTCGTGTAATCGCGAGCGTTTTCGTTTAAAATATAGTAGGCTTAACGGATTTTTACAACACCATCATCAGGAGGTCGCCCAACTTGAGTTTGAAATTGCAAATGCTTGGCACAGGCAGTGCGTTTGCCAAGAAATACTATAACAACAACGCACTGCTCTTAGACGATGATTTCACCCTGCTCATTGATTGTGGGAGTACAGCTCCTCTGGCGCTCCATGAAATGGGACGCTCCTTCAACGATATTGATGCTGTCCTGATCACCCATATCCATGCCGACCACGTAGGCGGGCTGGAAGAGCTTGCGTTTATGATGAAGATGAAGTTCAAGCGGAGAATCCCGCTGTACATCGGCGAGGCACTGGCTGCCCCGTTGTGGGATCATACGCTGCGGGGCGGTTTGTATCAACAGGGAGAGATTTCTTGCCTGGAAGATATCTTTGATGTTCGTCCGCTGAAGCCCGGCGTGAAGGCCGACATTTCCAAAGGGATCACGGTCGAGTTGATCCAGACCCGCCATATTCCGGGCAAGGACAGCTATTCCCTCTATTTGAACGACCGCATCTTTTATAGCGCCGATATGGTGTTTGACCCCGAACTGCTGAACAAGCTGGTGAATGAACGGGAATGTGAACTGATATTACATGAATGCCAGCTCCAGGGGCCCGGCGAAGTTCATACGACGCTTCAAGAGCTGCTCAGCCTGCCTGAACATATCCAGCAGCGTACATACCTTATGCATTACAGTGATGATGTGCAAGACTTTGTAGGTAAAACCGGCGAGATGGAGTTTGTTGAGCAGCAAAAGATATATGAATTATAGTGCTATAAAGGATCGGGATGAATAGGCTGCAAGCTGCCATGGGAACACTATCCCCAGGGAGGCGATAGACTATGGCAAATGAAATGCAGCAATCCGAGGTTGTGGCCGTTCGTAAAAATAGCGACGGCGATATTGTGGAACTTCAGCTTGATTCCGGTTCAGTGGTGGATTACAAAACGGCACAAGCAATGGTTAAAAATAAAGAGATCAAAAACCTGAATGTCTTCCGCGGCCGGGATGGTGACGAACACCTGCGTTCCAACGCTGACGGTGATCCGAGCAACAACCTGGACAATCTTCCGACATTCTGACACAGAAGCTCCCCGCAGCCATCATGCTTCGGGGAGCTTTCTCGTGTAGATACTAAAGTTCTTTTTTCATTCGAACATGTGGAATACCTGCATCATCAAACGGCTCCTCCGAAATGGTAACGTATCCGAGCTTTTGATAAAACTCTTCCGCTTGACACTGGGCATCCAGGACGGCATACTTCAGCTTCAGCTCTCGTGCTTTCGATTCCAGAGCCATCATGAGCACTCTTCCGATGCCTTTGGAGCGAAACGGCTTACGAACGGCAATGCGCTGCATTTTAGCAGAATCTTTATTATAATAAGTCACCCGCCCGGTTGCGGCGTACTGCCCTTCTGATTTGATCAGAATATGATGAGCATCGGCCTCCAGACTGTCGTATTCATCAATTTCAAGCTCGATAGGAACCTTCTGTTCAAGCACAAATACATCCTTCCGAATGTCCAGAGCCTGCTGCAACTGTTCTTCTGTCGTTACATTAATAATCTCTGCCGCCATGGGACAACACCTCTTTATGTAAAAAGTTCGCAGTCTCATATAGAAACCAGGTCGCAATATTATACAAAATATTCGATTTCCTGTATAGTGTAAGCAGACATCTATCGGAAAGGGGTACCTGCATGGAAAGCGGCAGCATGGGAAGCACGATATTTTGGGCCGTGATCATTTCGGTCGCCATCATCTATCCTGTCTTCTACGCAATTAAAAAAGGATATTCCCGCAAGTGGGATGAAGAAGAATAGCACCTCACTATGGAGAACCGCCAGCGCTGGAAGGCAGGCGGTTCTGGACCTTTGCCATCTACAACGGGAATCAAAATCTAGCTCTCAATTATCGAACGCGCTTCAGCGTATCCCAGTCATCTGCTGGCTTTAATGTTTCTTCCTCTTCGAGGGTTTCAATTTTCGGAGAAGAATATACCTCACTGTCCACCGAACGATCATACACATCCAGCATCACCGCCCCAGCAGGCGAATGAAGAGGAACCAGCTCAACGGACGTCCTTTCAGCTATGCTACATCCGCTACAAAGTAGCGCCGATAGTACAAGAGTACTGATCGTTCTGCTTCTACGGCTTGCTCGCTTGATCTTCACTGTGTTCAGCACGCTCCTGTCCGGAAAAATCATACTTTATCTATTCTGGACTGAACAGCGATTTTTTATAACGAAAAGCAATTGACATCAGGCAAAACGGGTGTTAATATAATTAATACATTTGAAAATTATTCATGATCTGTTAGCTCAGCTGGGAGAGCACCATCTTGACAGGGTGGGGGTCAGTGGTTCGAGCCCACTACAGATCATCGCCGAGAACCCTTGCGTAGCAAGGGTTCTTTTCTTTGTTACTTGCTACCAATCAATAGAATTCGATGAGTAAAAAAACGAAGGAGCCGAATACGACCCCTTCACGATGGATATAAAACGTAAGATGGCGGTGCATTCCCTACTCCTCCTTCCGGAGCAGTTCCTCAGGCACTTCTCCCTTATAAACGAACAGAATGCTGGCCGTGCTTACGGATACTACAGCAACCAAAGAAAGGACCGATGCTAGCGATGACAGAAGACGACGATTGATCCTGCGAACGAGATTAACCATGTCTGGATTCACCTCCTATTCGATGTATAAGCGTTAATGACTGAGCAAAAAAGCTGACAGCCACAACTGGCGACAGGATAAACAAATTACTGGCTACCAGAACGGCGGATGATATCCGCAGCGCAGGATAGTATTTGGGACGAATCCGTGTGTAGCCTGTGATGCCCGAAGGTGCAAAGAAAAGTACAAGAACGATGCTTATGCAGGTGAGAGCCACAGTTATTGCTTGTCCAGGCTGGAGAAATGACAAGGAAGTGAATAAAAACGAGGAAAGAAGAATACAGCCAACATTCGATTGAAGGTGGAATCCTCCGGACAATTGCCGGAGCAAGCCAAACGATAGAAGAATGATTACAACCTCCCGGGTGTTCCCTGTAATCAGGGAAATACCCAGCGACATAACAAGGATGCCTACCGTATTCAGGATAACATCCAACCCGCGCTTAAGCACGGGGATGGATGCCTTATGGTCGGGAACATGTTTCTTCAGTCCTTCGGCCAATTTTAATGATAATGAATCAATCATGGACCTTCTCCTTTCGTATTGCGTAAAAAAGAAGAAAACCGGCATTAACGATGAAAAACAGCAATGTTAGCCACGTCTGATTCAGATATAGGAAAAGCGTAATCGCTCCAATAAAAATGATGATAAATATCATGACCAAGAAATCTTCAAATTTAAACCTTAAAACCTCCATATTAAAGGCGAATCCGAGATTTCGTTTCTTTAAAACCCATGAGATGATTAACAGAACAGCTGCACTTGCTAACTGTAGCAGATAACCATTCATGACCGAGGTTTGAATCGCTGTGATCGAACCAAACACCGTCACAATAATGCTTGTCTGTATCACGGCGAAAATAACGTATCCGAGTATTGTAGCAAGCACTGCCCATACAAACGGCATCTTCACAACAACGGCGAAGAAAAAAACGAACATTAAAATGCTGATTACCGGAACGAGATCGGATAAGGCAAACTCATTCCTGAGAATAAAGCTTTGTACATTAATCAACAAAACCAGGGTAACGGCCTGCCAGGCGTAATCCATAACTTTAAACCTGAACAAAGCCATAATCAACACATATAAGGACAACGCCTCAATGGAAGAAAAAAACATAAAGCCAAGCCATTCTAGATGCAAACAAAACACCATCCTCTATATAATTCTAGAACGATTATATAGGGCTTAATAGTTATAATCACAGGTAATTAAATACATATGTGGGATATTCAATTTTGAATATTGCAGTTGTAACAAAAAAGAAACACGAGAGGAAGTCTTGAAGCGAATAGATGGAGTTAATTGACTATATGTCAATTATACAAGAACACCCGTTCGTTGTCAATGCTCGATAGATTGCTTAGCCGAGCTATACGTCCTCTTCCATCTCCATACATTGATGATGAGCAGCGCGAGAATGAAGGCCGCCATGCCCAGAACATGCATGCGGCTCGCGATATGAATCGCCACCACCGCTCCAAGAACGAACATTGCGGCAAATACCATTCCTCCGCCGCTCTGATTGGCCATGGAGAATGATTGCGAAAATGGCGGATCACTGAGCATGACCTTGCCAAACAACGGTACAACAGCTGTTCCAACCAGTAAAATACCGAGCAGATCCGGTATAATCCGAGATCCAAATATAAATGCAAACACGGTGGCATTCACGAAATAGAGCGGCAGGTATATTTTGACCACGAATGCTTTAAGTGCTCCTTTGTACAGCGGATCAAGATTCGAAAAAGGCGCTGCCCCAAACAGCCAGAACGCTTTTGATTTCCCTGAATATTTAAGCATGAAAACAGCCGAAATGATCATCAGCGGCATCATGTACAGGAAATAGAAAAAGCTGCTTTCCCGAACCTCCGACCAAGCTGACCCTGAATTCGACATAGAAAAGAGAAAAAGGTATGGGAAGAAAAGCGCCATCCCCAGTGACGGGTAAACCTTGAGCTTAAACTCCCGCTCCGTCCGCAGCATAATGGCGGAGAATCGAAAGCAGGATCTTTCCTCTTCCGTCCGGCAGACCAATTTGGACAGCATGCGGTCAAAGCGATCACGGGGACGCCCCCTTCCCGCATCGCTATGCGCCAGCTTTTCGAGATGCTGCTCGAAAGAGGCCATTAACCGAACATACAGCATCAATAAAATAATCGGGACAATCAAAGCCAGCGCTGACAACAAGTACAGCCATGCGCTGCCTCCGCTTCCTATCAGCCATTCATACGGAGCTGCATACCATACAGGCGGAAGGAACAGCTGCCACCAAACCGGTTCAAAAGCCATATCCATCCCCGCAAAATTAAAAGATCGGATAACAAACTGATAGCCAACCGCGAGGACAACCGTCAGCCCGATTTGCACATAATTAATAATGTCCTTCAGTTTCTCTCCATTTAAATACTTCATCAGCAGCAGATAAGTCACCGAAGTCACAACCAGAATCAGAAGATTCACCAACACCAATTCGATAACGTATATAACAAAAAAGAGAACGCCGTGCTTGATGAGCCCCGCAACAAGCGAAGCAGCGGCCAGTGAACCTGTTAGCATCAACAAATAGATAGCGGTATGTATAGCCCTTGCCATGCCGACAGTTCTGCCATCAACCGGCCGGGTCATAATAATGCTTCGGTCCCTTACATCAAGCATGACAGCTGAGAAATCCGAAATCATAGACATCATGATGAAGAACATCAGGATTCCCATTACCAGACTCATTAGCAGCATATATTGGGTTTCCAGCATCATAAACAGAACAAGCATCAAGCCGAGCAGAGCATACAACCACAAGGAACGCACAAAATAATTAACTTCCTCGTCCTCGCTCCGGTTTCGGTTCGACAAGAGGGTGGGAACTCTTCGCCGATCCATCAGCAATTTTACCTGAAGGATCCGGCGCAGGGTCGGATAATGGATGCCGGTTGTCCTTAGAAGAGGTTGAAGCCGGTCCAGCAGACGCAAGATTCGAAACTGTTGATCCGCTTCCCGCATATTAATCACCCTCCCGAACAATCGAAACAAACCGCTGGGCAATGGAGGCGTGTTCATGGAATCCGGTCAACTGATTGAACACTTCCTCCAGCGTCCCCTCCGAGGATTGCTGCTGCAATTCCTGAAAGGTGCCATCGGCCGCAATCCGGCCATCAGCAAGCAGAATGATCCGGCTGCTGATCTTCTCTACTACATCCATAATATGAGAGGAGTAAAAGATCGTTTTTCCCTGAGCTGACAATAGCGCCAAAATCTCCTTCACCACCATCACACTATTGGCATCAAGCCCGCTTAGCGGCTCGTCCAGAAACAACAGATCCGGGTCATGCAGCAGGCTGGAAATGAGCAGCACCTTCTGCCGCATCCCTTTGGAGAACGTAGCGATCCTGGAATGGTAGACCTTTTCCAGTTCAAAGCATTCCATCAACTGTCGAGCCTTAGAATCCGCATCATCTGCCGACAGCCCGTACAGCTCCCCGGTAAACGTCAAATATTCTGAAGCGGTCAACTGATCATACAGCTCTGCGACCTCCGGAACATAGCCGATTCTGCGCTTATATTCGTAACTTCCCGCATCAATATCTTCACCGAAGACACGCACCGTCCCCGTATATCCCTTCGTCAAGCCGAGCAATATTTTTACTGTGGTACTCTTCCCAGCTCCGTTCGGCCCGATATAGCCAATCATCTCCCCTTCCCTCACATCCAGATCAATGCCATTCAGCACATAACGCTGATTAAACTTCATCCGTAAATCCCGTATCGACAAAACTTCGTTCCTCATCCTCTTCAGTCCCCTCCGCATCTTCCAACCCATACTTTCAACCATTTGATCCATATAGTTCCAATTTATCAAAATAGGTTGGTTGCGGCTACGACAAAATGTTCCAATTCTCTATGAAATGACATATGCTCAGCTCAATGCAGGATCGCAGGAGACATCCTTCACGATCAAAAATATCGACCCCCAAAGGCTTCCAGTCCCATGGAGGTCGACCTGATTACATTAAGATCTACAAACTACACGAATGCATCATACAATTCGGTGCATGGACCACACAATGCCCGGGGTCGGACCGCCGATATTCAGCGGAATTGTCAAGCCGTTTGCTTCATAAAACAATCCGATCACATCGCCTGCATTCAGCTCCACATCTCCCCCTAATGTCACTGTGCCGCTCCCAAGAATAGCCCGTAGGGATAAGACTAGAGCAATATTCACATTCAATACCGGGAAAAGCCCATTCAATAAATTCGTGACAGGAGCCGAAGTCCGGCGGATCACAAATGCCGGGTTGATTCCCGTCCCTAAAGATACCGTCAGAGCTGCCGTCGTTGCATAATTGATGGTCGCTTTAACGGAGTACCTGCCGGTGGTCGGCACGGTAAAGTTTCCGGTTGCTGGATTGAAGGTGCCATTGTTATAAAAAGGACTGGTGACGGTAAAGCCAGTTAACTGCGTCGATCCGCTATTGTCGGAGCACTTGCTAGTGCCGAGAACCCATCAACCCCCAAAACTGGTCCAGTCGGGCCAGCCACGCCGGTCGCTCCCGTCGTTCCAGTGGCTCCGGTCGCTCCGGTAGCACCAGTTACTCCAGTTGCTCCTGTTGCTCCTGTAGCGCCTGTTGCTCCGGTCACTCCCGTGACCCCCGTCTCGCCTGTAGCACCGGTCGTTCCGGTGGCTCCGGTGATCGAAGAAATATTTTCAATCTGTATCACTGCTGAGCCGCTGGTTACTGAAACATCGAGTGTTTCTGACTCAAAAATAAAACTCTCTCCCATGCCAATGGTGGCTTCTCCTGTTGTACCCTGAACACTGAATAAAGTAGCGCCCGGTTCAAGTGCTCCTGTCGGTCCTGGCGGACCTGTTGGGCCGGTTTCACCTGTGGCCCCGGTCGCTCCTGTCTCGCCAGTCACTCCAGCTTCTCCTGTGGCTCCGATGGCTCCTGTTTCGCCAGTCACCCCGGCTTCACCAGTTGCCCCAGTCGCTCCCGTTTCACCAGTCGCCCCAGCTTCTCCTGTGGCCCCAGTCGCTCCGGTCTCACCAGTCACTCCAGGTTCGCCTGTGGCTCCGGTCGCTCCGGTCTCGCCAGTCACTCCAGGTTCGCCTGTGGCCCCAGTCGCTCCGGTCTCGCCAGTCACTCCAGCTTCTCCTGTGGCTCCGGTCGCTCCCGTTTCTCCGGTCACCCCAGTTGCTCCCGTGGCACCGGTCGCTCCTGTCTCACCAGTCACCCCTGCTTCTCCTGTAGCCCCGGTCGCTCCTGTTTCGCCAGTCACTCCTGCTTCTCCTGTAGCCCCGGTCGCTCCGGTCTCGCCAGTCACTCCAGCTTCTCCTGTGGCTCCGGTCGCTCCCGTCTCTCCGGTCACCCCAGTTACTCCCGTTGCCCCGGTCGCTCCTGTCTCACCAGTCACTCCAGCTTCGCCTGTCGCCCCGGTCCCTCCGGTTGCACCCGTAGCCCCAGTGGCTCCGGTAGCTCCAGTCACTCCCGGCTCACCAGTTACTCCGGTTGCCCCTGTTATTCCCGTGGCCCCGGTTATAGATGACACGTTTTCAATTTGCACAATTGCAGACCCGCTTGATACCGATACATCAAGTGTGTCTGACTGAAAAATAAAGCTGTCCCCCACCCCGATCGTTGCTGCTCCCGTTGTTCCCTGAACGGTGAATAAAGAAGCACCCGGTTCAAGTCCTCCCGTCGATCCTGTAGGACCTGTTGGTCCAGGCGGCCCGACAGAGATCGGAGTTGACAGAATGCTCTCCAGTTTGCTCTACAGCAGCCATTCTTTTTTCGTCAAGTCCTGAAGGGTGCTCCTTACACTTTCATTCATTAAAAGAAGATCGCTAAGCGTGGCACCAGGTCCTGTTAATCCCGGTAAAGTGCCGAGCACATACTGCAGTTTTTCTCCCTCTGCATTAATAATATGGCTGAGCCCAAGCTCCTCCATCGCAATTGATGACAGAAGGAGATTGATTGCATCGTCTCTGCTAACAGTAATGACAGGTGTAATATTAGGAATATTGGACTGAGACATTTGAAAGACCCACCCCATTTCATTATAGATTCACGTTCATAGCTTGCCTTCCCTAGCCCTCACCATCACTCACCTTGCATCATTTCACATCCCAGCCTTGCCATGACATGATGATCCTGTCAATAATCAAGATTGTGTCCCTTCATCAGTCCCTCCCTGACTCTCAGTGAGCATAAACACAGTCCGGTTAGCATTGCATTTATTGGCAAGGAGGGTATAGCGCTCTACTTCGACTTAAGATCCCCGTGAAGACACGAGCGAGCAGTGTAACCCGAGCACCAGCAATGAAGGTACCCGCCAGTGGCCAAAACTCTCTCAAATTTCCAGAGCGCAATCTCGAAACTGACTGCGATAATCCTAATGCAGCATTCTAAAAGGAACAGTTCGGGAGGGAGGAAGTTGATGTTCCACGGTACAGAAATTGCGATACGAGAAATGGAAGGTTTGGAACGTTCGACATCATGCCGAATGCAGCATACTTGCCGATTTATGGATCTTTTCCCACGGTTCGCTTCAGCCGTTAAGTTCTGCACCTGGAACATGTTCATTTCCCGTTCGAATCCCCTTCTCTCCACCCCCCTCTCCAAATATCCAAACTGGACTGCTGCTACATAAGCTTCTTCACATGCCCATCATTCTGACTACGATTTGCACTTGCACGATTCGCCATCCGCGTCGTCTAAGTGACAACAATCCACATGAATCCTGAGCACCTGACGGTGTCCATATCTTCGAGATGAAACTGATTCGTCTGCGGTTGCTTGAAGCGGACAATTCTATCGCAAGTCAAAATTGACAAGTCTATTACGGCAGAACATGCGACTGAATCCTTATATATACTATCGGAAAAAATTTACAATAATGCTTTTCCGATGTACTCATCATGTAAAATAAATTCATTTAATTGAATTATATGGAATTTATTACACGGAAGCTCCGGTTCCTCGGACAAAGAAGCCAGGAGCGCCAACGCGGCGTCCTGGCCCACAACAGCAACAAACGACAGCCGAGACGGGCTGTCGTTTGGTCAATTACATATTCACCGCGTGGCCGCTAACGGCAGCGCGCCTTCCTTCAAGCTCTGCATCCATTTCCGAGCGCATCGGGTCGAGCTTATAGAAGAGCGTCGTAATCCCGATCAGCACGCACAGCATCAAAGGAACCCATATAAACGAAATTTCAATATACGTTAACGCGGTAGCGGTTTGTGTCATATTCGGGACATAGCCGCCCATATTCAGGAAAGCGCCGACCAGCGCGCTGGCAAGCCCCATGCTCCCTTTGACGAAGAAGCCTTGGAAGGCCGCGATCATGCCAGAGATGCTCTTTTTCTTTTTATACTCTGAATAGTCGATCACGTCCGGCTGAATGGCAAAGGTGGTGCCGAATATCCCGTAAATGCCAAGACCGGTGATCGCCAGCCCTGCAATAAGCATCACAGGTGATGTTTTTCCGAAATAGATGATGAAATCACCGACAATATAAATGGCTGCGCTTAACAGCAGCACATGTTTCTTCGACATCCTTCTTTGCAGCCAAGGCAGCACAAGCAGCATCGGCAGCCCGGACAGAATGCCGAACAGTCCGACAAACGTCAGCCAATCCGTCCGCCCGAGATTGTATGTGAAATAATAGATGACCGTTGTGTTCCGGATAACAAACAAGGCAAAGTACAGAAAATTCAAGATAAAGAAGATCCACGCCTGATCCGTTAAACCTTTAAAGTCCTCACGGAATGACGATTTCGTGCGCTTGACGGACGGAGGGACAACCTCTTCCGTATTCATAAAGGTGAACACAAAGATCAGCATCGCGATCACACCATAGAGCGACATCGTAATGAGGAAGCCCTGCTGGGTATTTCCCTTGCCAAAAAACTCAACAAGCGGCATCGTGATCGACATCACTAAAGCGGTTCCAATCAATGCGCAGATCATTCTTGTGGAGACGAGCCAGTTCCGCTCATGCACATCCGAAGTGAGCCGCGGCACAATCGTGTTTAACGGAATATTCACCACCGTATAGGCCGTGCATAACAGCGTATACGTCACATAAGCCCAGATCACTTTTCCCGTCATGCTGAAATCAGGGACGATAAACGTCAGCACCGTGAACACGGCAAAAGGGAGCGCGCCGATCAGAAAGTACGGCCTTCCTTGCCCCCATCTGGTCTTCGTCCGGTCAACCAGTAGCCCCATGCCGGTATCCGTTATCGCATCAAAGATTTTGGTTACCAGCATTAAAGTTCCGGCGGCGGCTGCAGTAATGCCAAACACATCGGTATAAAAAAACATCAAATAAGACGCCATAGTGCTAAATACAAGGTTGCAGCCCAAATCACCAACACCATAACCGATTCTTTTCTTCCATTTGTTCATCTGCTCACATATCCTTTTCCAGCAAATTTGGTTCCCTCCTGAAGCGATTGGTCTGTGATCAGTCGATCAAGCCAGCCGCGTCAACGCCTTCATATCCAGCTTCAAATTATTGTAAACCGATTTATACACCTGGTAATATTCATTGTATTGATCATGATTGTGCGGATCCGGCATGATCTTCTCATCCAGCACCTGCCACTTCTTCACGTCCTCGTAGGTCAGCAGCCCTGTGCCGATACCGGCCAGCATCACATCCCCCATATTCGCCTCCACATCGTGCACGGGACATACAATCGGATAACCCGTCACATCGGCAAAAATCTGTCTCCACAGCCTCGATTTCGTGACCCCGCCAGCAAGTAGAATATACTCGCCCAGATCTTCCGCAGTCGCTTCCATCGCATCGCGCAAGGAGTAGGCAACCGCTTCCATGAAGGCTCTGTAGATATGCGCTTTCGTATGGGCCAGCGACAGCCCGACAATCGTTCCCTTGGCATCCGAATCCCAGATTGGACTTCGCTCTCCCATAAAATAAGGGAGCACAATCAGCCCTTCACTTCCTGCCTTAATGGCAGCGGCCTGCTCATTCAGCACGTCGTACGCTTTTTTTCCGCCTGCCTGTTCAGCTTCCAGCTCAAATTGGCACATCGTTTGGCGGAACCATTTCACAATCGCCCCGGCAGTCGCTCCCCCTGCAAAATAATAAGAGAGACGCTTCGCATCGTACAGATAAGGCCAGGCGATCAGGTCCTTGCCCTTCACCGGCTTGTCGGAGATCAGCGCCGCGCACATCGATGTCCCGATGGCCGCCGCGTAGACGCCGGATTCGAACACGCCCAGCCCAATGTTGGCTGCGCCGCAGTCAATCCCGCTGGCGACTACCGGCATGCCTGGAGCCAGCCCCAATTCGGCTGCCGCTTCCTTCGTCAAGCCGCCTACCACGTCAGTCGATTCCACCAGTCTGTCCGGCATCATCGACCGCGGAATGCCCATCGCCTCCATCATCTCGGACGACCAGGTTCTCGTATTCATATCAAAGATGCCGCCAATATTGCCAGCCGATGAATAATCGATGGCGACCTCTCCGGTCAGTTTGTAGATGACATAATCATTCGGAGGCAAGAACAGCTTCGTTTTGTTCCAATGATCAGGCTCATTGTTTTTCATCCACAGCATCTTGGTAAAGCCATAGTAAGGATCGGCTCCATTATGCGTAATCCGGCGCAGCTTCTCCTCGCCGATATGGTCAAGAACCCACTGCGCTTCCTTTTCAGCTCTCCGGTCCATCCAGATCATGCACGGTCTCACCGGCTCCATGTTCTCATCCAGCGGAATGCCCGAGCCGCCGTACAGGCCGCTGATGGCGATGCCGCGAATGTGTTCTGGCGGGATGCGTGATTTTCTAACGGTGTTTTTAATCGAGGCTTTGGCTGCCTGGAGCCAAACATCCGGCCACTGCTCGGCCCACAGCGGTTTAGGTGTCAACACATCATACTCCTGAAGATCCTGAGCGATGAGATTGCCCTCCACATCCATCAGAATGGTCTTGGTGCCGGACGTGCCAATATCTGTTCCAAGTAAATAATTCATCGAGTTGTCCTCCTGTTTATGTGCACAACGTCGGTTGCTGCGCGGTTAAATGCAAGTAAACGCTCCATCCACCACAAAGTCGGCTCCTGTTGTAAAACTGCTGGTATCGCCCGCAAGATACACGCAGATCGATTGCAATTCTTCCGGTCTTCCCATCCGTCCGAGCGGGGCCATCTCGTTCCACTGCGCAATGAGCGGCTTCAGGCTGGGCGAATTCAGCGTAAGCTCGGTACCGATATAACCGGGGCTAATGCAATTCACACGCACATTACGGGTGGCCCATTCAACAGCCAGCGATTTCGTCAACTGGATAACTCCGGCTTTGGAGGCGTTGTACGAGCACTGCGGCTGCGGAACATTGACGATATGTCCGGACATGGAGGCTGTATTGATAATGGAGCCGCCGCCTTGCTTCAGCATTACTTTGCCTGCCGCCTGCGCCGTCAGGAATACGCCGGTCAGATTGATGTCAATCACTTTTTTCCACTGCTCATAGGTCATCTCTTCAGCCGGAATATTCAAGCATATCCCCGCATTGCAGAAGGCAACATCCAGACGTCCAAACACATGCAGAATCTTCTCGATCATGGCCTCGACATCTTCCGGTTTCGTTACATCCGTCTGGATCGCAATCGCTTTAATCCCATGGTTCTGCTCAAGCTCTGCAGCAGTCTTCTCCGCTTCAGCAATATCCAGGTCCACGATGGCCAGATCCGCTCCTGCTTCAGCGAAAGCGATTGCAACACTTTTACCAATTCCCCTTGCACCACCTGTAACAAAGATCTTCTTGCCGTCCAAGCGCATTTTCTCAATAATTCCCATATATGTTTTCTCTCCATTCTCTAAATTAATTTTGTAAAATTATTTTATAAAATTCATTTATAATATAAAACGTGAAACCGCATTCGTCAACACCTAAAAAGATCAAATTTGGCATAATCCTTCTTGCCAAAGTTTCTTTATTTTCTTGGGTATGCTATATTGAAACTGAAATTAGGCCAATCCATTTTACAAAACAACTTTATATAACGGGGTATGATCATGGATCAGAGCATCACGTTTCAAGACATTAAAAAAAATAACTATTCCTCGATTTACCATCTCATCTATCAGCAGGGAAAGCTGTCCAAGCAAGAAATAGCCAGTCAGCTTCGCTTGAGCTTGCCCACCGTATCCCAGAATCTGGTCCGTCTCGAAGAAGAGCAGCTGATTGCGAAGAGCGGACAGTTTGAATCCTCTGTAGGCCGGCGTGCAACCGCCTATGCGATATGTCCGCAGGCCCGGGTTGCCATCGGGGTCGAGATTCAGAAGGAGACGGTGCGCATGCTTGCCGTCGACTTGCTTGGCACCGTTATTCAGAAGACGGATGTCCCGCTTCCTTATGTCAATGCCGACAGCTACTACCAAGCGCTGAGCCGGATCGTCCAGGATTTCATTGCTTCGCTGGCGGTAACGGATGAGCAGGTGCTGGGGATCGGGCTTGCGGTACAAGCCTTGACGTCGGTGGATGGGCGTAAGATTACGTATGGCAAAATACTGAACTTTACAGGGCTTGAAATTACGGCATTCTCTCAATATCTCAAGTATCCTTGCAGGTTTGTGCATGATGCCAAATGTGCGGCGACCACCGAGCTGTGGGTGAGGAATGATATCGGCGATGCCGTCTACCTGTCGATCGGGCGACACCTCGGCGGAGCCATCATCATCAACAATCAGATTGAGATGGGAAAAGAAGGACATAGCGGTACCGTGGAGCATATGACCATCGATCGCAACGGGCCCTCCTGCTATTGCGGCAAGAATGGCTGCATGGAAACCTATTGCTCTGTCAGCGCACTTCTGGAGGAAGGCGAGACGCTCGATCATTTCTTTGCCCAGCTGCGCTCCGGTGCGGCTCCGTTTATGGCGAGGTGGGACCGGTTTCTGGATATGCTGGCATTGTCCATCAACAACATTCACCTTGTCATTAACCGGGAGTTCATTATCGGAGGACATATTTCCCCTTATCTGGAAGAACAGGATCTTCACATTCTTCATGAAAAGGTACATGAAAAAACGGCATTTCCGAGCCATGAGCCCTTTATTCATCTCAGCCGTTCACCGGAAAATGGAGTTCCTGTCGGGGCAGCGATTCCGTTTATCCAATCCTTCCTGGACCGCATCTGAAGACTTGTGCGTTTGTGCGTTTAATTTCTTCTCCATTTGCTTCCGGCAAAGCCGCTCTGCTTGATGTGACTCCCCTCCATTCTTGGCGGGGACGGCTTCAAGTCGATGCCCGAAAGCATTTCCGGTATAAAATCTAAAAAAGCCGAGCACGTCAATCGGGGATCAGCCCCGCTTCGTGTTCGGCTTTTTGGATAGGTTGTGCTTACGGGCGGTGCATCTTGCTCCGCATGGACTGTTGCCGTCCCGTTTTATGACCCATATGGCGCTGCGAATTCAATAATGTTGCGGTCCGGATCAAGCAGAAAGATTTGGGCAAATCCGGCTACGCTGTCCGCCCTGGCCTCATAAGAAATGCCTGTCTGATCCAGATATGCCTTCGTCTCACTGAAACTAGCCACCCAGATCGAAAAATGCCCGTCCGTCGTATCAATACCTCGATCACGGAGCGTATCGCCTTCCGGATGCTCGAGCAAATGCAGCTGTTGATCACCAACCGCATACCACACCCCTTTGGAATTAAACGGTGGACGCGGCAGCTCCGGAAATTTCAGCACTTCGGAGTAAAAGACTTTGGCCCGCTTCAGATCCCGCACCGCCAGACTGACATGATGCAGTCCTTGAAACCGAATCATCGTTACAACATCCCCTTTCATCCGTATATGGTCGTATGTTTGTTCATTGTACAGGAAAACTTAACTAGCATGAAGCCTTGTATGACTTGAATTTTACCACAAAGGAGCCGTCCACATGGAAATTCGCACGAATGAGTATACCATCGCAGCCCTGAACGAGGAGGACAGCACCTTGAAGGCGATTCAGGATGCCGAGGCCACCATCGCCCAAATTACCGGCCGGGACATCACACTTATTGCCTATGAGAAGAAACCGATAGACGCCGAGGAATAACACGCTCTTGCTCAAGCTTTCTGCTGCTTTCCGGTCATAAAAACAGCGAGCTGCCCAGGCCTGTTGGCCGAGACGGCTCGCTGTTTTAGTTCAATTCAATGTTTCAAGTTAAACGCTAAGCGCTTGTTCATGTTCATGAGCGGCTTGCTTTAGCGTGCAGCTCTCACACCGAGCGTTACGATCTCATAAGGCTTGACCGCAAGACTCAGGTTGCCTCCCTCGGCCAGCTCCAGACGCGCGCCTTCCGTTTCCAGAATGTCGCTCTTATAAGCTCCGGTGGCAGGCAGCGCAGTGCTCAGGTTGAGTTCGGCATCATTCCCCGCAAGATTGTACCAGCGCAGCATCAGGTCGCCTGTCTTCGCATTCACCTTCAGCGAGGAGAACGCCAGCGAACCTTCATTCCATTCAAACGGTGTGAACACAGGCGCAATCGTGCCCTCCTGCACGCCCGTCTGAACAGCTGTCCAAGGCACCTGGAACTGGTACGCCTCGGCATAGGCTCCATCCCCGATGCCGCTGCCCTGATGCGGGATCACTTCCATACGCACGGTGTATTCACCCAGACACTGGGCTTCCGGCGTCGGGAAGTACCCCCAATCGCCCAGCTCGCCCACAGCGCGAAGCAGCGTGACGGCAATCGTGTTGCGGCCGTCGCGCAGCACCTCGTATTCGTTCAAGCCGAGGTTGGCTACGGTCAGCCCCGCGCCTTCGGAAGCAACATCCACGAAGGCTTGCTGATGCGCCGTGTTGCTCGGATTTTCCCACTCTTTGGCCGGCACGTTGTTCCGCTTCGCCACCTCGAACATGGAGTCAACGAAATGGAAAGATGCGTCCAGATCCGTCGGGAACAATGCACGAACACGATGATCCTTCGCGCGATTATCCAGCGTTGTCTCAATCTCTACACCTTTGCCGCTGCGGTTCAAGCTGAGCACGGTGCGGATGGTCATCGGCACCAGCTCTGCCGAACGCTGCGACTTGCGGTACGGATAGTACACCAGCTCGCGCTGCTCCTCATCCAGCTTGGCCTCTGCAGAGGCCGGAATCGACCAGTTATGGACGATTTCGACGGAAGCCCGGTACGGCGTATCCTCCAGCACCCGGAACGTCGCCGCCAGCCCTTTCGTGGTCAACGGCTGCTCGCCATCCGGCTGCTTGTACATGTACTCGTTTCCGATATCCCCTGTATCCTCATAGATGCCGAGGTCGCGGTATACTTGTCCGCTCTTCTTATCCGTCAGCGTAAAGGATCCGTCTTCGGCAATATCCACTTTAAGCAGCTCATTCTCCAGCACCCGGACACCGCTGAATAGCGTGCCTGTCACCGCAGGCTTCCGGTCGCTCTTCACCCAGGCATAGGCGGACAGCCCCATCGCCGGAATATCGGTTGCTTCAAATGTCAACCGAACCCGTCTGCACATATAAGGCTGACGGAATTTATCATCCGGCAGATCATAGCCGAACTGCTGGCCGAGATCCTCGACGGTGCATGGAATGGCTTGTCCCTGTGCGTCCACAAGCACGCGGCCGGATAGATCAACATCCTTCATCCGGCGGCTTGTCTCCTTAATGGAGAAGCCATCCCGGAAATAGAGACGCTCTGCGTCCAGCTCAACGCTGACCGTACCGCTGCGGCTCCATCCGGTCGTGTTGAACACCACCAGCGGCAATGGGTCTTCCCCATACTGGGCAAATGCCGTTGTATTCACTGCGTCTGCAATGACACGTACGCTATCGTCCACGATGTTCTCGGCCACATGGGCGCTCTTCTCGAAACGGGTGACCATCTCGCGGTGCACCTCATCCACGCTGCAGCCGCAGATGCTGTCATGCGGATGGTTCTGCATCAGCGTCTTCCATGCATACGTAAACAGATGATGCGGGTATTCCCGGCCAAGGAGGCTCGCGTAGGAGGCCAGCGGCTCGGCCACTTTCTCCAGCAGCGTCTGTCCGCGCTGGTTCATCTGTTTCAAATAAACGCGAGCCGAGGCGGTGTTAACCAGTGTGCCCCAGCCATCAGTGCGCTGGCTGCGCAGCTCGCCTTTGACGGATGACAGATCCTGCGGAAGCTTCTCGCGAACCGCCTTCAGATAATCATCAAAATTCGAATGAATGAATTCGGTATCCGGGTACAGCTCTTTAGCAGTGCGGATCGCTTCCGGCAGATCGGTCTGAATCGGCTGATGGTCACAGCCGTTCATGTACAGCAGCTCTTGGGTCGAGGCATACTTCTCGGCATCCGCCAGCTTGCGGTCCCAGAATTTCTTCGCCTCTTCCTTATCCACCGGCACTTCGTTGCCGTTGCTGTACCAGTTGGCAAACAGAATGCCCAGCACCTTGGAGCCATCCGGGCCCTCCCACATCAATTCGGAGAAGGAGGATTCATATCCGCCATCCGATACGGTGTTATTGAAGCCGGTCGGCTTCACGCCCCGGCCGAAGAAGGCGTTATCGATGCCGGATTGCACCATCAGCTGCGGGATTTGTCCGGTCAGGCCGAACGTATCCGGGAAATAGCCGATTTTGGCTACCGTTCCGTACTTCTCCGCATCCTGATGGCCAATCTGCATGTTTCTGACGTTCGCCTCACTGCTGGTCAGGAAAGCATCCTGCAGAATGTACCAAGGGCCGATAATGATGCGCCCGTCGCGGATCAGCTGCTCCAGCTGTTCCTTCTTCTCAGGCCTTACCTGCAAGTAGTCCTCAATGATAATTGTCTGCCCGTCGAGGAAAAAGCTTCGGTATTCCGGTTCCTTCTCCATCGTTGCCAGCAGGCTGTCCATCAGCTCGATCAACCGTACATGATGTTTTTCATACGGCAGGTACCATTCCCGGTCCCAATGCGTATGCGAAATGATATGCGCCTTTCTGGATTGATCCATCGTTATCCTCCTTAATTAGCCTTGTGCCGCCGCTACCGTTACTTCTTCTGGGCGGTAAACCGCAAGCAGCTCTCCGCTCTTGTTCACAGCGAACAGTACTGAACGATCTGCTTCCAGTATAAAGGAATATACCGCGTTCGACACGGGGTCCTTGATTTCAATCTCCGTATCCCAGCTTTGCTCCGAGCCGAATACAAACAGCGCGCCATCTTCAAACGAAATTTTCCGGCCATACACGCCGGACGCTTCGCCGCCTTTATGCCAGATCAGGCCCTGATCTGCTCCGGACTTCTTCATCGCATAGCGGTAAGCCGCCGCAACCGTATCGATCCGGTCATTCAGCTCCAGCGGAAGCGGGCTCCACAGCAAGCGGCCGTTTCCGAGCGCAACTTCAATGATCGATGGCACCGCCATCCCGTTTCCAGCTTCAGCAGGGACTTCTTTGCACAGCTCGGCGATTTTGCGGTGTCCATAGGAGACCTGAACCGTCTCTTCACCGATACGAAGCGCTTCTTCACGTCTGACATTGTGCAGCTGTCTGTTGCCCAGCTCGCCTACAAGGCGGCTCACCGGACGCCAATAAGCATCCAGACTGAGAGGACCTGTCAGCAGCAGCGTCGCTCCCGTCTCCTTGACGATGTCGATCAGATCGGCAAACGCACTATCATCCACATTATGAGCGCTCGGCAGAATGATCAGCTTGGCCGGATCGCGGCGCAGCGAACTCAGATCGTACTCCCCTACGCCTCTAAACGGCACGTTCAGCTCATAAGCCAGCGCCCGTGTCGCCTTGGTTGTGGCCTCAAACGCCAGCTTCCGGTTAGAGAAATCATTCGAATATGGGAAAATAACCGCGGTCTCCTCCAGCTTGCGCCCTTGGAACAGATCACGGATGCTTTCCATGAACGATCCGAATTCATAGGACACGTCCGCTTCTGGCTTCTCTGTTCCGTCTGCGCGAACCGCCCCGATATGTGATTCATTGGCATTATCCATATAAAAATTCGTATTCCAGATCCAGTGGATCGCTCCAGCACCGCCGGTTGCAAACGCATAAGCGTACTTGCGCTCCAGCAAGTTGCGAAGCTCCGCTTCACTGCGCTTCGCCCGTCCGTCCGGCGTCTCCACGTACATGATGCCCGTCTCTTGGATCAGATTCGGCTTGTCCGGCGTCTTCGCGAAGATACCGTCCCAGATCAGATAATCGTTGAGCCACCAGGAATGCACCGTTGTATAATCCGCCGCCTCGGCGTAAAAGAACGGGGACGGCCGCTGCGCGCCCAAAGCCTCATCCTGTCCAACGGTAACCAGATGATCAGGACATACGTCTTTGATCGATTCATACAGCTCCTTCGCCCAGCGATTATGCATCTCCATCGAGAACAGCACATAATCGAGCCACTGCAGTCCTTTTTTGCCCTGATGCATATCCTGGACATCGAAGTTGATTTGCTCCGGCTCCGGCGGCACTGCCGCTTCGAAGGAAGGCAGCTGTTCCGCTGTCATATTCCACCGCTCCTGCAGCCGTTCAATGCGGCCATGGCGCTGCTTCAGCCACTCGGCATAGGCCGACCGCTCGAACCGGTCCCGCGAGGAACGAGGCCCATCCGAGAATATCCGCGGCGGGTCGAACATCGATGGTTCGTTGATCAGATCCCAGTCGACGTTTTTCGTGTTTTTATGGCGCATGATGATCGAGCGAATAAACCGCTTCTGCGCCTCCACGCTTCTCGGATCAAGATACGGGTTCTCGCCTTCCCACGTCTCGGGCGTAAAGGAGAAGAAGGTGAAGGTGACCTGCAGGTCATGCTTCTTCGCCGTCATCAAGAAGGCGTCAATGGAGCGCAGCACCTCTTCCGACGCATGGCCGTCCACCTGCATGATGTTGCGATAAGCGGTCCATATGCCTGTCCGAATCCAGTTGATGCCTGCTTGACGCATCTGGGCCATATCCCGATCCCACACATCCGTATTCGGGAGGAACAGAAACTTGCGCGCCACATCGGACGTCATATAGGTCATGCCCACGACGGGCAGCGGGCGCCCGTCCTTCATGAAATAATCCCGGCCGGCGCTGATCGGTGTGCCCTGCTCCAGCAGCTGCGCATCCGCTCCCCAGAAGCCTTGACGCAACCGGCGAACTTCACCGCCGGGGCCTTTCGCTTCGCACATGACGCGATACGCCCCTGGCCGCACCTCCACCGGCACAGCCATGCGCTGCACATGGAACTGACCTGTAACATCCACCGATAGATGATGCTCCCAGACTAGAGCCGAATCTTCGGCCAATTCAACCCGAATATGAAATGTCCATGTCTGTTTCTCATGCGCTGAAAGCGCCTTGCCCAGCCGCTGAGCCTGCAAGGTCAACACCGGGCGCTCGCCAGCTTCATAGGAAGCATAATTCGGCTTGATCCACAGCTCAGTCACGCCGAGCGCACAAAATTCCGCCCAGCGGCGAACCTCCTCTGACCCTCCTCCTTGCCAGAAGGAAGATGAGAGCGGCTGATTGACGAACAGCCAGCGGGCGCCGACATATGGGCCGCCGACATGCTCCCACAGCACCGCCGGCGCTGATACTTCGCGCCCCGAATCTGTCGTGCCGGTAAGCAGCGGATAGATGCGGGTGTCCATCGGACCCGCCGAACCCATCTGATGTGGGAGATCGCTGCTCTTGGTTACATGCGGCACAAGATTCCAGGTGTCGCTCACGTCCAGCAGGCCGCTGCTTGCGCTCATCAGCGGAATGTCTTCGCTGCTCTTCAGACCGCTGACGCGTCCGCTGTCAACAGGCAGCGCTTCATGGATGTGAAGCTGCTGATGGTACGCGGTCTGCTCGTGCTCGGCGATCCATTCGCCGTCCTCGAAGCGGACCGGACGTTTGAACGGCGCTCCGCCGATGCTGACAAGGCCGCCACCCTCGCGAAGGAAGCCGAGAATCTGAAGCCAAGCTGCCTTCGGAAAATACGGTGCATGCAGATTGACGAAGCTCGCGCCGCTGCCGGTTTCCTTCGCAAGCACGTCGGCAAGCTCCGCGGCGCTGCATACAACGTCAAACGCTGCCAATCCCTCTGCCGAACCCGGCAGGCCGGCAGCCGAAGCTGCCGGAAACGACGGATCATATAACGCAATGAGCCTGCTCATTACAGAATCCCTGCCTTCATCGCCTGATACACAAGCTGTGAGAAGAGACTGTTCGACCAAGCGAACCACTTTCTCGTAAACTCATGCGGATTGTCCGCATGGAAGCCTTCATGCATAAAGCCGGTATCCGCATCCGTGGCCTCCAGCATATCAATCATCTGCAGCTTCTCTTCCGGCGTCTCTGCGGTGATGCCCTGCATCGACAGCGCCATATGCCAAATGTAGTTCGGCGGCGTGTGCGGGCTGCCGATTCCTTTGGCCACTTTGCCCTCATAGTAGAACGGATTCTCTTTGCTCAGGGCAAAGCGTCTTGTATTCTGGTAAATCGGATCATCGGCCGATACATAACCAAGGTAAGGAATCGACATCAAGCCAGGCGTACCTGCATCGTCCATCAAGCAGTAGTTGCCATAGCCGTCAGTCTCATAAGCGTAGATCGGGCCGAACTCCGGATGGCGATAGATGCCGTACAGCTGGATGCCATGATCAACCTCTGCTTCCAGCTCCTTCAATTCAGCGAGCAGCTTCATGTCGCGGAAGATCCACTCAGCGAATTCCTGCATTTGGCGCAGCGCTACCACCGCGAACATATTGCCCGGAATGTTGTAATGGAAATCGCAAGCGTCATCGCTGGAGCGGAAGCCGGACCAGATCATACCCGTATAATTGACCGGCATGCCAAGGCCTTTGTTGCGCAGGGAATCGGTCGGAATGCCGTTGTTGCGCGTGAAGCGGTACGGCGATTTCTCGAAATGATGCTGCTCGGTTTTGAACAGCTCGACAATCGTCAGCAGCGTTTTTTTGAAATTGGCGTCAAATACGTCCGTCAGGCCAGTTTCCTTCCAATACAGATAGGCCAGACGCACCGAGAAGCAGAGGGAATCGATCTCGAATTTCCGTTCCCATACCCAAGGCGACATATCTGTCTCATCCGTTGTATTCCAGTGCCAGTCATTCGCCGACTCATTGAATGCATTCGCATAAGGGTCAATCAGGATGTACTGGAAGTGACGCTTGATCAAGCCGCTCAGAATGCGCTGAAGGGCAAGGTCATTCTTCGCGAACGGAATGTAATGAACGACCTGCTCCACGGAATCCCGCAGCCACATCGCCGGAATGTCACCGGTAATGACAAATGTCGTACCGTCATCCAAGAGCTTGGTTGTCGTCTCCAGCGTATTCGGAAATGTGTTCTTGAACAGCTTCAGCAGCTTCGGGCGATGCGCAAGCTTCTCGTCGGCCTCCTGCAGCACGTCCTGAATCGATTGCGGCAGCTCAAGCTTAGGCATCGGTATTTGGGGGAGTCTGAATTGTTCCATGATGTATAGGCTCCTTTGACTGTTAATGTTATTGGATGTTGAATTTGATGGTCTTGATCTCGTACGGTTTGAAGGACAACACAAGCGCGCCGTCCTGGGCCTCGATGCGTTCCAGCTCTTCCTCCAGCGCATTGGACAGGCTCGCCGTATGATACGGAAGCGGCCATGTCAGCCTCACGTCTTCCCTGCCGCCGGCAGATTCATACAGCCGCAGGATGAAACCGGAACCGTCCTCGGCCGGCTTCACCGTATCCAGAATGACATAGCGGCTATCCAGCCCAATGAGCGACTGGCTGGACGGCAGGCTTCCCTGCTTCGGACTTGCCTTGACGCACGGCAGTTCCTGATTCAGCTCCGCTGCCCGGCGGAGTGTCTCGCTGCTGCGCCAATCGCCGATGTGCGGATACAGCGAGTAGGTGAAGTCATGCTCGCCCAGATCCGCCGTGATATCCGGCCACTTCGGCGCACGCAGCAGGGACAGGCGAATCGTGCTTCCCTGAATGTCGTAGCCGTATTTGCAGTCATTGAGCAGGCTGACGCCGTATCCGTGCTCCGACACATCCGCGAAGCGGTGGCCGCACACCTCGTATTGCGCCTGCTCCCAGCTTGTGTTGCGGTGCGTCGGCCGTTCGATGGTGCCAAACGGAATTTCATACGTTGCCTTATCTGCAACGACCTCAACCGGGAAAGCCACTTTAAGCAGCTTATGGGATTCGTTCCAGCTGACATGCGTTTTGAAATCGATTCGCCGGTCATGATGATAGAAGATCACGTCCTGTTCGATCTCCGAGCGATGAAGCTTCCAGCGGAATCGAAGCACATCCATCATTTCTCCACAGTGAACAAGCTTCTTCTCCATCAGCTCAGCTTCGCCGGCAGGCTGCTCCTCATAACGAGGATCGATGTCCCATGCATCCCACAGCGTCGGACGGTCATGGAAGAACTGGAAGCGGTTTGCCGCCTCGCCCGTCTGAATCACTTCCCGGCAAGCCTCTTTATCCCACAGGCTGATCATTTCACCGCGTTCATTGAAGCGCACCTTGTAGTAAGGCGTCTCCCATGTGTCCTCCAGCCCCATTGTATCCTTCTGCGCTTCCCCTGCATTTCCTGCATCCGGTCGCAGCCAGATGGTGGCGTACCCCAACGCCGGAATGCCGGTCATATATACATACAGGCCGCTTCTTGCCTGATGCGCTTCCCCTTCTTCTCCAGCAAGCACATCATAGCGCAGACGCGTGCCATGCTCGTCATACGGGACAAGCCCGGCGTGCTCGGTACCCAATTCGATGAACACCATCCCGTCCCGGACCCAGCCGAGGCTGTTAAACACCACATACGGAATGCCGTCCCCGTCCGTGTCCACCTGATCGGTTAACACCTGGAGACCCTGCTGCAGGCTTGCGCGTCCTTTATGGAACACTTCCGCATACTCCTTCTCGGAGGTAACATACGATTCAGTAATGGCCGAGCCCGGAATGATGTCGTGGAACTGGTTGAGCAGGATCAGCTTCCAGCCCTCGTGCAGCTCATGGACCACGCGCTCTTTCGCCTCGTCAGCCATGGCCGGGAAGGCAAGCGCGTTCCACAGCTCGGCCTCGCGGTACAGAATTTCGGCTTTGCGATTATGCCGCTTGTTCCGCGCATGGGTGGTATACGTTCCGCGATGCAGCTCAAGATACAGATCGCCGTGCCACTTTGGCAGCTTCGGCGCCTTCTGCTCAATGCTGCCGAAGAATTCAGCGGCTGTGCTGTATTTGCTTGCTGGCTGGCCGACCATCAGCTCCGCCCGGTTCACATATTCCAGCATTTCTCGCGTAACGCCGCCTCCGCCATCTCCATGCCCGTACAGCAGCATCTGCTCCGGATGCACAGCCTTCTGACGGAAGGATTGCCAATGATCGTGCACATCCTTCGGCAGCGTGTTCTCATTCACGCCGTGGTTGCAGTAGGACAGCATCGGCGTGCCGTCGATCCCGACCCAGTGGAACAGATCATATGGGAAGGTGTTGGTATCATTCCAGCCAAGCTTTGTGGTCATGAAATAACGAATGCCGCCATGCTGCAAAATCTGAGGCAGCGACGCACAGTATCCGAACGTATCCGGCAGCCACTCGATGTACGAGGTCAGGCCGAATTCCTGCTGATAGAAGCGCTGCCCGTACAGCATCTGACGCATTAACGACTCGCCGCTCGGCATGTTCAGGTCCGGCTCGACCCACATGCCGCCCACCAGTTCCCAGCGTCCTTCCTTGATCCGTGCCTTCACCCGTTCGTACAGCTCCGGATCATGATCCTTCAGAAACTGGTACAGGAGCGGCTGGCTCTGCGCAAACTTATATTCCGGATACTCGCGCATAAGCGCATCCACGGTGGAGAACGTTCGGCTAGTCTTCCGCACCGTCTCCCGGACCGGCCACAGCCACGCGATATCGATATGGGACTGTCCGACCATATGCTCTACGCCTTCGCTGTTGCCGCCGATCTCTGCAACCTGCTGCTTCAATTGCTCCTCGATGGCCGCTACCGCCTGACCGTCTCTGATATCCTGCTCATCCAGATCCACATAGGCATCCATCGACCGATAGAGCGCTTCTTTAAGCCGGATGCGGCGCATATCCGCTTCCGGCAGCAGGAGCAGCGAATCTCGAATGATCGTGACTGTATACATCAGGCTTTGCACCTGCGGATTCGCTTGGACAAGCAGGCTGTTCACCTTCGTAATCGGCGGTTGAATGACCGCCTGCTGGTTGAGTGGATCCACTGGCTCCGGAATCGGATCGAACAGCTCAATCTCCAGCTCCATCTTCATGCCGACCTGCTGCGGATCCAGCGTCACATACGTATGATTGCGATCCAATCCGTGGTAGGAAGCGCCGTTAATGCGCAGCAGCCCCTCCCCTCCGGACTGGAAGATGAACCCGATGGAGGACCCTTCCCAGGTTTCCGGAATGCTCAGGCTGCGCCGGAAGAAATACGTCGTTCCCTGCTTGCTCGGAAAGCGTTCGAAATCCAGTCCTTCCGGATAAGGCTCGTATCCTTCGTAAACACCGGGCACCATGTAAACGGTGCGGGTGATGTCCCACTCCTTGAGCTCGATCACCTCCAGCCACTGGTGCTCTGACAGCTCGCGAATCCACCTTCTCATCCGTTCCATCGCTTAATCCTCCTTCACCGTCAGATCCACACTGAGCGTCTCCTGGACATTGCCGCCAATCATAATGCGGAATAACCCGGGTTCCACTACCTGCTTGTAGTTCTGTCCGACATACTGGAGCTGCTCTGCTCCGATGTGAAATTCAACAATCTGCTTTTCGCCCGGCTGCAGCCGGATTTTGCGGAAGCCTTTCAGCTCCTTGGCCGGACGGGTATACCGGCTCTTCACGTCGCTGACGTAGAGCTGAACAACCTCGGCCCCTTCCCGGTCGCCACTGTTCTCCACCTGAACGGAAACCACCGCGGAACCGTTTACTCCGATCACTTCATCCGAAATACGAATATCACTGTAGGTGAATTGCGTATAGCTAAGCCCGTATCCAAACGGATAGCGCGGCTCTGAATTTTCTTCCAAGTACCGTTTGCCCCGGGATCTTTTGCCGTTATAATACACCGGCAGCTGCCCGACATGCTTCGGCACCGAAATCGTCAGCCTGCCGGACGGATTGACATCGCCGAACACAATGTCGGCAACGGCATGTCCGCCCTCTTGCCCCGGATACCACGCTTCCAGAATCGCATCTGCATGCTCATCAATCCACGGCTCCGCCACTGGACGGCCATTGATATAGACAACCACCAGCCGCTTGCCCAGCTTGTGAATTTCCTGAGCCAGCTCAAGCTGAACGCCGGAGAGCTGAAGTGTCATCCGGTCGATTCCTTCGCCGCAGTCCATGTCGCTGTATGCATCATCCGTCACCTTGGAGGCTCCGGTGCGAAGATCAATCGTCCCTTCCCCGAAATCGCGGGCGCTTGATCCGCCAAGCACGAGCACTACCGTGTCCGCCTGCTCGGCACAGCTCAGCGCATAATCGAAGCCTTCTCTGGAATCATCCTTGATCCGGCAGCCCGGCGCGTACAGCACCCGGTCCGGCTCATGTTCCAGCTTGGCGCGAATGCCCTCGAGCACGGTCGTGACGCTGGATGGCGGCTGCGGTGAGGTATAATCACCGAGCTGGTTGTAGCCCTGATTGGCATTGGGTCCGATGACCGCGATGATGCCGTTATCCTTGGCAAGCGGCAGCGTTTGGTGCTCGTTCTTGAGCAGAACGATGCCTTCAGCAGCAAGCTGTCTGGCCAGCTCCTTATGCTCCTTGCTGCCAATCACACGCTCGGCCACCTGCGGATCGACATAAGGCTTCTCGAACAAGCCAAGCTTGAACTTCAGCGTCAGCACGCGGCGCACAGCCTGGTCAATGACCGACTCATCCAGTCGCCCGGACGCTGCAGCAGCCAGCAAATGCTTGCCGAACATGACGCCCGACATCTCCATATCAATGCCGGCCTCGATTGCCTGAACGGCAGCATCCATGCCGTCTTCAGCCGTATCATGACCGGAAGCCACCATATCAATCGCTCCGCAATCGGTGATGACCATCCCTTCGAAGCCCCACTCCTGACGCACGATGTCCTCCAGCAGCTCGCTGTTGACGGTACATGGAACACCGTCGATCTCGTTGTAGGCAGGCATAATGGAGGCTGCCCCGGCTTCAACCGCCTTCTTGAACGGATACATATCCACCTCCAGCAGCTCGCGCATTCCCATATGAACAGGACCTGCGTTTCTGCCGCCCTCAGAGCTTCCATACCCGACAAAATGCTTCAGTGTCGCAGCTACGCTATGCTCGCTGTCGAGCCGCTCTCCCTGCAGCCCTTCCACAGACGCAACGGCAAACTCGCCGATCAGATAAGGATCCTCGCCGAAGCATTCCTCCGTGCGTCCCCATCTCGGGTCGCGCACGACATCCAGCACGGGCGAGTAGGTCACGGCGCCGCCCTGGCTGCGCGTTTCCAGCGCGACCGCCCGGCACATCTCGCGGTACAGATCGACGTTCCAAGTGCTGCCGATGGACAGCGGCACAGGGAAGACCGTCGCTCCGATCGCCATGTGCCCGTGGGAGCATTCCTCTCCGATCAAGATCGGAATGCCCAGTCTCGACTCCTCGATGGCGAAGCGCTGAATCTCGTTTACGGCCACTGCGCCTTCACGCGGAGAAAGACCGGTTTCAAGCGTTACACCGGTCCATGGGTCAGCGCGCAGGGTCCCGTACAGGGAACCTACGCCGCTATCTTTTACTTGTTGCTGAAACTGCTCGGTCAAGACGACTTTGCCGTCCTTCACCTCGTAAGTCTCCCAGCCGAACGGCTGAATGAGTTGTCCGATCTTTTCTTTCAGTGTCATCAGGCCCAAGAGATTCTCGACCCGCTCATCAATCGGTTTGCTAGCATCTTTGTATGTCATGTTATCCCCTCCGGGTAGCTTAAGCCATTATTCTTTTACCGCACCGATGGTCAGACCTTGGATGAAATAGCGCTGGAAGAACGGATAAGCGAGAATGATCGGCCCCGTTGCCAGCACAACCATCGCCATGCGTGACGTGTCTTGCGGCAAGCTTTGCAGAGCTTGCATGCTCAGCGAAGAATTATGGGAATTCTGCAGAATGAACTGCATGCTCGTCTCAATCCGCATCAGCATCGATTGCAGCGGAACGAGGTTCGGATCATCGATATACAGCAAGGCATTAAACCAATCGTTCCAGTAGCCCAAAGTGCTGAAAAGACCGATCGTAGCCAGACCCGGCAGCGACAATGGCAGCACCAGCTTGTAGAAAATCTTAAACTCACTCGCACCGTCAATTTTGCCGGACTCGATAATCGCATCCGGTACGCTTGTGCTATAGAACGTGCGCAGGATCATAATATAGAACGCATTAAGCGCCAGCGGCAAAATCAAGGCCCAAATCGAATCTTTCAGACCCAGCAGCTGCGTGGCCACGATGTAAGTCGGCACGAGACCGCCGTTGAACAACATCGTGAAGAAGGCGAAAAACGAGAAGAAATTCCGGTAGCGGAACGATTTTCTCGAAATCGCGTAAGCGTACAGCGAAATAATGAACAAGCTAAGCAGTGTGCCGACAACCGTAACGAAGATCGTCACGCCGTAAGAGCGAAGCAGCGCATCGCCTGTCTGGAATACGTAGCGGTAGGCCTCAAGGCTCCATTGTTCCGGCCAGATTTGATAGCCGTTTCGAGCCAGCGTCGTTTCGTCCGTGAAAGAAATGATCGTCACAAATAGGAACGGAAACACGCACAGAAATGCAAATATACCGGCAATCAGGTTGAACACAATGTTCCACCCGAATGAAAGCTGATGGAAATCCTTCATCTTGCTTTTCGATTTGAACACATCACATACCTCCTTCTTGGTAGACCGACCGATTAGAACAGCGCATTATCCCGGTCATATTTACGAACGATATAGTTGGAGAAGATGACCAGAATGAAGCCGACGACCGATTGGTACAGACCAGCGGCGGTACTCATGCCAATCTCGCCAGTTGTCTTCAGACCGCGGTACACGTAGGTATCGATAACGTTCGTGACGGAATACAGCGTTCCCGAATCTCTCGGAACTTGATAGAAGAGACCAAAGTCCGCATAGAAGATTTTACCGATCGCAAGAAGCGTAAGGATCGTCATCAATGGTTTCAGCATCGGAAGCGTGATGGCTTTGATCTGCTGCCATTTATTCGCCCCGTCGATCATCGCCGCCTCGTACAACGATCTGTCAATCCCCATTATGGCGGCCAGATATACGACGCTGTTGTAGCCGATCACCTTCCATAAGCTGATCAATGTCAGAATAACCGGCCAATACTTGGCTTCCGAATACCATTGAATCGGCTCTGCCCCAAACCATCCGAGAATCTGGTTCAGCATCCCTTTGTCCATGCTCAGGAAGCTAAACACAAAATAGCCGACAATAACCCATGACAGGAAGTACGGCAAGAACATTCCGGTTTGATATACTTTCGCCAGTTTTTTGTTGGCAATCTCGGAAAGCACGATGGCAAGCGCCACGGCAAATATCAGGCCGAGAATGATGAACGTAAAGTTATAGAGCACCGTATTTCGCGTAATGATATAAGCGTCATTGGTGCTGAACAGAAACTTGAAGTTGTCAAAACCTACCCATTTGCTGTTTACGATGCTCGCCCAGAAGCCGTCGCGGCTGAAACGGTATTCCTTAAATGCGATGATCGTCCCGAACATGGGCAAATATGAGAATAAGAGGAACCATATCGTCCCCGGCAGAACCATGAACAGCATGGCTTTGTTGGTCATAATATTTTTAAAAAACTGTCCGATCGCTCTCACGCTTACCCCTCCTCGTGAAGTACATCCATGAACAAAAGAAGGGCGGTCCATTTCAGCCGCCCTGTCCTTGTCCATACCCAATCGGTGAGCCTCCCCGAAGGAGGCTGACCTCAGGCATTGCTATTACTTGATTTCTTTCCAAGCGTCAATTTGGCTCTGTGCTTCTGCGATGATTTTGTCAAGACCTGCTGCATTCAGCTTCTCGATCGCTCTTGGCAGGAATTCTTCCGGATCAACCGTACCTGTCATAAGCGGGGACCAGAATTCTTCTTTTACGTTGTTGACAGCAGCAAGCTCCGTCGAAACATTGCTAGGGTCGAAGTTGAAACCAAGGAGCGGAGCCGGAACGCCGGACTCATTGAACTTCTTGAACTCTTCCCACTTGTTCTCCGGATCTTCCGGATTCAGATAAGTCAGCATGACGTTGCCCAGTGCGAACGTAGGCATATCATAGTTTTTAGCTTCTGGCAGGTTCTCCGCCACGTTCTCGCTCAGCTTCTTGTAGTGAACATCCTCGATACCGGAATCAACCAGGTTCCGAAGATATACGTCGGTGTTGAGCAGATTCAGGAATTCCATCGCCTTCTCAGGATACTTGGAGTTTGCTGAGATCGCTTGCATCGAACCCATTACCGACCAGTTGAAGATCGTTGCATCGCCTGCAGGCGTCGATACGACAGGGTAGCCGTAGCTTTGAGTCCACAGGTTATCCGCGAATGGCTGGGTTGCCGCACGGTCCACGAACCAGTTGCCGGAAGTCATCAAATCTTGGGTCGAAGTCGTTGTAGCGGCTTCAGGAGAGATGTAGCCGGCTTTGTAATACTTGTTCATCAGTTTCAGTGTTTCCAATGTTTCTGGCATTTCCAGGAAGTTGACAACCTTCAGCTCTTCGTTGTCATCCAGGTACACGGCCATCGGCATTTTCTCGATGATGTAGTCAAATGGAAGCAAAGGAGTGAAGTCTTTGCCGATGGCAAAAGGAACGACGTTCGGTTCGTTCTCCTTGATCGTCTTGAGCAGCGGCTCGAGACTCTCCATGGATCTTACGTTGGAGATATCCAGGTTATATTTGTCCAGCAGGTTTTTGTTAAAGCGCCACACCTCTTGCGCAGGAAGCTCTTTATTTGCCGGAATCGCATAGTTATGTCCGTCTACTTTGGAGCCTTCCAGGAACGCTGGATCGATCACCTCTTTAATGCCTTGTCCATGAGATTCGATCAGCTCGTCCAGCTGCATGAATGCGCCTTTACGTGCGTTTTGCACATAGTCGAATGCCCAGGAGCTGGTGAACAGAATGTCCATTGGCTCACCGGAAGCAGCCATCACTTGCATCTTCTGGTTGTAGTCACCGAAATCGATCATCTTCATGTCGACGGTAACACCGATTTTCTCAGCGGTGTATTTATTGATTTCCTCTACGACCATACCAAGGTCCTTCTGAGGAGCTCCGATCGTGTACCAGATCAGCTCAACCGGTTTCTCGGCTGTTCCCCCGCCGGTCCCCGCGCTCTCGCTTTTGCTTCCTCCGCAAGCGGACAGCAGCATGGATGCAGACAATAGCAGTGTCAGCGGCAGGAGCCATTTCTTTTTCAATTTACTCATGTTTATCCTCCCTTTTGATTCCAGTTGTCTCTACACCTATAAGGTTATAGGATGAAAGCATTTTCACATAGGCGAAAAATTAAAGGTATTATGGTGAAAATAAAGAAAAAACTCTGATTCTACAAATCAGAGCATTCCTCTAAAATCTCTTGGTGATAAGCCAACAAATTTTTTGAACTGTTTGTAAAAGTAACCGGTTTCCCAATAGCCTACACTTTTGGCGATGTCCTGAACCTTCATTGGCGTATGGCGCAGCAGGTCCTTGGCCCTGTCAATACGGTACCGGTTAATATACTCCGTAAAGCTCTCGCCCGTCTCTTTATGGAACAGATGCCCGAGGTACACCGGGTGTATATGATAGTCCGCGCCAAGCGCCTTCAGCGACAAGTCCTCATGAAAGTGCTGCTGGATATGATGCAGGATCTGCTGGATGACCGGGCTTTTCACATCATGGTTCAGAGAATCGACCAGACCGCCAACGCCGTCCTTCACCGCGGTAATGAGCGCGTCGATGGAGACGGATTCCATAATGTCCGACACTGTATTTTTCAGAAAATCAGGCGCTGCCGTATACTGGATGTCATTCAATTCCAGCTTTAGCCGGATGACCATCTCTACCGCAATGCTCTTCAGAATCGTCGGTGTCATGCCGGGCATATGACGCAATCGATCAAAGTCACTGTCAATGAGCTGAAACAACACCTCCTTGTCCCGTGCGGCAATTCCTTTCGCATATTCCGGCCAGTCGATGCTATAGGAGAGCGAAGCTTCTCCCTTCTTCGCCTGTACATCCACATAGTCCACATAGGAAGGCTGCTCCAGCACCAGATAGTACTCCTGGGCTTCCTTCGCATGAAGATAGCTGTCGGTATAACGCCCGCCAAGGCTCTCCACGCTTCCGAGCGAAATGGACAGCTCATCCTCGAAGCACTGCCCCCGCACTTGCTGAAGCAGACGAATCGCCCGGGCCTTGTCGGTGTCAGGGTCCTTCATCATAAAAATAACGACATGGTCCCCGTCATGGTCCCGGAAATAGAGCACGCCGGACTCTTGCTCGGCCAGCTGATACAGGCTGCTTTCAATCGGGGCAAACTCGGCCCTGACGATGGCCACCATCACATAGGGCTGGTTCAGATCGAGTCCGAGCAGAGCCGCCCGCTCCTCCAGTTCCTTCGGTTCGATCCGGTCCGTGATCCAGCGGTACAAAATATTACTGCGTAAAATATGAATATCGTATTCATCCAGCCGCATCTCCTGGCGGGACTTATTCATCTTGTCCGTTGTGCTGACCAGCGTTTCCTCCAGCTCCCTCAAATTGATCGGCTTGAGCAGATAATTCTCAATGCCAAGTCGAAGCCCTTCCTTCAGGTATGCAAAATCGTCAAATCCACTGAGCACGATCACCTTCAGCTCGGCGTTCAGCTTGCGCGCTTCCTCGATCAGTTCAAGCCCGGTCATGACAGGCATGGAGATATCGGTCACCAGAATGTCCACCGGCACGACGGACATTCTCTCCAGTGCCTGCCGCCCGTTCTCCGCATGGCCAACAATCTCCATGCCGTATTTAGCCCAGTCCACCACATCGTACAGACCCTCGATGATGAACGGCTCATCGTCTACAATAAAAACCTTATACATCGCGCTCCTCCCCCTCCTTCATGATCGGCAATTTGACGGTTACCACCGTTCCCGCATCCGGCTCGCTCTGGATGTCCATGCCGTAAGCGCTGCCGTAAGTCAGCTTCAGACGCTCATGAACGCTCCGAATCCCGAACGATTCCCCGCTCGTCTCGGCCAGCTGCAGCCGGTTGTTAATCTCCTCCAGCTCCTCGGGTTCGATGCCCCGGCCGTTATCTACAATCTCAATATGCACGGCCTCCCCCTTCTGAACGGCCGTAATCGTCAGCCAATTATCGTCCCGCTCGCTCCGCAAACCATGAACGATATAGTTCTCGATGAGCGGCTGCAGCGTCATTTTGATCATCTGTACAGACTTGATGCTCTCGTCACAGTGCATCTTGTATATGAATTTATCCTTATAGCGGATCCGGAACAGCTCCAGATACAGGCGACACGCTTCCAACTCATCCTTGAGCGTGTAGCAGGATTTGTGCTGAACGATATTTCTGAACAGCATGGACAGGCTGTAGATCATATCGCCCACGTCCTGCGCTCCCTGTGACAGCGCCCGCATTCGGATGACCTCCAGCGTATTGTACAGAAAATGCGGATTGATTCGTGCCTGCAAAGCAGCCAGCTCGGCATTCTTCTGGTTGATCTCCGCTTTATAGACCTTATCGATATACCGCGTCAATTCGTCCAGCATCTCGTTGAAGCTGCTCGCGATCTGGCCCAGCTGGTCATCCTTGGAATCCTGCATCCGGGCAACAAACTCCCCTTTTTCCACCTTGCGCATAAACCGGATAATATTATCCGTCCGGCGTGAGTAATTGACAATGACAAGCGAGGGAATCGACACCGCTACCACAATGCACACTGCGGCAACGATGATAATCGTATTTTTAAGACCTTGCAGGGATTCCGAAATTTCTCGTTTAGGCGTAATCCCGACTACCGTATAACCCGCCTGACTGTGGGCGGATGTTGTGACATAAGATTCCTCGCCCAGATCCACCGTTCCTTTGGATTGGACGAGCCGGTCTGCGTACATATATTTTTCGCCATAATATCTGCCGGAAGAATCAAACAGCACCCGTCCATCCCCCGACATCACCATCACAAACCCCTTCATCGGCTCCTCTTGTCCTTGCAGGACGGAGTTGATGGCATCCGTGCGATAGAACACAAGCAGTTGCCCCAGATTTTTGTAGGTGCTCATATCGTTGATTGGCACGCGAATCGAATATAACGGCATTTCGGGCTCTCCGGTCAATTTGCGAATCCACAGATTCGGAAGCGTCACGCTCTGACTCTCCATGGCCATCACATCCGGGATGTACGAGTGGGTGGCATTGGCTGGATATAACCTGGTCATGCTGCCTTGCTTGTAGACATACATATACTGCTGCTCGGCACTGTACAGCATAATATTCTCGATATCCGGATCATCATCGATTCTCTGCTTGAAATAAGCCAGCACGCTGTCTGTGTTGGCCTGTACGTTGTCCGCAATCCGGCTCATGCGTTTGGCCATATATTCATTGAATGTATTCATCAAGAAGTACGATGTGTCAATGCCAAGCGAGGAGTTCCGGTACAGCTCGTTGACATAGGACTGCACATTCTCATATTTACTGTTGACGCTGCGTTCGACCCGCTCCACCGCCCCGCGCTGGATGTCGAGCTCGCTGCTGACCGCAGACTGAAACAGAAAATAGTACATCACAATCGATAACGTCACGATGGTCAGCACCGCGATCAGCGAGATCGTCAGCAGCATTTTGGTAAACATGTTGCTCTTTATATATTTTCGATAAAAGCGTGCAGGAGACATTCCCAATCCCCCTTCCTGCTTCAAGCCTAAATTTGCCTGTCCCTTAAATATACCATCGGTCGCCCGCTGTCCTCCGATGAAATTTCTACCAACTGGTGAAGTTGTAATTTGCCTATTTTAGCTGTATCTGGGTTCCCAGGCGCATCCGGCATCATAGGTTAATACCGGAAGGAGTGAAACTTATGCCACAATACCGCATCATCGTAGATCTGTCCGATTTCCGGCTGTACCTCTTGGATGGTGATCGGGTCGTGCGCGAGTTCCCGGTTGCGATCGGGAAAATGGCGACGGAAACCCCGCCGGGCACATATCTGATTGTCAACAAACAACCGAATCCCGGTGGCCCTTTTGGAGCCTACTGGCTCGGGCTGTCCAAGCCGCATTATGGCATACACGGCACGAATGATCCATCCTCTATCGGGAAAGCCGTATCCCATGGCTGTATACGTATGCATAACGAAGATGTTGTGCAGCTGGCAGCCCTCGTTCCGGTACAAACCCAAGTCACCATCCGGCCTTGATGCTATCGCCCCGATTTCATCCTCCTCCAAACGGGTTAAATACAAATGTTACAACTATTAAGCCATCACCCATCTGGAGGAGGATTTCCCATGCTGGAAAGCAAATATTTCAGAACATGTTTCGGGATTATGGCTTTGCTCCTGATCCTTTATCTTGGTTCGAAGGTCAGCTTTCTGTTCCGGCCTTTCGTCTCCATGGTTAAAATGCTCATTTTCCCTACGGCGATCGCCGGTTTCTTCTATTATTTACTGCGTCCTATCGTTGATTATTTGGAACGCCAGAAGATCAAGCGCGCGCTCGCGGTGCTGATGATCTATTTTGTTTTCGGGGGAATCTGTGCCATCTTCATCACGGTCGTATGGCCGACGCTCCGGGAGCAGATCGATCTTTTCATCGAGCATGCGCCTTTTCTCGTGCAGGATGTACAGCATCAAATCTCGCAGCTGCAGCAAAACCCTGCCTGGTCCCGGTTTATCCCGACCGAATCGGAGCTGGCCACCACGATCACCGATTCCATCAACCGTATGATGACCTGGATCAGCAATTCGATCACCCATCTGATCAGCCTGGTGTCGAGTGTAATGATTATTATTGCCACGGTGCCGATCTTCTTGTATTACATGCTGAAGGAAGGCAACAAGCTTCCAGCCAGACTGCTTGCTGTCATCCCCAAAAGATACCGGAATGATGGACAAGAGGTGCTGGACGATATCGATCACGCACTCAGCAATTTTATTATCGGCAAAGTAATCCTGAATTTGATTCTGAGCGTGTTAATGTATATCGGATTTTTAATCATAGGCCTGCCGTATTCGCTTTTGCTGGTTGTCGTCTCCTTTTTTCTCAATTTCATTCCTTATGTAGGCGCATTTCTCGCCTCCATTCCCG
The DNA here is from genome assembly GCF_002276395.1 of Paenibacillus sp. 7541. Lineage (NCBI taxonomy): Bacteria > Bacillati > Bacillota > Bacilli > Caryophanales > Paenibacillaceae > Paenibacillus > Paenibacillus sp. 7541. The sequence continues at coordinate 381,437 of NZ_NQLZ01000005.1, read as the reverse complement.
TCGTCATTGTAGGCTTTATCGAGTCGCCTACGATTGCTCTCTGGTCTGTGGTTGTGATCGTCATTGCCCAGCAAATTCAGGACAATATTCTGACACCGGTCATCTATGGCCGCCAGCTGGAGATTCATCCCTTAACGACAATTGTGCTTATCCTGGTCGGGGGCGATTTCTTCGGCCTCCTGGGTGTGCTGTTAGCTATTCCGATCTATATTATGATCAAAATCGTCGTCGTCCGATTGTACGAGCTGTTCCTCGCACGCCGAATCGAACGGCTCTAAGCAAGCAAACAAAAAAGGTGTCTGACTGCCGATGGCCGCATGCGAACTATGCGACAGGCTTGGACACCTTCTTAATTATTTCGTTTGTCCTCTTAATGAACGCACAACGAATATATGTTCATCCTTAAGCAGGCGCCGCCCGTCGGATAACGTCACCGTCTGCTCATCATGCGCCGTCAGTATGGCATGCCCGGCTACCAAACGATTCCCTTTCCATATCATAACGGATGAGCCGAAATAGATGGCATTGTCAAATTGAATGTTATGGCTGATGATGTAACCGATCGAATGCAAGGCTGCAGACGAGTCGGCCTGCCGGATTCGATGGATGGAGCGAAACGGTATGGCGAGATCGCCCGGAGCGAGGATGACCTTTTCCTGAACGGTATCCCAGCCCTTGAGCACGCCTTCAACGGTAGTCATCGCATGATCTGTACGCTGAATGACAACATGACGGCCAATCCAATGCTTCATATGGGTCACCTCTATGTTTTATTCGTCTCCTTGCTCAGGCGAAAGCGGAAGCTCCCACCGAACAGGCTCCAGTCCTCTCTCGGTCAGAAAAGCATTCGCCTTCGAGAACGGGCGGCTGCCAAAAAAGCCTTTATGGGCAGCAAATGGACTCGGATGAGGCGACTTCAGCACACAATGTCTGCTCCCGTCGATAAACGCCCCTTTTTTCTGGGCATAACTGCCCCACAATATGAAAACGACCGGCTGCTCCCGCTCGTTAAGCTTCGAAATAATGGCGTCGGTGAAGGTCTCCCAGCCCAGATCCTTATGAGAGTTAGGCTGTCCCTCCCGCACGGTCAATACGGCGTTAAGCAGCAGCACTCCTTGTCTTGCCCAGTGCTTGAGCGATCCATGCTTGGGAATTTCGGCACCAACATCCTCGGCCAGCTCCTGATGAATGTTTCGCAGCGATGGCGGAATTGCGACCCCGGGCCGAACAGAGAAGCTCAGTCCCTGCGCCTGACCCTTGCCATGATAGGGGTCCTGCCCCAGAATGACCACTTTCGTCGAAGCATACGATGTCTCCTTCAGCGCTGTAAATATATCCTCCTTCGGCGGATATACCGTGTACCTTAAATATTCCTCCGCAATCCGGTACCGAAGCTCGTTGAAATACGGCTTGTCCATTTCTTCTTTTAATACATCGTCCCAATCATTATGAAATCTCTTCAAGGCCCCTCTCCCCCTGCTATGTAATAATGGTAGATCAACCGTAACACTTCTTAATCCATAGAGGATGATGGATTACCACAGAATAACAAATAGGCTGACCCACAAGGGGGCCAGCCTACTTTATGACCAGACGCAAGTTATAATGCCGAGGACCGGGATCGAACCGGTACGGTAGTCACCTACCGCAGGATTTTAAGTGGTTTGCACCACTTAACGCAGTCCTGACGCGGCTTCACAGGCGTTATATACGTTAAATCGGCGATAGGTACACGAGGACCTCACCGTTAATTTATCCGTGATGTTATAGCGTGCCCCCTCGCTACTGTGCGTTTCACGTTTTTCTATTATACGGTAATATTCGCGTATATACAAGCAGTTCTATAACGCAAAAAGGCGCAGTCCAGACGGAAATTACTCCGTTTAGACTGCGCCTTTTAAATCGGACTCTATTGACCCCCGGATCAAATTTTGTTCCGCGGATTTTATGGTCGCCTGTTTTGACGCCTAATTGGTACCCCCTTGGGGTCTTTGATTCACCGCTTTAAAGCGACCTACATATGTACAAAACATACATTTTGACCATATGTCTAACGCCGTACTACCCGCCAAAAACCGCGCCATATCAACGGTTACGGCCGCCAGCACTACCGCAAGCCACCGTCCATCCGTCGTCTATTTGCACTCAAACGCATAAAAACGGAGGCCCGAACGGAATAATATCCGCAGTGACCCCCGTTTTTCAGCGTACCCTTACACCAGGAGCGTGTCGTAGGTGAAACCTCAGGTTTAGTCCGAAATAGTCGCCCGTTCACCGCTCACCATCGCATCAAGTTCGGCAATCTCAGCGCGGATCTCATCGTCCGTCTTACGTCTCGTCTCGATCGTTTCCCGCGTATCCTCGACGACAGTTCTATCCGTCAATAATCCGTATCTGCGCATGTATAGATCGAGCGCCTTAACGGAAGGTATACCGTTAGCCCCTCCGCGAATAGCCCGCATTAGCTGGACGTACACTTCCGATCGCATTGCGTCGAGTTGTCGTTCGGTCAGGTAATTTACGTAAGCCGCGAATGCCTCCTGCGCCTTCCATTCGAATAGAGTCGACCGCGCAATTCCGATCTCATCCGCAAGCTCCTTCATCGTTCGTTTCTTTCCGTCTTCGTTTAGTAACTCGGCCCATTCGTTACTAACGATAAGCTGAGCGGCCCTTTGTTGCTGCGGTGTCAGTTGCGCTTCCAATGTTCTCCGTTGTTTACTCATACACATCGTCCTCCTCTGGTTTAATCTGCGCCCTTGCTGCGTCAATCTCCGCCTTCAGTGCGGACGGATCGGATAATAGGCGTTTAGCTTCTTTGCGCGCGTCCATATCGTATTTACCGTGCTGGTCAAATAGATCATGGTCGAGGCCGCTGTCCTTCGTCATCCATCCGATAAATATATGAAGCTTGCGCATCTCGTCGCTGATATTAATCTCGCCGGCCTTGCCCTCGTCAATCATTGTGTTAAGGCGCTTCATTGTGGCAAGCACACTCCCGGCACCTAACGCGTGCATGCCGCACCAAAACCCAACCGAACGCCTAAGTAATCGGACCATTTCCTCGTACTCAGCGAGCTTGTCCGTATCAATCCGCGTAACTTGTCCGGCCGCAAGAATCGCCGCATACTTAATCGCGATTGCTCTAAACGGCTGCAGACGTTCGACTAGCGCCAATGAGAGCGGCATCTCTACGACTTCAGGCCGCGGCTTAGCTTCGGGCGGCAATCCCTGTTCAACGCGTGCCTGGCGTAATCGCTCCGTTAAGTCTGCGATGCTTGAGCGGATTTGATCGTTAGTATCGTATTTCATTCGCATCCTCCTCAGATAATAAAGCCGCCCCGAAGGACGGCCGTATGTTTTGCGCTGATTTCATTCTTTCGCTGGCAAATCGCTAGCCTCCGCATCCACCATAGCCGCTGCTATCGTGTCATCGAGTTGTCATAGTATCTCTGCCTGATTATCGGGCGGCACACATGAAAGAACGGCGCTTATAATCTCGCTTAATTCCTGGACCGGTCGAGTAACGTCTATCGTACATTCGAGTAATCGGCGGAGCTGCATCTTAACGTGGACCTCCCGTCGGAAAAGTTCCGCCCCAATTCTGGTTAGAGCTATTTCCGTGATTATGCGTCGGCAACGTTAGGGAATGTGTATGCGAGTTGTAAGAACTTCGCAGTGAGTCTATTTGCGATTGCAACGATGATAGTGTTGCCGATAAGCCGTACACGTCCGACATATTAACGCTAATGCCGCTAACCGTGCTGTTAAATCGAACCGGTCCCGCGAAGGTGGCCGCGCCCTGGATGCTTATCGGATTTGAAGTATTGTTTGAGCCGATTATAAGGTTTTCGCTAAATATCGTTAGGCCACCGTTTTGATACGAATTGATCTCGCCGGCATATCCGCCACCTGATCCGTTAAATACAATCGAAGCGACTCCGGCGTCCGAACCGGTGTTAATGCGAATACGATTTTGTCCGCTACCGTCATACGTGCGCAGCCCCTGCGCATCCACCTCGATCCTCCGGCCGCTCGATCCGGTACGTAACAACGCACCGGTTATCGTGCCGCCTGTGAACGACGATGCCTCGATATTGCCGCGGAACCTCCCGTTGCCTGCGTACATGTTGCCCGCCGGGTCAACCGTAAACTGACCGTTACCGACGTTGATAGACGAGCCGACGATCGCACCATTCGTAAAGTTTGATTCAGCGATGCTTGCTGTCCTGGCAGTTAATTTACTAGCGTAAATACTACCGTCCATCGTCGCTTTAAGAGGCAACGAGAAGTTTTGGAATGTCTTAATAGGCTTTCGGTCTCGGATAATAGAACGACTGTGTGCCACTCCCTCCGAGTGAATCACATACATATTTAAGTAGCCACCAACGATTTCATCTGCTACGTGCTCAAACGTACGCTGCGCAGCTAACTCGACTGGCATTCTTGAGTTAATCCTATCAACAAATAGCGGTAATGCCACGTCCGAATGTGCAGCTACCCCGAATACGTCTGCTTCCTGTGGTATTTGTTCGTTTATTTCAAAGTTATCGCGGTAGCCAAGTTGAACATACTTAGGCTGCCCTTGTTCGATCTCATGTACATAAATGCCAAACTCAATACCGTGCTTCGAATCTGTGTAACCCGGTAAATCTTTATGGACCTCAACAAATTCGTCGTAGACGTCCCTAGCTTCTCGCTGAATATCTTCGTAGGTGCTTTCAGGAAATAAGCGCAAGAGCATTTCATCTATGATCTCTTGCATACCGGACATAAAGATAACCCGGTTCCCGAGCTGATGGAGTTTAGTGTAGTCATCTGTAACCGCATAATTTCTCCCGCCGACTTCTACGCTAACCCGGCTGTCTGCCCACACAAAGAATTTATTGTCATGATATAGAGATAAACATAAACTCATAGGGTCCCTCCCATAGAAAATATAGAAGCCAGCGCATTAAGCGCCAGCCCCTCCTTCATATTTCCGTTTTATTTGCGTATAAAGACTCATCATCTGAGCGCTAGGGTTATGTCGAGCTAACCTATACGCCTCTTGTACGTCCGCACCCGTCACCTTTTCGTCATTGACAAGAATGTTTCGCAAGCGTTCACGGCTGATACGCCAGTCGATATGTGCCGTCTTCTTCGCGGCATGGTAATCGAGCCTATCGCGCAAGATGACTGCTCGTGCTTTGTCGGCCGGATCTCCGCTTTCTTCCGCCTTGGCTTCTAGTTCCGCGACGTACGACTCAGGCGGATGCTCTAAAAATTTAACGCCGGAATCTTCGTGGAATAATTCCGCAACAGTTTCCTTGTATCGGCGCTCAGCCATCGTATAAGCGGCGATTTTTTCAGGATGGCCGGCAGCCATTGTCTTCATTTCCTCTAGCTTGGCGAAGCTTGTATCGAGTTTCAAATTACTTCGCTCCCTTCTCGGTTGGTTTGCGCGCAATTCCGTTTGGCAATGCACGACGATCCTTAATCATGCGCATATCTGATGTTGATACGAGTGGTAGGTTGTATTCTTGCTCGATCGAATGGACGCCGTATGACATTCTCTGAAGGTGGTGGGAATCTCTTTGTTCAAGTTCTGCGACCTCCCGGCGTTGATGATCGTACTTGTCAATGAGGTTATAGTAATCCAGGAGTGCGTTATACATTTCGGTCCTGGCCGCGTCCATCCGTTCAACAATCGGCTTTAGTTCTTTCTCTCGGATAGCCGGAACGACTTTGTTGTTCCAGTCCATCGTCAGGTCCAACACGGTGATGCGGCCCTCTCGCGACTTCTCAGATGCGTACGCGAACGCAGCATCTCGGACACTCTTCGCCTCCTGTACGGCCCTTTCTGCGGATTCAATTTCCGTTGTAATCGCAGCACGTTCCGCAGCTACGTCTTCACCGTCAAACTCCCGGATAAGAATCCGCTGTTTCTCCGCGACGAGATCCGCGACCTTTTGCTCGGCTTCCCTAACTAATCCGTTGTGTTTGTTTCGTAGCTCGATAAAGCGCGCGTCTTGCTGGTCATACTTCTCTTTCAATTCCCATTTAATCATTCAAAAACACTCCTTTAATGTATTGAAAAAACCGGATGTACCACGGCTTCCGCGGCTCCGGATTCTCTTCGATTTCTTTGATTTCTTCGGTCGGCTCGTCTTCTTCCTTTTCAAAGAAAATGTCCTCGAGTATCGGGTATATCGGAGAGCCTGGCGATAACTGCCTGTATAAACCGCTAAGCGTACTCGAAGGAACAAGCGTCACCTTTACGCCTGCTACTGGCAGAAATAACTTGAAAAGGGTCTCGCTGTCCGTTTCGATGTCGACGGTATCAACGTTGTGGAGGCGCATAGCATCGAGGACATTATCGATAATCGCGAGTTCCTCTACGCCGTCAATACCGCGAATTATCTGATCTGCGTGTGTCCCGGTTTCATCGAAAAAGTTGATAGCAATAGCCTTAGAGGACCCTATCTCTTTAATGATGGCTTGGAATAGCGGTCTCATACGGGACTCACATTGACGGCAGTGGTCTTACCGCTGCGGATGTTTTGCTTCAAATCAAATCTGACGCGTGTACCCCGCCTTAACCCTTCGGCATTCGGACTATCACTTACGTGAAAAAATACTTCCTTATCATCGTCGTCAGGCGAGATGAATCCGAAGCCTCGCGCTTTAATTGGAGCCGCAATAGTTCCGGTAAACTCGCCGCCTGTTGGTGTGCCTTCGATGGCCTTGCCGATGGCTTTTCCCATCTCATTTGCGGCTTTCATCAATTTACGGTTAGGCTTCGGCGGCGCAACCGGTGACTTACCCAGGCTCGGCCCGATTCGTGAGTATACCTCCGTCATATCCTCGTTTTTTATTCCCGACCAAACTTCGCTTCTCATTTCGCATTCCTCCGTTTAAATTTAGTAGGCGCCAGCATCAACGCTCTAAATACCATGGATTTTTCCGTGATAGAATCGCCAAACAAAATCGAGGCGGTATCCCCGTTCTTGTTGCGCAAAATCACTCTTCGTTGGAAGTTTCCGACTGGCTCGATCCGTTCGATAACAACGTCGTTAACCATTCCGTGCCGCCTCCTCCGTAAATATCGATCGCATCAATTATTCCGCCGCGCACCATAGCCTGACCGATTCCGTTATTACGTTTCGGCGACGTCTCTTTGCAGAACTCGATCGCTAACTTTTCGATAATCTTGCAGCGCTGAACATCGCCCATTCTGCACCAGGTATCGATAACTAACCATCCATGGACAAACCCGATTAACTCGTCGTATAACTCGGGCACCTCATCCGCCGGAAATCGTTCGAATTTAATCGGTACCTTCGCGCCGTAATCGATGCTAATCATTTCGTTCAACTCCTCTTTCTAATCATTTGACTAGCTTTCGGCTATCGTTACCCTACCCCGTGAATTTAGTGCCCGAGAACCCGCATTACTACGCGGTCTTTCACGTCCTAAAACATTAGACTTTGGCCGCCCAATAACGCCGTCTTGCCCGATCGGCTGCGCCTTGCTTTCGTCTGATCTCGCGACACTCTCCGCAGTATTTCGTCCGGTTTGACGTCTTAACGATCGGCGTTGAACAGCGTTCGCATGTGGCCGTATTCTCTTCGCGGTTGAAGTAACGCGATTCTAGCGCAGGATAAATCGGAAGCACTGAGCGTTCAAATTCCAGGCATCGCATGTCGCCGGATTCGATAAACGGTACTGCCTGCGGATCCGTGCGGAACCATTGGCAGCGCGGTTGTCCGTTGGGTTCGTATCGGCAGCCGTCAGTACCGATAAAGGCGGCGCAGTGATTGCGGGCTAACGTTTGGATTCGTTTTAGACAGTCGTTCATTATTACACTCCTTTATTAACGCATTAAATCACTAAAGTATGTGAGCAAAAATAAAAGACGCCATGTTACAGCGCCAATTTTTCGGATTCTTTCGCACGCTCGATCGCCTCGACAATATCCGGACCAGTGCCGAACGTCTGAGCGATTCGGATTCGCAGATTCGAGGAAACTGCACGATAACCACACTCCACGGCCGTGATACACTGCCTCGAAACACGTAGCGCGTCGGCGAAATCCTGTTGACTCATATTTTGTGATAATCGGATTGCTTTCACAGTACCAGCGTTCACGATACAAACCTCCCTTTTATTCTCTTTTTGCTACTTCAAGCGCAAATAAAAATGCCCTATTGACGGTTTACCCGTCTATATAGTATTGGAAAAAGGTTCGATTACGCTGACTTCTTGTTCTTCTTCTTTCGGAGTATTGCGAGTGCCCTGTCGCGGGTAACTTGGCATTGAGATCTTGGAATATATTTTAGATGCGTCAGGATGTCGCAAACTTTGACGCGGCCAGGCTGCGCGCTATGTGAATAGAACGCATTGCCGCAAACCATGCACACTCTGACTCTCCTAATATCAGTGCGCGCAATAGCTTCCGCCACATTTTCGGCCGTCCTATGTTTGTCCAGTGTCCCGCGGTTCCAAGCGGTGCCGTCGGCGTACTTCCCGATGAACGCGTCCGGGCTTCGCTTGATGGTTTCGAGTCGATCGGTCAACTCTTCCGCAGACATTTCGCAGCGTTCTCCGAATAGTTGCTCCTCTACCGGATTCCCGTCGACAAAGGTGTCCTCATACACAGTGCCTGGCGGCTGATAATCGGAGTCGTCGTCGCGCTCAAAACGCAAGAGCAATTCACGTGCCTCTCTCTCCGCTTATCGTCTCGGTGTGCCTTTTCCGGACCGAGAACGGGATACTCCGCCTTACGTTCTGCGATCTCGTCAATGTTAAGTATGAAGTCCGCAAGGATTTCGCCTATCGTCTGTTGCTTTGCTCCCTTTCGCAGTAGTGCTGGATGCTTCATCGTCCATAGATAGTATAAAGCCGGCACAACCCCTTCGCTTTCTAGCTCCTCCGTTAGCCCTTTCACTAACTCAGATCGCCAGGCCGTCGGCACGTCCTTGTTCTCAATAAGGAAATTTTGGATCTTTTTTAGTGCGTCTTCTTTCCGGATCATATTAAACCCTCCCAAAGTTTTGATGTACGAAATGGCACTTAAATGGTTATTTCTATACCTTTAGGTTATTGGAATGACTGTTTATGAGGTGTTATCAGTACCAGTGGCGCCTATAAACGATTGATACTGTCTCCGTGGCAATATTCGTCGCAGCTCATCGCGCCCGTAGAAGTGTTTAATGCAGGTCGCCAAGTCCGCCCCCTCCGTCACTTCATATACTCCGCTATCCTCGTCGCAGTGCAGAAGAACGCGGTATACATTCGGCATCTTCTTATGCGTTCCTTTCTTCCGTTGGTCGCGCCGTTTAATCTCGATAACGCCCGCCGCCGCCAAGCTATCTATCAGCCGCTTTGCTGTCCGCTCCCCCAGGCCGGAAGCACTCGCCATCTGCGCGTAGGTCATATAAAACGTACCGCCCGGTTCCGTCGCCCATCGTTTCGAGTGAACGAGTATCGCGTACGCCAGCGCCTTCTGACTCTTCTGCGGACACTTGCGCATGATTTCGTCTATCTCCGAGAATGTCACCGTAATGTCTCTCTGTTCGGCGGCCAGCGTCAGATCCCGGTCATACACGTAATCCACACACTCGGCGAGATCCTTCGCGCAAAAGTCCGGACTCGAGTCATAATATTTCGGATCCTGCCACGCGAACCATTCCGATATGGCCGCCCGCGCTTCCGCCCTATCTACTCCGTTGTGATTGAATAGCCGCGCGAGAAGAAGAAACGACTTGTGGCGTTGGCCAGGTCCGGTCAATCCGGTATTGTACCGATCGGCGGCGCGACTCAGCGTATAACTCTCCGATTGGTCGTACGATTCGAGCGGCCTATGGCGTCCGATCGCCTCCTCCATGTCGGCCGCGTCACGCTCACTATAAAGGCCGTCGCCTCCTGCAATTGCGTCCAGTACTAATGCCGCCTCCGTCTTCTCTGCCGCAAGGAAATAGGCGTGCGACTCTTCCGGCCCCATAACGCGTAAGCCGTCCTCAACCGTGCAAAATCCGCAATAGGCGCCCGTCTTCTGATGGTAGCCGAGCGGTAATTTGACGCCTTGCGAGCCGGATGGCCGATACTCGACCTTGCCGCCATGGACTCCGACCACGTCCGCACTAGCAACGATGAAGTCGAAGAATAGCCGCGCATCTTTAACTCCGATCGCTTCCGCGAGACAGATATCGAGGTGGTACCCTTTGTTGCCGCTGAATGAGATGAGATAAGTGCGAATGCCGGCGGCGTCTAATACTGCGGCGAGTTTATACGTGATCCATTTCGCGAGGGGTGCGTCTTCAAAGTCGACGTCAAACGTTATCAACTTCGTGAAGTATTGGCCGGCGAACGTGCCGACCGTGGACTTCCCTTCGAGATGGTATTCGAGGTGATATCGACGAAGCGGGTTAACTCCGCCGGGAATCGTCCTATAAAGGCCGCCGGGGAATTGGAGTAGGTAATGACGGTGCTGGATAATGTAGAAATCAAATAGCCGATCGATGATGTCCAATAGTTCGCCTCCTTAGTGTAAATTAGAGCGTCGAGGATGATGCCCCGTGTTTATCTCATTTCAATTGCACACTATATGTTTTTCTAATTATCGCGGACAACAAGGGGACAAATTCAGAAAGCGAACTCCTAATCTCCTGAAATATTTCTTCCATTTTCTCTGCAGCTTTTTCTGTATCCGAACCCATTATTAGACTGCCTGCTGACAGTTGTAGTGACTTGAAGGCATTTATAGTACGTGTAGTAGAGCCACAAAAATCTCTATGAAGTTTTTTAAAACCATGCGGCGCTTGAAGTTTCTCGAGTTCAGTAATTGCTAAGGCAATATTATCGAGTTCATAATCCATTAGTCTCAAAACCCCCGCTGTCGTTAAATTGGACTCTTCAATCAACTGCCAAGTACCCACTAAACGCTCTGTCGCGGTATCAAATTCCAAGGCACCATTTAATAAAGACACAATAAAGAATTCTTTTGGAAATTGATTTTGAAGATCGGAGTTTGCCCGAAATCCCTCTGCAGCCTCCGCTATATTCACCTTTACTTCGTTAATGTCGAACATTGTTCATCGTCTCCCTTTTCGTTTTATTTTTAGTGGTACTTTTTGCGAAACCGTACAGTCTCGCGGAAAATTATCGCCCCTCATCACATATGTTCCCTGCCGGACTTGTTTCGCACACTTTGGCGAAATTTATTTTGAGCCTATATAGTTTAAGACGTGTGCCGATCGGAAACCGTACACCCTGGCGTTAAATTTTCCGCTCACATTATCTTCAATGCCGGTCGGAGACGTTTCGCACACTTTCATATGATATAGGGACAAATATTTTTAAAATCGGGACAAAAACTTTGAAACCAAAACATATGTTCCCTCGTATTAATAAACAAAAGCGAGCAAGTGACATCTCACCTACTCGCAATTGCCTCGCCGGTCAGCCTGCTACCAGCGATACCGCGATAACTTTCCGGGAGAGCCTGCAAACTCTCATATCGCGATGTACTACTCGCCGACTTGTTGCCGCAAGCCAGACGAAAAGGTGTCCGCAGTTGGCGCTACGGACGTCGGTCACGTTTGGCGCCGTAACCGGTGAAACTTCGAACCTTGGCGGGTCATTCACGAACTCCTCTCCGCTTATCAGCCGCTCGCGCGGCAGGCATCATCGAGGGCGGAAATCATAACGAAAACTCAACGTCGACGCCGGTATCAAGTACGTCACGAACGAGAAACTCAAGACCGGACATGCTCAATAGTTTGGCGCGGATCCCTGGAATATCGTCCGGACCCTTGTCTTGCGATACGACAAGCGGAGGGGCATCGGTAGTCCATACATAATAGTCGTCTTGCGGCGTGATTCTAGCGACCCAGATAGATCCTTCAAGATGATACGCGGCTGTCAACGGCTCAGTATGTATCACCTGCGCCTCGACCCATTCGGATTCAGACGGCGTATAGACGAGTAGCAGCGGCACGCGATCGAGAATCATGCGAATACCTCCCGAATCACCATTGCGATAAACCAGGCCAGGCCGCGAATCAAATTGCGTTGGGTTCTGCGGCTTATCCGACGAGTGGCCGTGCGATGCGAGCGCGAAAGTCCGTTGTTAACCGTTGCTTGCATTGTAAATCACCCCCGTGAAGAAACCGAGCCTGTAAAGTTGTACGTCCGTCACCATGACGCAGCCTTCCGTGAACCCTTCGAGGATGCCGGCGGCGGTGCTCGGTAATACTGACGCCAATATCCGAACATGAACGTCGATTTCCTGGCGTGCGCCGCCTTCCGGCTTCCATACGAGGATAAATCGTTCGTCGCGGCGGGAGTAACGGTAGCCGATCGGATAAAGGTCGGGCGTGACAGTTACCTCAAGTGAGGGTGCGTTTGGTCCGCGGTAGACTTCGATTGTAGAAGTAATGGTCATTATTTTGAAACCTCCTCATGAATTTAACGTATTATGATTAACGTCTGTCGTTAACTTATAGTCGTAGTATATATCGTCTATCGTTAAACGTCAATAGATTATTTTAAGTTGCTTATCAAAAGGATATAATCGGAGGTGAGAGGTGAATGTCAGTGGCAATAGTGATAAAACTTGAGAGCGTGTTAAGCGAAGCAGGGATTACGAAGAATGCATTAGCTAGAGAGGCTAAAGTCAGACCCAATCTTATTTACGACATGTGCGACGGCAAAACCAAACGAATTGACTTGGAGACTTTAAGTGTTATTCTGGACACACTGATATCCATGACAGGTCGCCGCTATAGCCTCTCCGATATTTTGGAGTACATAGAGGATGTGAAGCAATGAGAAACCCACGAGGAACCGTTGCAGCAATTGTTGTTATTCTCGTACTGCTTACTTTAATCTATCTCTTTGCGATCGAGTCATCGTCTACACCATGAGTACGGAACGCGATTTACGCCAACTTTATCAAGACGTCCATTTCTTCGCGGCTGCCCTATCGGAAACGCTCGTCTCCGTTTGGGAAGAGGATCCGGCCGGCGAGTATGTCGAGGTCGAACGCGGAATTATCGATCGGTATACGGCCGATTACGTGCGTGTCCGGAACGCTACGACCGGCTCCATGACACATTACTCGCGGGATACTGCGATGTTTAAGCGAATATAAACGAAAGCCCCTCCAGCACACCGCCGGTGGGGCAATTTTGGGTTTAGATTAACTTTTTTTCTTGCATATCTTCTTCGTTGTACTTTTTCATAGCTGCCTCACCTAACAAATATAAAAAATAATGTTCCAAGGCATCATTTATCACACGAGACTTGTTCCTCTTTTTCATTTGGCTAGCCCATTCCAACGGAGCCTTGTTTTGTTTTCGAAGCCTAAAAGCAGTGGGTATGTTTTCCTCGTCGTAAGGAGTCTTCTTTCTCTTTTTTCTTGGTTCGTAATTTTCCTCCGAGTTTTTCTTTTTCTTTTCTGACAATACTCAATACCTCCTTATTTTTTCTTGAATTGAATATTATCATACCTTCGTAATTTTATCACGAATTTTTTATTGACTTCGTTATTAATTCGTGTTATATTCGTTTGTTATTGCGAATCCATCGTCAACCTCGCGTCAGACTGCGTTTGCTTTGCGTTTCAATGCGTTATTTTCTCCTCAACAACGGAAATCCCATTGATCGTTATCATACGCGGACTTAGCTGAACCAAAAACGCCTACCAAAACGGAGGCGGTTAACGGTTTATTATCTAACTGCAATGATTTCATCTACTTTTATCCATTCCCAATCTTCAGTCCTTATTGCAAATTTAATTTCTCGCCTGTGAGTATTCAGCGATGTTACAATCCCACTCAATTTAATATCTTCGTATTCATCGTATATCGTTAATGTAATTGCGCACTGTTTGTAAAACGACTCTGCTAGTGCACGCTCAATTAGTTCCATCTCCTGAGAATCGAGAGTTGGTCTCGATCTCCGCCCTTCTTCGTGTTGATAACGGATTATTGCCTCCTTGTGTTCCGGCAACATCATGCGACTTGACTCCCACAGTCCGTTACCCTCTAACTTTTTACGTGTAGTCATTCGAATCGTCCTCCAATCATAGCTGACTCTGTCCTCCATCAATTATATAGGAACATATGTTCCCCTTTCAATACAATGACATAACTTACCGCCTCTTTCACTCGCTAACTAGCGCTATAATGCGGTAAGGAGGCGTTACTATGTTTATTGACCCGATGTTACTTGCAACCGCGCCTGGTCCGTTCTCAGACTCGCGTTTTATATTCGAACCTAAGATCGACGGCCACCGCTTGATATACTCGCAACAGAATGGAGTCGTCCGCCTATATACGCGCCATAACAACGACTGTACACGCCAGTATCCCGAGATTAACGGTTCAACCGGCGCCTTATTTCCGCACGACATCGTTTTAGACGGTGAAATCGCATGCGTTGATCCAGAGACCGGCAACTCGGATTTTGAGGCCGTCATGACGCGATTCCAGGCGAAGAAGGCCGATAAGATTACGGCATTATCCATTACTCAACCGGCCACGTTCGTCATTTTTGACGTACTGCAATATAACGGGCGGGACTTGCGCAGGATGTCGCTAATGGAGCGTAAGGAAATACTCGCGCAGATCCCGTTGCCGTCCGCAAGCTTCGGTATTGTACCGTTTATCGATGGCGCAGGAGAGGCGCTATTCGATCAGATCGAAGGTCGCGGCATGGAAGGCGTTGTCGGCAAGCGGAAGGATAGCGTTTATGAAACGGGGCGACGATCGGATAATTGGCGAAAGGTCATTAATTGGTCGTACGCAGACGTATTTATAACGGGATATCGAAAAGAGGAGTTCGGGTGGCTTGCGGCTGTACCGACGCTAGACAACGAAAAAATGCGCCCAGCCGGAATTATCGAGCTAGGCGCAAATCCTACACATAAAAAGGCGTTTTATAACGTTGTTAAGCCGCTTATTACCGGTGAGGACCGCAATTTCGTATACGTGGAACCGCGGATTAGGGCGCGTGTGAAGATGCGGAACTGGACGCGGTCAGGGATGCTGCGGAGTCCGGTGTTTACGGAGTTTATTGTTTAAAATATCGCAATAATCTTTTGTATATTTTCCCAAAGTGAGTATAGCATGTTAACGCCTGAAACTGATTCTTTGATAGCTTTAGCGGTTGATTTTATAACTGATTGTTTCTGCTCGGGCTTGGGCTTATTGACCTCATCACTAATAAAAGATAATTGTTCTATGATTTCATCTTTGGCGTGAGGGCTTAGTTCATCAGAAATAAGGACCGATTCTGTGAACTGTTTCATGAGTTTGGCAAGCTTCTCGTCAGTGTTGTTATTGAGACTAATTTCGATTTTGTCAATGTAGCCCATATTTTTAATACTTCCGACGATGCTGTTTTTATCAATGTAGATGTAATCGCCAGTATGTACGTTGGTTGGTTGCGTCTTATATCTCGGGAAGAGTCCGGGAACTCCTGCGATCGCTTCTACCTGATCTAACTGGTAGTTAATAAATGAGACCGCTCGATTATGCTGCATATTAAGTGCGCTTTGCAGTTGGCTGAAACAGTTATTACAGAATAAGTTCTCTGCTATTTCGACAGTGGCTTGTTTATCGCATTGACAGCACTTCATATCATCATCTCCTATTCGTTTTATCCTGCATATTTAAACGTACAACTCTCGCGCAAATACCACGCATCTCCGACCTTAACGCTATTCTCAGTAATCCGCTCAATCCGCCCGCTGCCGCCCAGCTCGTCCGCAATATAAACGTCAACATGCCTCCGGTCGAGCATCGCGGTATATAGATGGACGTTCGCGGTTAGCGGTTTCATAAATCTTCCTATAACCGAAATTTTACCATATTACGACAAGTCTGTCCGTAACAAAAAGGAGGCGATAACATTGAGCGAAGTAGTTACGCAGGATACGCGATTGTCAGCGGATCTCCCAACGATAACGGCGGAGATCAACGCTTACAAACGAGTCGCAGGCGAGGCTATATTCGAAATCGGACGCAGACTTAAGCACGTTAAGGAGAACGACTTGGCCCACGGTCAGTATCTCGATTGGCTGCGCGAAGTCGAAATCGAACCTCGAACTGCGCAACGTTTAGTGGCAGCGTATGAGCAATTCGGAAAAACGACGACGTCGTCGCATTTACCGACCGGAAAGATATTCGAAATGCTCTCGCTACCATCCGACATCGACCGTAGCGACTTCGTATCCAAGCCGCATACTATCCCGTCAACTGGCGCGGAAAAGACCGTCGATGAGATGACCGTTCGGGAGCTGCGCGAGGTTAAGGCAGCGTTGAAGGCGGAAAGGGAGGCGCGTGAGAAGGCGGAGGCTGCACGTGAGAACCGCTGGTGCATTTCGTACGTTGATAATAACCACCTTTTGATCGGCGCCAACAACGATATCCGAAGCGTGCGTCGGCGCTGGAATCTCGTCGCCGTCCGTCTCCATTCCGTAGAGATGCAGCGCAAGGCAATCCATCGCCATGTAAAGCGCCTCAGTGTCGTCGTCTCCGCAGGTTAATGCGTCTGGAAGGTCCGGAAACTCTACGGAGATGCCGTCGTCTGCGTATGTAAAGATTGCGGGGTACTTCATCGTTTATCATTCGCTTCTATAACGATATGTATTGCGGAGGGGATAGGGGACTACCCGCTGATCGCTCCCTCGTTCAATTATACTTAATCTTGCGTCGTTTCTACTTCAATGACGTCAATGATATTATAGTCATCCTCATATTTTTTCAGTTCACATTCTTCAACAAATAATAGAGGTGGCGTATCGTCGATCCAGTCAGGATCAAACTTATATTCTTGTTTCTCGCGGATTATATAGACCTTTTTCACACGTTAGATCCCCCTTACCCTGAACCACTAATTATTTTATCATAAATTGATTAGTCCACTATCTTTTATCGAACGCATTTCGCTTGTATTTAATCGCTGCCCACTCTGCTAATGCCTCCGTATACGCATCGTGAAAAATCCCCACCGGAGAATACACGCTAGGCTTCGGCATTCCAGTCCGCAGATCAACGGCCTTTGTGAAATACCGATCGGCAGCCAATGCAATAACCTCCGGCTCTAATTGGCCACTAAATCTACGCGTCAGCATCGCGTAAATATCTTCGAAATAGTGGTCGTAAAGGCTAGATGTGTCGTTAAGCGGCAGCTTATGCAACGCTTTAGCCAGCGCCTGCAGGATAGCGTTGTCCGCGCTCTTATTACTTTCTTTCTTAAAGTCATTATTATTAAAATCATTAATTACTTGTGTCGGATTCTCCGCTTTCGGTTCCACCGTGTACGGAAATTCCGTTTGCGGGGAATCCGGATCTGGATCGTCAATTACCGGCCGCTCGTATACAACGGTCTCCATGCCGGTTATTCGATTCGATTCATCGCGTGTCTGCCGGCGCTCCACATAGCCGCAGGATTCGAGTTCCTTTATCGCGGAATACACCGCGTCCCGTCCGTCCTTTGACCGCTTAACCAGATCGGAAGTGAATACGCGCCAGTTTGACGGCTTAGAGAGTAGATACGCGAGAAGGCCCTTCGCTTTCCAGGAGAGGCGCTCGTCCGATAAGAAGAACGGATCAATGATCGCGTAGCCGCTCTCGCGCTTAGAGACGCGGACAATGCCGCCGGAAGAAGGCTTTCTCATTTAATTGACCTCCTTCGCGTAGTCTTTTCAGTTAACTTATTTAGTGGGCTTGATTTAGCATGTTCTGCCTTTAAGTCGTCATTAACTAACGCGATATAACGCCGTGTCATCTCCATCGTAGTGTGACCAAGCGCTCGTTGTGTGGCAAAGGCATTCGCCCCATTGCGTAAGAACTCGAGCGCGAACACATGGCGTAAATCATACGGTCGGATGTGCTTTCCAATCCGTTTCCCGTAAACTTCGAGTCGATCACCCCACGTATGACGATTAAGCGGCTTCCCTTCATATGAACAAAATATTGGCACATCGTCCGCCCACTCTTTCGGCCGTACAGATATAAGCCTTCGCAATGACTTAATTGTTACGTCTAGGATAGGCAATGTACGGGCTATGCGACTTTTCGCGATCTTTGACGGTACGTATACCTCGTGCGCTGAGGCGTTAAAATCCTCTGGTATTAGCCTGAGAGCCTCTGAGGGACGTATTCCAGTATCTAACGTCAAGAGTATCAATGTATAGTCACGCAGTCCTGTAAACGTCGTCTGATCCGGTGCATTAAGAAGCGCCTTCAACACATCTTCCTCAATTGCTACTGCACGATTCTCCGTCTTACGTTTACGTATTCCCTCGAGTGGGTTAACTCTGATATGTTTTTCCTCAACGCAGAACTTAAAAAATGCGCGCAGATAAACTAAGCGACTATTAAACGTTGCCGGCGCAATCTGATCAGACATATGCGACAGAACAGCCTCTGCAAGTGCTATCTCCGTCTCCCATCCGTCTGGGTATCGTTTGAATAGTAGGTTAACGTGTCGGTCGTAATCAAGTGCAGTTTGCTCGCTAATACCATCTAACTTCTTACGTTGCTGGAAATCAGCAAGGACCTCGCGCCAATGTGCCCGTCCACCATCCGATGGTTTAATACTCCGTAATCTTGCCAAAACAAAAACGCCTCCCTTTCGGTGGCGTCTTCGTATACCTATGCGAATCCTGTGTACCCGCGGATAACTCCACAGCAGATACGCAGGACCTCACGTTAAATAATCGCTAATTTAACGTTGATGTGGCCGTGTTTTCCTATAATGCCGAGGACCGGGATCGAACCGGTACGGTAGTCACCTACCGCAGGATTTTAAGTCCTGTGCGTCTGCCAATTCCGCCACCCCGGCAAATATCGCTGCATCCACGCGATGATCGCTTCAAAACGCCACTACGCTTTTCTCTTTACAGCGCATAGGATTCGTATTGACTGTCTGAATGATATGCAGACTGCAGATACGCCCTTTTCGTTCTGGCGACAAAGCTGATAATACCACGTTTAGCCAGCCGCTGTCAATATATGAATTCTACCATTTTTCACATCAGCTGCGCCTTGGCGATCTACGGGGAGCTCTGGAATAATTCGTACGGAATTGCCAAAAGATAAGAAAGCATGGCTGCCAGTCAGCCTCGGCCAATCGAACTTTTGAAAAGGAACCAATAACGCCATGAACAAATTTGCGATCAGTTTGCTGTTAGCCCTATCGGCATCGATAACCTGCTACGGATCCACGGCTGCCGAGCCGATGTCCTCCGCGACCAAAGGCAGGGATTATTACGAGGAACGCGGCGAAATCGTGTGGGAAGTGCCGACGCAAAAGCAAGTTATCGCCCTCACGTTTGACGACGGGCCAGACCCGAAAAATACGGGGCTAATTCTCGATCTGCTGAAACAGTATGAAGCCAAGGCCACTTTTTTTGTGGTCGGAAGCCGTGTCGAGAAGCATCCCGAACTCGTCGCCAGGGCGATCGGCGAAGGGCATGAAATCGGCAACCATTCCTTTACCCACCCCTCATTCCATCATATCGCTGCAGCGAAGTTAAAGAATGAGCTGAGCCGCACCCAGGATGCGATCTATAACGCCTCAGGTTTCACATCCGTCCTCTTTCGTCCGCCCGGGGGAAGCTATAACGAAGGGATCGTCCATACGAGCCAGGATATCGGCATGCTGACGGTGCTATGGTCCTGGCATCAGGACACGCTCGATTGGCGGAAGCCCGGCGCTCAAGCCATCGTGCGCAAAGTGCTGAATAACGCCCGCAACGGAGACATCGTGCTCATGCATGATTATGTCCCGAACAGCAGCCAGACGGTCGAGGCGCTCAAGACGATCCTTCCCGAGCTGAAGCAGCGCGGCTTCTCGTTCGTCACCGTAACCGACCTGTTGTCCTATCAGGATAAATCCCATAAGTCCATGGTCGACCACTAAGTTCCTCGTCCAGAGAAGCCGTAATGACCGCTGCCATCCCGGCAGCGGTTTATTTACCATGGGGTCCGATCTTGTGGTCAAACCCAAAATCTCTTGATTGTTATTAAGTCAATTGATAAGATACAGAACGAACGTTCAGTATACAAAAAAAGACAGAACGAATCGGAAGCAAAGGGGAGTGACCATGAACAAAAAGCAGCAGCAAAGCGAAGAAACCAAACGACGGATTGCGGAGGCCGCAAAGGCGCTGTTCATGCAGAAAGGGTACCGATCGACGTCGATCGAGAATATTGTCGAGGCAACGGGCAGCAGCAAGGGGAATATTTATTATCATTTCAAAAGCAAGGAAGGCCTGTTTCTGCATCTGATCGAGGAATGGAATGGCTGGAGAAGTGGAACAGCAAGGAGCATCAATTTGCCACGACCGCCGATAAGCTGTTCGGGATGGCAGAGCAACTGGTACGGGACGATCTGAACCATCCCTTCACCAAGGCGCTGGATGAATTCATCACGAACAATGAGGCCGCAACGGAAGATGCCTCGCAGCGGATTGCCGAGATCATCCAGAAACGCTTGGCATTCAATCAGCATTTGCTGCGGCAGGGGATTGAATCCGGGGAATTCGAGAATCATAACATTACGCATTTGGCCTTTATCTTCGAAAGCTTGATCGGAGGCCTTAGCCAGATGTCCCGAATGACGCAGGTGGCGGATGCATTGCCCATCTATCATTCGGCAATCCAGGTGCTGCTTCACGGCATCGCCAAAAATAACGTTTGGCCCATCTCTCCCTCTCCTTAGCACCGCTTATCCTCCATTTTTCGCATCTCTTTTCTTCCACATGCACGCTCCGTCCGTTTGCGTCGGGAACAGCAGCTGTACGATGATTTAGCTATATAAACCGAATGGTCAGTATAAGAGTGATTTCATAACCGGATACGCAGCTTGAATTTTCTAATCTTTTGTAGGAACTATCATCATGTCACTGGTTACTGCGCAATAATGGAGCGATTTTGCTCCTCATGTTTAGTATATTTTTGGTCTTTACCGGCATCGGGCTCGTCATCCCGATCATGCCGACCTATATGGCGGAGCTCAACATCAGCGGAGGTACGGTCGGCATGCTCGTAGCAGCGTTCTCGCTCACCCAGCTGCTGTTCTCGCCGCTGGCCGGCAGGCTGTCCGATACGATCGGACGAAAGCGGATCATTATCTTCGGCATGCTCGTCTTCGCCGTTTCGGAATGGTTGTTCGGGGCAGCGAACTCCCCCGTCCTTCTGTTCGCTTCCCGCATGCTCGGCGGCATCGGTGCGGCGCTGATCATGCCTGCCGTCATGGCCTACACCGCCGATGTGACGTCGAATGAAGAGCGGGCCAAAGGCATGGGGTTCATCAATGCGGCCATCACAACCGGCTTTATCATCGGCCCCGCATCGGGGGCTTTATTGCCGAATTCGGCATTCGCGTCCCGTTTTACGCCGCGGCCGTGGCAGGGGCTGTTGCTGCGGTGATCACGCTCATGCTCCTGCCGGATTCCAAGCAATTCAAGGAGAGCGCAGCATCCCGGAACCCGTTCCTCGAAAGGCGGCAGAGCCTGGTTGCCCAGCTGCTGCGCTCGTACCAGGAGCCGTATTTTTTAAGCCTGATCATCGTGTTTGTGCTCTCTTTTGGCCTGGCCAATTACGAAACGGTATTCGGACTGTTTGTTGACCATAAATTCGGCTTTACCCCGACGGACATCGCGTTGATCATTACGTTCGGTTCCATCTCCGGAGCCGTAGTCCAGGCCACGATCTTCGGCTGGATCCTGAACCGGTTCGGCGAGAAGCGGGTCATTACGACCAGCTTGATTACCGCGGGGGTGTGCATCCTGCTCACCTTGTTCGTGCACAAATACTGGCTGATCTTCCTGGTGACGTTCCTGGTCTTCCAGTCGATCGATATTTTGCGCCCGGCGATCGGCACACAGATGTGAAGCTGGCCCGGGATCAGCAGGGCTACGTGGCCGGACTGAACTCGGCCTATACGAGCCTCGGAAACATTGCGGGGCCGCTCGTCGCCGGTTATTTATTCGATATCGACATCAACTTCCCTTACATTTCCGCCTCCATCGTCCTGATCCTGTGCTTCATCCTGGCCTTGCGGGCCGGCAGGGCTTGGTCCGCCACGGAAGCGGCCGCGCAGGAGGGATAACAGGCGGGTATCTTATAGGAGCTCGGGCTGAAAGCAACGGCCATAAGCATCCATGAAAAAAGCAAACTGCCTGAAGGAATTCCTTCGGCAGCTTGCTTGGCGTTACCGGCTGTTTCTCACAGAGGCAGCCCTTTTAATAATACAGCAACACGAACAATGCGAGAACTGCAATGATCGCAAAGAACAGCGCCAGGCCGAGCTCGAATCTTTTTTTCTCCTTGTAAGCCTTGATCGCCTTCCTGGCCTCGAACACCAGTACGACAGCCAGGAAGGCGGCCAATACAGGCAATCCCCATGACTGGTTAAGCACCCATTCCGACACTCATGATCCTCCGTCCCGAACTCGATTGATTCTATTCTTCAATTAAAACTGTATCGCATGTCGTCCATGATTTCAAATCCAGCCGCTCTGGCCGTACAGGTTCGTTAACGAGCGTTCATTCGTTCAGTGATCAAGTTTATCAAAAACAACAATAAGAAACGTGGCCACCGGACCGAGCAGCAAGGAGAGCAGAAACCAATTGAATCCGCTCCGGTTTTTTCCTTGCGCAAGCCCCGCATTGATCAAAGCCAGCGTTCCCCAGCCGACATAAAACTCGCCGCCCATGACTCATCCCTCCCTGCTACTCCTAGTTTCCATACCATACAAATGTTAAAAAAGTGGCCAACAAAACCATTTTTTCGATCGACTCCGAGCGTCGAAACGTCCATACTACCAACTATCAACCGACAAAAGAAGAAAACCCTTGCGGCGCAAGGGTTTTCGAGAAAGTGGGCCCTATCACATCGACTCGATCCCGCAGTCCGTTACTACGGCAGGCCGGGATTTTATTGTTGCAACAGATCATTCATTCTTTAACTTTGAAGTTCGACTGAGCAAGATAACAATTAGAATATAAAAAGGGTACATACATGTTGCAAGTAAAGCGATAAATCCGGCTCCAGCGCTCAATCGTTCTTCCGGCCTCACAACCGCGAAAAAATAATTAAAGATATAATTAACCATGTAGAAGTAAATAAACCATGTAATACAAGTGATATATACACTGTTAGATAAATTTTGATGCTTCCTTGAGATAAAATATATGTAAAGTGCAGCAAAGAGAAAGATTAAACTGATGTTGACAATAAGAATCAGATTGTTCGTAAATCCTTGTTCCCATCCTGTAATCCTGGCTATACGATATATATTTCCAAAAAGCTGGATTTCCAAAAAAAACAATATTCCAAAATAGCAACTTATAAAGTTGATATAAATAAACTGCCGCATAGATATCCACCTCCCACAGGAATCTTTAGTTGTTCTCCGCCATCCTCGTATGTATCTTTAGCGAAGCTGAGGGACATCGTGTACATCTGATCGCCAGTGGCAACAAAATATTGCGTTAACATGACTCCAACTCCGGACTGTCCTTGTGTATAGGAACCTGTAAGGATTCCTGCATCATAATCGCCGTTTAACGCATCCGTGTAACTGATTTGCTGGTAGTTCTGGATTACCTCTCCGCCAGCACTGCTCGTTAAATCGGATACCGCCTGGTTTGCAGCTTCTTGTGCTGTCATTGCGGAATCTTCCAGGACTATATTGACATTATCAGCAAATCCCCCGGCAGCGTTAGCGTCAACAAAAGCAGCCAGAATTAAAGCATTGTCAACTTGGGGATCCACCCATGTCGAAGGGTATTCAAACTGAATATATTCATTTGAGAATAACGTAGTAGACACTTCTTCGGCCGGCTCGTTCTTAGGTTCTTTCTTCGGTTCTTGTTCAGCAGCCGCTTCTGTTTTTACATCTTCTTGATTGGAAGAAGAAGGATCGCTCTCCGTTTTGTCCCCTCCGCAAGCAGCTAATAATAATGATAATGATAATAGCAGTACAACTGATTTTTTCAAGCTTTTCATCAATGATCCATCTCTTCTCAATGTTCTCCATAGGCTGGAGGATTTGCTTATGGGAAGACTCCCCTTGCTGTCTATACTACCTGGAATATAGTATCATATTCCTATTTTTCAAAAAAAAGGTAATTACATCCAATCGATTTAAAGACCCGGGCGCTTAAACCTAAAGTCTCTTTTCCAGAATGATCTTCGGCTCGCCCAAGCTGTCTGTGTATGTGCCGATCACATCAAAGCCATGCTTCAGGTTCAGAATCAGCATATTGCGCCAGCGATTTTTCGTTTTGGTTTGCACTTTCTTGTACCCTTTGTCTTTAAGCAGACGATGCTGTTCATTCATCAAGGCCGAGGCTACCCCTTGTTTTCGGTATTTCGGGTCCACCCCGCCAAGCCAGCTGTAAAATTTGTTGGGGCTTAACGCATAGCCAAGCTTGAACCCCACCACGCTGGAGCCATCGAGTGCGACATGCGCCAACCAGCTTGGCTTGCCTTCAAGCTGCTCAATCAGCCCCCTCGGCGTCTCAAATATTTGTTGATACAGAGCTGTTACTCCATTCATCAGCTCCTGTTCCGACAGAGAGTCCAGCTGTACAATCGTAAATTTCAAATTCTTTTCTCCTTCCTGCAATTGCAATTGGATAGGTCCTTATAATTAACACTGGTCAGCTTGACACTGACCATGTTCGGCACCACCTGCCCGCGCCACTTTACTGCACGCTTTCAATCGTCAACAAGCAAGAGCATCATCCGAAGCTTTTCGCGAAATTTCGAGGGTACATGCAAATGGAGGCTACCCGTCGAATATAGATCAGCAGAGAATGATAAAGTGAGGTGTATATTATTGTTTTTTCATATTAAAGAACTGCAGTTCCGCGCCAAGCCTGAGCGTCCGGATCCCGTCTTCGCTCGCAGGCTGCAGGAAGTGCTGGGCGGCCAGTTCGGAGAGATTACCGTTGCCATGCAGTATCTCTTCCAGGGCTGGAACGTTCGCGGAGACGGCAAGTACAAGGACCTTCTGCTTGATACCGGCACCGAAGAACTCGCGCATGTTGAGATGCTGGCCACGATGATCGCTCGCCTGCTGGATGACGCGCCGGTCGAGACGTTGGAAGAAGCGGCAAAGGATCCGGTCATTGCCGCCATCCTGGGAGGCAGCAATCCACAGCACGCCATTGTCACGGGTCTCGGCGCCGCGCCGACCGACAGCAACGGCTATCCGTGGAATTCCAGATACACGATCGCATCCGGAAATTTGCTGGCAGATTTCAGACATAACCTGGCTGCAGAATCTCAAGGACGCTTGCAGGTGGCACGTCTGTATGAGATGACGAATGACCGCGGCGTTAAAGACATGCTCGCCTGGCTGCTTGCGCGTGATACAATGCACCAGAATCAATGGATCGCCGCGATTAAAGAACTGGAGGCCAAGGAAGGGGTCGTCGTCCCTAGCACCTTCCCTAGAGAATGCGAGGTTCAGGAAGTGTCGCATATTCTGTTTAATTTCTCACGCGGTCAAGAAAGCGCACAGGGACCTTGGGCTCATGGGCCAAGTCCGGATGGCGGCACATTTCAATACGTGGCGAACCCGCAGCCGCTCGCCCCGGCCCCGCAACTGCCGCCCGCACCGCCGTATATTTATAATACACCACCCAAGGTGGTTAACCGCTCGCAAAACACCCCGCATATCCCGCCGCAATAAAGGGCCCGCTGGCAACAGCGCATTTGTGCATGTTCCGCCGTGCATATAACCGTTAATTGTACAAGGATAATTGTATCCTCCCCAACCTCTTGTTATTTAGTTGACAAGCGATGAAAGACCGATAAATATCCAGATGTTCAGGTGCCTTCTTAACACTTAGCAACAAACCCTTGCAAACGCAAGGGTTTTCTTCATGAGGGCTGAGGAACCCGCGCCCAACAAGTCTCCAACTGGCTAACCACCCAGCTTCCAGCACAACGGTTATCGGATGGATCTATGTATTTAACACTCGCCCCTACTCCTCCTTCGGCGCACATGGCCATCGGCCACTCATCCCGGTCATACCCCTTTTTTCGTTGTTATTCCCTTTAGCGATTCATTCCTATTATCATCAGCATCAGCCCGATCAATCGTGCATATTTCGTTAAAATATGTTATGTTGAAATAATACCTATTTTTAATAGGTCAAATTACAGGAGTGATACGCATGTTAAAACAACATGAAGAGTTTGTTCAAAATTTGATAAGGCAGATACAAGATGACGAACGATTTGTAGGTGTACTTGCTGGGGGTTCAATGGCGAAGAATTCGATGGATCAGTTTAGCGATCTGGATTTGATTCTTGTCTATCTCCCAACCTTTAAAACGGATATTATGAGGAATAGGCTGCATATAGCAAGTCAATTTGGTCATCTTTTATCTGGGTTCACTGGTGAACATGTAGGTGAACCGCGGTTACTCATTTGCTTGTACCATGGCCCTCTTCATGTTGATTTTAAATTTGTAACAATGGAAGAAATAAATGATGGGGTAGAAACACCTATTGTGGTATGGCAACGGGATTCCTCCTTGGAACAGCTACTGAATCAAATCCAATTTTCTTATCCTCTCCCTGATGTTCAGTGGATTGAAGATCGCTTCTGGGTTTGGGTACACTATGCAGCTACTAAACTCGGCAGAGGGGAATTATTCGAAGTGATCAGTTTTCTTTCATTTGTCAGAGAGACTGTTCTGGGTCCATTAATTTTAATGCAACACAATTCGCTACCAAATGGGGTACGGAAAATTGAAAGACATGCCCCTGAACTTATCGAGGAACTAGAAGAAACAGTTCCTGTCCATGAAAAAGAAAGCTGCTATAACACAATTAAGTCTTCAATATCATTATATTTATATCTAAGACGTTACTATGAAAGCGATATACAAATAAAGCTTGAGGCCCAACAAGTATCCATCAAGTATTTAGAAGAGGTCTACGAAGAAATGTGAAGATGAGGGTGTCCAAAATAAACTTTGGAACACCCTCTTTATTTTTGCCGAAGCCCCCCAGTTCTATGTTCTGACTCTTTTGGCTAAAACCATAATGATCACTCCAATGACGACTAGAACGATGCCAAATATAAAAGTTGCATTCGTAATCCCCCATATGTAGGGAGGGATATTCAATAGAATACCATCCATCAAGACGTATTGAGTCTTGGTAAATACGAACGAGAACAATAGCACTTTTTCTAACCCCGATAACAGCATCGCGAAGCATCCAATAGCGAGCAATACAAGGCCAAGTAAAAAAATACAAACCACCTCTTTCGACATTAGGGAAGCTTTACCTCTATTATGTAAATCCTTCCTAATTATATCATTGGAAGGCATTGATGTTCTGGTTCCATAGATAAAAACAATTTAAGCGCAAGGAAAATCGCCTCCAAAGTCCATATTGAGTCTCATAATTACTTCCGCTGATTCAATCAACTCATTCCATCTAAGAAAATTGGTAAATAATACTGCATTTATATAGAAAAATATTCCTAGGTCTGATAGACTATTTCATGTCATAATATCTGGAAAGTGGGGGAAATACGAATTGAATAAGCCAATTTATAAGAAATGGTGGTTCTGGCTTCTCATTGTTATTCTCGTCGGGCTTATAGGTAATCTCGGAAATTCAGAGGAACCTAAACAAGCAGCACCTGACAAGGAAGTAGCGTCTGAGCCTGATACCGCAGCGAATGTTGAACTAACCAGTGTCAAAGAGGATGTTAAAGAGGAACCTAAGGAAGAGCCGAAGGAAGAGCCGAAGGAAGAACCGAAAGAGGAACCAAAAGAAGAACCAAAAGAAGCGGATGTCCCTAGAGAGTATAAAGCCGCATTAAAAAAAGCGGAAAGCTATGCTGAAATTATGAATATGTCAAAGGCAGGCATCTACGATCAGTTAACTTCTGAATACGGAGAGAATTTCCCCGCAGAAGCTGCTCAATATGCTATCGATAACGTTGTAGTTGATTGGAAAGAAAATGCATTGAAAAAGGCGCAATCCTACGCAGAACTTATGAGCATGTCCGATTCGGCCATTTACGATCAATTGATTTCGGAATACGGTGAGAAGTTCACGAAGGAAGAAGCACAATACGCGATAGATAATTTAGAATAAGTAACGCTGCTCCCCATTAACCTTACTTGGTTGATGGGGTCTTTTTTTACTGATGATTTCAAGGACCGCTGTTAGCAAATCCATTTCCCCTGTTTTTGAATCACCATCAAGCACTTCATTCCAACAACCCCACACATAGCAAAAAACCCTTGCAGCGCAAGGGTTTTTCTTGAAAGTGGGCCCTGAGGGACTCGAACCCCCGACCAGTCGGTTATGAGCCGACCGCTCTAACCAACTGAGCTAAGGGCCCTGAAACAACATATTCATATAAGGACAACAACCATTATAGAAATTGGTTGCGGGGGCAGGATTTGAACCTACGACCTTCGGGTTATGAGCCCGACGAGCTACCGAACTGCTCCACCCCGCGACATTGTATTACGAAACAGCGGCAATAATAAATATACATCAACTACTCAGCGAAAGTCAAGAGCTATTTTGATGGAATTTTGATTTAGGGAAGAAAACGGACGCCGTAACGTCCTTTTCTGGAGCGGTATACTTCCACCAGCTGCGGATCTTGATACCCGAACAGCCAGCCGTCCTGCTCCAGCCTTTTGGCCAAGCATCCTGCCTGAAATTTGCTTGTATACAGCTTCCCGTAATAAATCCAGTTCATCTCGATGTCTCCTTACCCGGCTGAATATGCTAATGCTGTATAGGATGCCCCATCTGCGGAAGATTCACACATACGCGGCATAAAAAAAGAAACGGCCGCCCCATCAATATGGCTGCAGCCGATCGAAGGAAGGCCTTATTTCTGCGCATCCGCCTCCGCGAATCGGGCGGCAATGCTAACAAGCTCCTGCTCCATCCCCTGGAGCATCTGGATGAACTGCTGAAGCTGAGCTTTAGTCTGCGCAGCCTCTGCCGCGAAACGCTGCTGCGACACGCCCTCCCATTCCGCATTCAACGTCTCCATAATCCGGGACAGCCGCAATACGAGCTCACCGCCATGCTGGCTGCTGCTGCGTACCTCTGCGGCCGCCCTGCGCAGATCATCAGGCGAAACCAAAATACGGCCAGACATCGAATCACCTCCAACTTTATGCTTAAGACTCGCCCGCGTTGGCTAACACGGTCTGAAACTCGTCCTCTTCTTCATCCTGATAGCCTGTAAACACGACGGTCTGAATATCTTCATGATTAAAGACATAACTGAACTCCGGGCTGATATATCCTTCAGGGTACGGACAAGCCAAATAATCGAACATCTGCGGCTCGTCGACAGCCAGTATCTGCTTTCTGCCGTAGATCACCAGCTTCTTCTCCCCTTCTTTCAAAATGACTATCGATCCGTTTGGCAGCAGCGTCTGCGGATTCCCCATCATGATCTCCTCCTTTTCTTGCTTTGCCGATGCCGCTTCGCCGTGGCTTGTGCTTCATTCCTCGCCCGCATATATGCGGCCTCCCGCTCTTCCTTAGGCAGCCCCAACGCCGGATACAGCGCTCTGAGCTTATCCATGTTGCGTCTAATAAATAGGTAGCGATGTATAAATACAACAGCTACATACAGTCCGAAGATCAGCAGCACTGAGAAGCCGGCCATCCCCAGCACCATGCTGCCCAACTCGCCGAAAAAGGCGGTCGCGAGATAATACGCAAGATAACCGATCGAGGCAAGCAGCAAGGCGGCCTTCCCTGCCCGGTTCAAACCTTTGCGCTCCATCTCCTGGTACGTCCCGCGCCGAACCGCTCTGATATGAAGCAGGCCGAACAACAAGCCAGCCGCAGCCATAAGGAGGACGGAACTGGCGCCGTACCACGGACTTTCTACACGGGCGATGTCATACATCATTTTCAGAATGGCGATCTCACTCGTCACAGCCAGCGCCGCTCCATAAATGCCCATATATAGCGTAAATACAGCCTCATAGCGGTATGGATTGACGCTGATTACAACTCCCCAGCCCAGCATGACAGCATACAAGATCGCAGCTGAATATAAATATGGGGAAAGCATCGGCGCAGCCAGCGTGACCAGCAGCGGAATGAGCATAATGAGCAGAAAGCATACAACGCCCCCCCGAATTTGTTCAGGCGGAATCAACCGAAAATGAAACCGTTCCTGCTCTTTCTCCGAAATATCCATCTCTAAAAGTAAGCCCCCTTATTTGAACCAACCGGCAATGGTTGAACCCAGCTTCTCTGCTCCGATCTTCAACGTATCTGTAACGCTGTCCTTCTGTCCATCGCCGTCGACATCGGCGAATTTAATACCGTTCATCACATAGGAAGCCCCGACCGACACGCCAAAGCCAATGGCGGCACCAGCCAAGGTTCCAATTGGACCGCCTACAGCGGTGCCAATTAGGGCGCCCGCTTTGGCGCCAGCCGCTGCGGATGCAACCACTGTACCAACCCCTACCCCGACATCAACCACAGCATCGCCGGCGATTTTGGCCCCGTTTTCCTTATTCTTGATATTGGAGGCGAAGTTGCCCACCGTCGTCAAGGCGATGCCGGCATAGCCGAGCTTGCCGCCCTTCCAGCTTAGCGAATCCTTGACGGCTGCCGACGGTAGAACGTATTTCGGAATCCTCGGATGATTTTTCCAGTTATGCTCCGCATATGATTTCTTGCGAATGTTCGCCAGAAAACCGTTGCTGATGTTTGCTCTAGTTCTGCCCCGGTGGTCCTTGGACAACCATACGCCAAAGCCTTTGCGGTACATGTCCCAATATTTGTACATCGTCCCTGAAGCCGTCGCAGTCCCTAGCAGGGTGCCGGCTGCAGCGATGGGACTGGCTGCCCACATGCTGGCCCCGCCGCCAAAAGGCGCAAGCGCATCGAATTCCACGCCAGCTGCCGTCACCGGTGGCTTGGAGCTTTGCGCCCGGTTATTCCCTTGAGCATAGCTGCTTTGAAGCAGGGTATGCGGGCTGACATGCACCAGCGCCTGCTTGCCAAAAGCAAGGCTGTTCCCTGTAGACTGATCTGTCTGGGCAAAAACACTCGCTTTATTCACAAGCTGTGTCCGATTCTGTTCAAGTCTGGCGACGACTGCTTGACATGCTGCCCGGCACTGGGCCAGACGCTGCTCCACCTGTGCACGGTGGCGCGATTCCCAGGCCATGCCTTGAATCCGCTGCTGCACTCTTTCCTGCAGCTGCTGAACCTCGCTCGCAATAGCGGATAGCTGAACACCTTGCTCATTCAATAATTGTGGCGTCACGCGTATTCTGGTCATAATAAAAGGCAACCTCCATATCGAACAGATAATAATTTGTACATGTATGAACGCTGTCTGTTATTTTATACGGGAGATGACGTCTCCGAGTTCCCTGACAATTTCCATCACAGAGGCTTCCCGTATCTGATCATGGCGATCGTCGGGCCGAACGACCCAGTTGGCCTCCCGGCCTCTCAGCAGCTCGATCCCTTCTACCCGCCAATCATGCTGCAGCCGGTAATACGCCGTGAACGCGGAATAGCTTTCCGGAGCCTTCACCGCCTCGGCCAGCCGGGTGACGGCCTGCTCTGAGCTCCCTTCCTTCCGCAATGTCTGCGCTGCGCCGGAAGCTTCCTGCTCTCCGTTGAGCCACTGCCAGAGTTTCCCCTTCGGCAGCTTGAGCTGCTCCGGGCACCGCTTAGGACGCTCTTGCAGATTCAAGCTGGACATGATCTTCATCCAGGCCTCAGCAGGGGTTCCAATCTCCTCTAGCTCGTACATAAGCATGTGGTCGATATATTTCAGTTCAGCCTTAACAACAGCGTCAGCGCTGTAATAGAAGAAGCACTCGCTGCTTCGGCTGCGCTGTTTATCATCCACCACGAGCTGTTTATCATCCACCGCGAGATGAATCGTGAGCAGCGCGCGGCTACAAATCTCTATGTATTCCAGAAGCTGAGGCACAAGCTCGGGTTCACCGTCAACCAATCTGATGTACCCGGCCTCCTCCAACTCTTGTTCAATTCGGGCAACCTCTGCCGGCATCTCTTCGGCCAGCGTTCCGCGAAATGGATCTTCAAGACCTACGACAGCCTTGGCCCCCGTAATCCCGGTCAACACAAAAAACTGCTTTCCGGTTAACCTGATCTGTATGCGAGCCTGCTCCAAGCTGCTCCCTCCTTTGACCATAAACAGCACCTTAAATTCATCCTATATATTATAGGGTAGACTTCCTCACTGGCTCTACCAAATCCTGGCCCTAAATTTCTAGGGATTTTTACCCAAATATTGCGTTATCTAAACATAAACCGCTATAGGAAGAAGGAATCAACCGACTTCGGGCCACCCTTAAACGTAAAAAGACATCCACCCTTCGCAGCATGCGATGGTCAGATGTCTCGGTCCAGATCTGCTGGACTGTTAAGTCTGAACACGAATAACCTCATTGGCGATCGTTCCGTCTGCCAGCCAGCGTTGAACCACCCGGTGAAAAAGCGCCGGATCCGCCAGCGGCACACCATGTCCAACCCCCGGGAACATGATCCCGGCAGCACGCTCCTGCAGGCTCATCAATTGCTGTACAGAACGCCTCATGACACTTTTCTCCTTCTCCCCTACGGTAACCAGCAGATTGGCGGTCGCTTTCTTGAAGCCGGATGGCACCTTGAAAGACATATTTTCCTCCAGGATGGACAGCAGTGTTTCCTTCTCCATCCGGCAGCATTCCTCATAATATTTCTCGAAATCCGCGTCTGATATGTACAACGTCCGAGCCTGCAGTCTGGAGAATGACCTGTTTCGAACGAGAGGGAAGGTTAACCCGATCAGCGGCCGCGTAAAGACACGGGC
Organism: Paenibacillus sp. 7541; assembly: GCF_002276395.1. NCBI lineage: Bacteria > Bacillati > Bacillota > Bacilli > Caryophanales > Paenibacillaceae > Paenibacillus > Paenibacillus sp. 7541. Next base: position 348,562 of record NZ_NQLZ01000005.1, on the reverse strand, counting down.
TCCTGGAAGCGGGCTTGTCAGCACACTGTTAATGATCGCATAATCCATCAGCTCCGGCTCTTGTCCCAGCATTTCAACGAGTATTTGTGCGCCTAGCGAGAAACCGGCAACCACAAGCTCTCTTCCCTTAGCGAGATCCATTATCCAGCGATTAAGATAAGCGGCCGTATCGCTAATGGATACAAAGGGCTCTCCCGCGCTCCGGCCATGTCCTGGCAGATCCGGAATAAGACAATAACTGTCCTGAAAATAGTCCGTCACCCCATCCCACATCCAGCCGCCCACGCCGCCGCCATGCAAAAAGACGATGACCCGTTGTGATTCACGATCTCCACTTTCCTTATAATACAATGCCAGATTGTCCAGCCCCTTCTCCTAAATATTATTGTTGATCGGGTTGCATATGGCCGTCAGTCAGACTTCTCCTTGCTGCTCGGCTTGTCTTCCGGCCGCTCTATAATGCCGTAGTATAGGATCGTGGAAAGCTGCTCGCTGATGGCATTCAGGCTGCCGAGCCCCTGATACCATTCCGTTCGCGCTGAGAATTCCTTGATAAATGTCAAAAAAGCCACCAGCACCTGGGGAGAAATATCCTTGCGAATTTGTCCCATCTGCTGTCCCTTGAAGATCAGCATCTCGAATTCGGGGACCACATGCTCTTGATTGAAGCGGATCAGCTTCTCCATCTGATCGGGAAATTTGGCCAGGTCGGATACAAACTTGTCGCTGACATGGACCGAGAATCGTTCGCGCTCTTTGGTTAACCGATCAAGCGCCTCCAGCGGGCTATTGGCATGATCGACGATATCACGGTACTCTTTCATCATCTCGTCCACGATCCGATCCACAATCTGATCGAGCAGCCCTTCCTTGTTCTGAAAGTAGTTGTATATCGTCATTTTGGATACCGGTACCGCCTCGGCGATCTGCTCCATACTGGTATCGATAATGCCATGCTCCACAAACAAACGCCTCCCTGTTTGAAGCACCTCTTCCTTCTTTCGGCTCATGTCCTGCAATCCTTTCTGTTCATGTCAGTTCGTGATTGTGCCTGCGACATCACTTTCTAAGTCTTTATGCCTTCTTGGTCTTTAAAATAATCCACGCTTCCTCATTCTCATTTTTATACTTCAGATATTAATATAGTATAAAATTTAGGCGAATTTCACAATAGTATTCTCTATTTTATTTACTAATCACATGTTATGAGTATCAAAACGAGCAATAGCAGATATCATATGTCATACTCCCCATGCAGCCAAATCATGTCAGCAGGGAACAATCAAAAAAACGGCTGCCCGCAGTTTACTAACTGCAGACAACCGTTTCACAACCCTCACATAACGATGGATCAATCATCGATCCGATTTATGATTTATACGCCAAAGGCTGACGGATTCGCTCTCCATGATTGCAAAAGCGCGACATCCTGCTCCTGAATACGCTGCTCGGACAATGCCACATCGATCAGCGCGGTGTAATTGGACAAGCTTTGCAGCGGAATGCCGGCCTCAGCGAAGGCTTGTACCGCTTTATCCAGCTGATAACTGAATATTGCCAGCACGGCCAGCGGCTCTGCACCTGCATCCTTCACCGCTTGCGCCGCCTTGAGCGAACTGCCGCCGGTGGAGATCAAATCCTCGATGACAACGACCTTTTGCCCCGGCTTGATCAGGCCTTCGATCAGGTTCTCTTTTCCGTGCCCCTTCGCTTTATCCCGGATGTACGACATCGGCAGGTTCAGCTTCTGAGACACCCATGCAGCATGGGGAATCCCAGCTGTCGCTGTTCCCGCAATCGCTTCGGCCTCCGGATATTGCTCGCGAATGATGGCCGCAAACGATTCCGCGATGACATCGCGGATTTCAGGGTAAGACATCGTCAGCCGGTTGTCACAATATATCGGCGACTTGATGCCGGATGTCCATGTGAACGGCTGATGCGGACGCAGGGACACCGCCTCGATCTGCAGCAGATACGCTGCGATTTTCTCCGGAATGTTCGTTAATGTACTCACGCTTGAATCATCTCCTCGATCATCTGTTCTGCTGCTTGTCTCGGATCTGCTGCCCCCGTAATCGGTCGGCCGATCACAAGGTAGTGACTGCCGCTGCGGATGGCTTCCCCCGGCGTCAGCACCCTCGCTTGGTCACCGATATCCGCTCCCGCTGGGCGAATGCCCGGCGTTACCGTCTTGAAGTCATCTCCGCAAGCTGCGGCGATTGCCGGAACTTCCAGGGAGGATGCGACTACGCCGTGCAGTCCTGCCTGCTTGGCAAGCGAGGCATAACGAACGACGGTGTTCTCCACAGCACCCGGGATGCCGATTTCCTCGTTCATCACAGCCTGGGTGGTGCTGGTCAGCTGCGTTACCGCAATGATGACAGGCATGGCAAGCCCCGGGGTGTCCGCCACTGCAGCTTCCGCCCCGGCCTTTGCCGCCTCCATCATCGCAGCCCCGCCGGCGGCATGGACATTAAACATGTCCACGCCGAGCCGGGTTACGCTGTGAGCCCCGCCTTTTACGGTATTCGGAATATCATGCATCTTCACATCGAGGAACACACGATATCCTTTGCTCTTCAGTTCCTTTATAAACTCCGGTCCGGCCGTGTAGAACAGCTGCATTCCGACCTTCAAATAACAAGGGATGCCTTCCAGCTTGCGCACGAGCTCCTTGGCCTGCCCGGCGTCAGGGTAATCCAGGGCCACCATCAGGCGGCCCGCCATTTGTTCATAACTGGCTGTCATATTCCCCTCCTTATCGGTTAAACCGGCATCGCTTCAGAGGAGAAGTTGATCGTCTCCAGCATCGTCAGCAGCTCGCGAACCGTATCCAGCGAGGTCATGCACACAACCCCGTTCTCAACCGCTTCCCGGCGAATCCGGAAGCCGTCACGCTGCGGTGTCTTCCCTTTGGTCAGCGTATTGAAGACAAAGTTCGCTTCTCCGGTGCGGATCATATCCAGAATATTCGGCGTGCCTTCCGACAGTTTGTTGATCGTCGTCACATCGAGTCCCGATGCCTTCAAAGCTGCGGCGGTGCCGCCGGTGGCGATGATTTTGTAACCGAGCTTGTGGAATCCCTTCAAGAGCTCGCATGCTTCAGCCTTGTCCTTGTCGGCAACCGTCGCGATAATCGCGCCGGAGGAAGGAATTTTCATTCCTGCCCCGATCAGGCCTTTGTACAGCGCCTTCGCATATTTGACATCGCGCCCCATCACTTCGCCCGTCGATTTCATTTCCGGTCCAAGCGTCGGCTCTACCCGGCGAAGCTTCGCGAAGGAGAATACCGGCACCTTGACAGATACATGCTCGCTCTCTGGCCACATGCCTTCCTCGTAACCGAGATCCTTCAGCTTCGTGCCGAGAATGGCCTGGGTCGCCAGGTTCGCCATCGGAATGCCGGTCACTTTGCTCAGGAACGGAACCGTCCGTGAGGAACGCGGATTCACTTCGATGACGTACACTTCGCCTTTATAGATAACGAACTGGATGTTAACAAGTCCGCGAGTATTCAATTCTTTGGCGATTTTAATCGTGATCTCCGTAATCTTCTGCTTGAGCTCCTCCGACAGGTATTGCGGCGGGTACACGGCGATCGAGTCACCCGAGTGAACCCCGGCGCGCTCCACATGCTCCATGATGCCCGGGATGAGCACCGTGTCGCCGTCACAGATCGCGTCGACCTCCACTTCCTTGCCCAGCATGTAGCGGTCGATCAGCACCGGATGCTCCGGATTGATCTTGACGGCCTGCTCCATGTAGTTCAGGAGTTCGCTATCGGAGTACACAATTTCCATCGCACGTCCGCCAAGCACATAGGATGGTCTGACCAGTACCGGGTAGCCCAGAGACTGTGCAGTGCCCACCGCCTCGTCAACCGAGGTGACCGTGCTTCCTTTCGGCTGCGCAATGTTCAGTCTGGACAGCAGCGCCTCGAACTTCTTACGGTTCTCTGCCTCATCAATGCTCTCGAGGCTCGTACCGAGAATGTTGACGCCCGCCTTGCTCAGCGGTTCGGCCAGATTGATCGCCGTCTGACCGCCGAACTGAACGATAACGCCGATCGGCTTCTCCTGTTCGATGACATTCATAACATCCTCGAAGAACAGCGGCTCGAAATACAGCCGGTCGGAGGTATTGAAGTCCGTGGATACCGTCTCTGGGTTATTGTTGATAATAACTGCTTCGTAGCCGGCATTCTGAATCGCCCATACTGCATGGACCGTCGAGTAGTCGAACTCGATGCCCTGACCGATCCGGATCGGACCGGAGCCAAGGACAACGACCTTCTCCTTCTGGGAGTGCGTCACTTCATTTTCGGTCTCATAGGTCGAGTAGTAGTATGGCGTTGTCGCTTCGAACTCCGCTGCGCATGTATCCACCATTTTGTATACTGGACGAAGTCCGTGCTCATGGCGAAGGAAGCGGATCGATGCTTCCGTAATGTGCGTGCTCGCCTTGCCTTCGGCGCGAAGCTCGGCAATGGCGCGGTCGGTGAATCCAAGCCGCTTGGCTTGATACAGCGTTTCATAAGTCAAGGATGCTTCACTGCGGATATGCTGTTCGAACTGGATCAGACCCTCGATTTTGTCAAGGAACCACCAGTCGATGTTCGTTAGATCCTGAATTTCCTGCAGCGTATAGCCACGGCGGAATGCTTCCGCCACCAGGAACATCCGCTCATCGTCCGCTTTCACAAGACGCTCCTTCAGCACCTCGTCGCTCAGTGTCTCCGCATCTTTCAGGTACAGACGATGAACCCCGATCTCCAGCGAACGCACCGCTTTATGAATGGATTCCTCGAACGTGCGGCCGATCGCCATCACTTCGCCTGTCGCTTTCATCTGTGTTCCCAGCTTCCGGTTGGCCTGCGTGAATTTATCAAACGGCCAGCGCGGGATTTTGCTGACGATATAATCGAGCGTCGGCTCGAAGCAGGCATAGGTCTGCCCTGTCACCGGGTTGACGATTTCATCCAGCGTATAGCCCATGGCGATTTTGGCCGCCATTTTCGCAATCGGATAACCTGTTGCCTTGGAAGCAAGCGCCGAGGAGCGGCTTACCCGCGGGTTTACCTCAATGACATAATATTGATAGCTGTTCGGATCCAGCGCGAACTGCACGTTGCAGCCGCCTTCGATGTTGAGCGCACGGATGATTTTGAGCGAGGCGCTTCTCAGCATCTGATATTCTCTGTCCGACAGCGTCTGGCTCGGTGCAACCACGATGCTGTCGCCGGTATGAACGCCGACTGGATCGAAGTTTTCCATGTTACACACAACGATACAGTTATCGTTGGCATCGCGCATGACCTCATACTCCACTTCCTTCATGCCTGCGATGCTCTTCTCAACCAGACATTGGCTGATCGGGCTGTAGCGAAGGCCGGAGCTGACCGTTTCGCGCAGCTCTTCCTCTGTAGCGCAGATGCCGCCGCCTGTTCCGCCAAGCGTATAAGCCGGGCGCACGATCAGCGGATAGCCGATTTCCTGTGCAAATTCCAGCGCTTCTTCCAGCGTGGTCACAATCGTGCTCTCCGGCACTGGCTGCTCCAGCTCGCGCATCAGTTCACGGAACAGATCGCGGTCTTCAGCCTTCTCGATCGAGTCCAGCTGTGTGCCGAGGAGCTTCACATTTTCCTGTTCCAAAATGCCGGCGCGCGCCAGCTCCACCGCCATGTTCAGACCGGTCTGGCCACCGAGCGTTGGCAGCAATCCGTCCGGGCGCTCCTGACGAATGATTTGCGTCACAAAATCCAGCGTGATGGGCTCGATGTATACTTTATCCGCCATGTTGGTATCTGTCATGATGGTCGCCGGGTTGCTGTTGATCAGCACCACCTCGACCCCTTCTTCTTTCAACGCCTGGCACGCTTGCGTACCGGCATAGTCAAATTCTGCCGCCTGGCCGATCACGATCGGGCCGGAGCCGATGACAAGTATTTTTTTCAACTGTTCGTTTCTAGGCATGTTAGCGTGCTCCTTTCACGGCTGCGACCATCTCTGCTTGGCGCGGCTTCCGAATTTCATTCTTCTTATGCTCTCTGATCATGTTCAGGAAGTCATCAAACAGATAGCTGCTGTCATGAGGACCAGGTGCAGCTTCAGGGTGATATTGTACCGAGAAGGCCGGGAATTTCTTGTGCTTCAGACCTTCTACCGTTTTGTCATTGTTGTTGATATGCGTCACTTCAAGATCCGTTCCCTGAATCGAATCCTCGTTCACCGTATAACCGTGGTTCTGGGACGTGATGAAGCAGCGCCCGCTAGCCAGCTCTTTCACCGGATGATTTCCGCCGCGATGACCGAACTTCAGCTTCTCCGTATTCGCTCCGGCAGCAAGGGCAAACAGCTGGTGGCCCAGGCAGATGCCGAAGATCGGATATTCGCCGAGCAGTTCCTTCACCATCTCTACGGCGTAAGGCACATCTTTCGGGTCCCCAGGACCGTTGGACAGCTGAATGCCGTCAGGGTGAAGCCTGCGAATTTCATCGGCCGTTACGTTGTGCGGCACGACGATGACATCGCAGCCGCGGGAGGTCAGCTCGCGCAAAATCCCGCTTTTCGCACCGAAATCAACAAGTACGATCCGTTCCTTGGCGCCTGGGCTGGCGAACATTTGCGGAGTCGATGTTCTGGCCACTTGATTGCGCAGCTCTGCAATCGAAGTATCGCCGAGCATTTCCTTCAGCTCTTCCACCGATTTGTTGGAGGTTGTCAGAATCCCTTTCATCGTGCCGTGGTGACGAATGATTCGGGTCAGCATCCGGGTATCGATTTCGCTGATCCCTGGAATGCCGTACTCCTTGAGCAGTTGGTCCACACTATACTCCGCACGCCAGTTGCTCGGTACAGGCTCATGACGGCGAACGACGAACCCATGTACAAACGGGCGAATCGATTCGAAGTCATCCCGCGTAATGCCGTAGTTGCCGATCAGAGGGTATGTCATTGTGACGATCTGACCGCAATAGGATGGGTCGCTTAGCACCTCTTGGTATCCTGTAATTCCTGTATTGAAAACAACCTCCCCGGTCATTTCAGCATCCGCGCCGAAGGATTTTCCGCTGAACAGCGTTCCGTCCTCCAGTAACAATCTTGCCTGCATCCCGATCACTCCTGTCATCTATGTGTAATTTATTTTAAGAGGGCAGCCGCCTAAGTGTTCCAATTAAAATCCGTCTTGCTCCGACCATCTTACTTGTCCGTCGACCCAGGTCATCACGGGCCAACCCTTGAGCTTCCAGCCGGTAAACGGTGTATTGCGGCCTTTCGTTGCAAATTGTTCAGGGTTAACTTCCTTCTCCAAATCCAGATCAATCATGGTCAAATCCGCCGGCGCTCCCGGTGTCAGCACACCGCTGTCAAGCCCGAACACACGAGCCGGATCACTTGTCATCCGCTTCACCAGGAACGACAGTTCCCATTTGCCAGTCGCTACAAACCGCGTATAGAGCAGCGGGAAGGCGGTCTCGAAGCCTACGATGCCAAACGGCGCCAGTTCCATCCCTTTCGCTTTCTCCTCCACGCTGTGCGGCGCATGGTCGGTCACGATCATATCGAGCGTCCCATCCAGCAGCCCTTCAATGCAAGCCTCCACATCACGCGGCGAGCGAAGCGGCGGGTTCATCTTCCAGTTGGCGTCAAGCCCTGGAATGTCCTCATCCGAGAGCACCAGATGGTGCGGGCACACCTCGGCTGTTACGGAGATGCCGATCGCTTTGGCCTGCCGGATCAGTCTGACCGACTGCTCGGTGCTGACATGGCACACATGGTAGTGTACCCCTGTTGCTTCTGCAAGCAGGATGTCTCTTCCGACATGAATCGCTTCGGATTCGTTCGGGATGCCTTTCAGGCCATGGCGCTCCGCGAATTTACCCTCCGTGACAAACGCTCCCTTCACCAAGGAATCATCTTCACAGTGCGCAATGACCGGCATGTTCAGAGCCTTCGCTCTCTTCATCGCATCCTTCATCATCTGGGCGCTTTGGACCCCGACGCCGTCATCCGTAAATCCGATGGCCCCTGCCGACTTCAAAGCTTCAAAGTCCGTCAGCTCGCGGCCCAGCTCGTTCTTCGTGATCGCCGCATAAGGGAGCACCTTGGCCATCTGGGCCTGGCGGGCTTTCTCAAGCACAAGCTCCACCGTCTGCGGCGTATCCGTTACCGGGCGCGTGTTCGGCATACAAGCGATCGTTGTAAATCCGCCCTTTACCGCCGAGCGGCTGCCGCTTTCAATCGTTTCCTTGTGCTCGTATCCAGGCTCTCTCAGGTGAACATGCATATCGATGAATCCCGGCGTAACCAGCTTTCCTTGCGCATCTATCGTTTGAACGCTGCCGTCCTGAACCGGTACATCCGCTCCTTCTCCGAGGACCGCCTCGATCCGCCCGTCTTTCACGACGATATGTTTGGTTTCGAGCTGTCCCTGTTCATTTAGCACCTTTGCGTTTTTTATAATTTGCACCATTGTTCCCCTCCGCAGCAGAAGCGCGGCTCGCTTCCTGTATATTGTATAATAAAAATTCACTTTTGTGTATATTTATTAGAAAAGTGCGTCAAAAATGATGATCTGCCTCGCTTAGCCCTTCATGGCTCGTTCAATGACAGCCATCCGGATTGGCACACCGTTGGACATTTGTTTGAAGATCGTCGACTTTTCGCTTTCCACCACCGCATCGTCGATCTCGACATTCCGGTTGAATGGAGCAGGGTGCATAATGATCGCATGTCTTGCCAGCCCTGCAGCTCTTTCCTCTGTCAGCCCGTAATGCTCGCGGTATTCCGCTTTCGATTTGAACACCCCTTCACTGTGGCGCTCCAGCTGTACTCGCAGCATCATCACCACATCCGCCTTCATTGCCGTCTCCATGGAGACATAAGGCGCATGTACGGCAAGCTCGGGAGCCATCATCGTCTCAGGCGCGCAGAACTGTACGCGGGCTCCAAGCTTTTGCAGCGCCCACAGGTTCGAGCGTGCTACGCGGCTATGCTTAATGTCCCCAATGATCGAAACCGTCAGTCCGCTAAACTCGCCGAACACCTGCTTCATCGTATACAAATCCAGCAGCGCCTGTGTCGGGTGCTCGTTATTTCCGTCACCGGCATTCACGAGCGGAATCGATACGCGTTCAGCCAGTTCCTGCAGGACGCCTGCCGGCTTCAGCCGGATTACCCCTGCGTCCACGCCCACCGCTTCCAGCGTCCGCACTGTATCGGAGATCGATTCCCCTTTCTCCACACTGGAGGCGGCGGCTGCAAAATTCATCACCTCAGCGCCGAGGCGCTTTTCCGCCATTTCAAACGAGAAGCGGGTTCTCGTACTATTTTCAAAAAACATGTTCACGACAAATTTGTGGTTTAAGATCGGCACGACCTTCTCGCTCTGCGAATCCCAATACGCTGCGCGATTCAGAATCGACATGATTTCATCCCGGCTTAAATCCTTTAGCCCCAGCAGACTGCGTTCTTTAAGTGAAATTGCCGTTGTCATGATCTATCGTTCCTCTCTTCATGAATGATCGTCACTTCATCCTTGCCGTCGATCTCCGAAAGCGCAACTACAATTTCCTCCTGCCTGGAAGTCGGCACGTTCTTGCCAATATAATCCGGCCGGATCGGCAGCTCTCTGTGCCCCCGGTCCGCCAGCACCGCCAGCTGGATCGCCCGCGGGCGCCCGCAATCCATCAGCGCGTCCATCGCGGCGCGGATCGTGCGTCCCGTGTAAAGCACATCATCGAACAGAATCACCTTTTTGTCATGGATGTTCAGCTCCGGACTTAGCATTGCCCCTTCCTTCCGCTGGAGAAGCTCTCCGTCAACCTTGCGGTCATCCCGGTAGGTAGTGACATCAATCTCCCCCCAAGGAATGGGCGTGCCCTCGATCTCATGGATCCGCTCAGCGATCCGCTTGGCCAAAAACACTCCCCGGGTCCGAATTCCCACCAGCACGCAGTCTTCGATGCCTTTATTTTTTTCCAGTATTTCATGGGCGATTCGGGTTAACGCTCTGCGTATGGCCGTTTCGTCCATAATGACATGCTGCTGTTCACTGCTCATCGATTACAGCCTCCTTCAATCTATCAGTAGCCCTTATTATGTTCAGGGTCATCCCTTGTCTCTCCATTCATTTTGCCAACAACATTCTGCACACAAAAAACCCCTTGCCCAGGGGGCAAGGGGGTATACTTCATGCGAGCGTATGAAAGCATGGCAAGCTGTCCGCAGACAGAATGATGCCTTCAAAGAATGAACCTCGGTTCACGTTACCTTGCCAGCCTCACGGGACTGATTTAAAGGTGCTATTCGATTGACTTCATTATGACAGACCCTGTATGAGATGTCAACTGTCATCAAGTCGAATTCTGTCGCAAACCTATCATGCAGCAATATACATTAGGTTTATTAAAATTCAAACTCCACGTCGCTCAATCTTCTGCGGATTTCCGAAATGACGCGCTTCTCTTCCTCTTCGCCTTTCGCTTCGAAGGTCACGGAGAAACGAACGAAATGGCCGGCATCATCCCAAGGCACAGTGGAGATCAGCTTCTCGCGGATCAAATATTGGGAGAAGTCTTCACCTGACTCGAAGCGGCGTCCGCCTTTGATGCCCTTCGGAGCTTCAACATAGAGGAAGAAGGAACCCTTCGGCTTCTCGGCCTTGAATCCAAGCCCATTGAGCGCTTCTACCAGCATGTCGTGACGGCGCGAATATTTCTCGGCGATCTTCTCGGTAATTTGCGGATTGTCAAGACCGTAAGCCGCAGCTTTCTGGATGGCGATGAATTGCCCGGAGTCATTGTTGTCCTTCACATCGCCGAACGCTTTCACCACAAGCGGATTACCTGCGATGAAGCCGATACGCCAGCCTGTCATGTTGTATGACTTGGACAGGGAATGCAGCTCCACACCAACATCCTTCGCACCAGGTACCGACAGGAAGCTAAGCGGCTTCAATCCATCATAAGTCAGCGCTGCATAAGGCGCATCATGCACTACAACGACGCCGTATTTGCGGGCCCACTCCACCACTTCGGTGAAAAATTCTACGGTCGCGCTGGCACCGGTCGGATTGTTAGGATAGTTCAGATACAGCAGCTTCGCGCGGCGGGCAATGTCCTCCGGAATGGAAGCCAGATCCGGAAGGAACGCATTTTCCTTCTTCAGCTCTACGTTGTAGACTTCGCCGCCGAGGTATTTGGTGTGCGTGCCCAGAACCGGATAACCCGGCACCGTCATAATGGTCACATCGCCCGGATTGATGAAGCAGGAAGGCAGCATGGCCAGCGCAGGCTTGGAGCCGATCGAATGCAGCACCTCGGTTGCCGGATCAATGCCATCTACCTGAAACACGTTTTTCAAATAGCGTACCGCCGCTTCCTTGAACTCGGCAATCCCGTTATCGGCATATCCCCGGTTCTCCGGCTTGGCAGCTTCCTCGGCAAGCTTGGCAACGATGCCTGCATCGGCCATTTCATCAGGCTCGCCAACACCCATGTCAATCAGTTCAGTATCCGGATGCTCAAGCTTGGCAGCCGCTTTGGCTCTTTTGATTTTCTCGAATTTATAAATCGCGGTGTCCTTGCCATAGCCCGCCCCACCGATACGGTCTGCAAAATTTTGCTGAATATAAGTTTCTTGATATTTTTCAATACTCATGGTTTGTATTCATCTCCTACTCTAGCGATCATAGTCACCCTAAATATGCCCTAAAAACATGGTGAGAGCCATGCATTTTATATCAGATGATTTGTACATTTAAGTCAGTCTCCTTCTGCCAAATTAGGGTTGCCCCCACGCCGGCGAGGCTATGATATCTCCACCCATCTCGCCATCAGCTCATCAAGCCGGATTTGCAGCATATTCCGCTCATTCCAGATCGCTTCGAGCCTGGACACGTCAGCATGATGCTGCCCTGTATCGAGGCTTGCGTCCTCCAGCTTGCGATCAAGCGCCTGAATTTGCGTTTCCAGGGCAGAGATCTCCTCTTCCAGACGTTCCGGACTGTTCATCCCATCATCGTCCCGTGTTGACACAGACCGCTGGACGGGCGCTGCCTGGTGCTTGCTAGAAGAAGCCGCTTGAGACGGAGTCCATCCTACTATAGCCTGCTCCATCTTCAGCTTCTTATCCCGGTAAGCTTCATAGTTGCCGTGGTATACGGTCAATTGGCCATCCTTCAACTCCCATACTTTGCCCGCCAGCCGATTTACAAAATAACGGTCATGGGAAATAGCCAGAACGGTACCGCCGTATAACTGAAGCGCTTCTTCCAGCGCCTCTCTGGAGGCGGTGTCCAGATGATTCGTCGGCTCATCCAGCAGCAGCAGATTCGGCTTCCGCTGCACAAGTACCGCCAATCTCAGCCGAGTCCATTCCCCGCCGGACAGATTGCCCAGCTTCCGGAACACCGCCGGCCCATAGAATAGATACCGCGCCAGTATGCCGCGTGCTTCCCCCTCGCTTACGCCTGCCAGCTCCTGAAAATATTTGAGAACGGTCCGCCCCGGTTCGGCTGGCTCCTCCTGCTGCGCCAAATAGCCGACCTCGATACGGGCGCCCAGCTGAACTACTCCAGCATCCGGCTCCAGGTGACCGAGCAGCAGTTTGAACAGCGTTGATTTGCCGCTGCCGTTGGCGCCAAGCAGCACAACCCGCTCCCCGTATTCCAGCAGTCCCGATATCTCCTTCAGCACATCCTTGCCGCCAAAGGACATGGACAACCCTGCGAATTCAGCTGCGCGGCGGCCGGACCGGTCCTGCTGCTCAAGCTCAAACTCGGCTCTGCGGCGCTCCAGGACGGGCCTTTTCACTTGTTGCATCCGATCAAGCGCCCGCTGCATGGAAGCCGCCCGTTTGAAGAACTTCTCGTTGCCTCCGACTCGGCCCCATTCCTCCAGCTGCTTGATCGATTCCTTCATCTTGGCCACCACTTTCTGCTGCTCCTGATACAGTTCGAACTGCTGCAGCAGCCGCTTCTCCTTGGCCTCGATATAAGCGGTATAGCCTCCTTCAGCCGTGAATCCCTCGCCATCCTCAATCTCCATCACCCGGGTCACCGTCCGGTCAAGAAAATAACGATCATGCGACACCAGCACCACCGTTCCCGGATATTCCTTCAAAAAGGATTCGAGCCACTCCACTCTCTCCAGATCAAGATGGTTCGTCGGTTCATCAAGCAGCAAAATATCAGGAGCGACAATGAGCATCGCCGCCAGCGCAACCCGGGTCTGCTCCCCGCCAGACAGCGATCCGAACGGCTGGCCATAACTGCTCTTGGCGATGCTTAGCCCGGAAGCGATTTTGTCAATGCTCGCCTCCATCGCATAGCCGCCTTCGCGCTGAAAGCGCTCCTGCAGCGAGGCATACCGCTTCAAGATTCGATCGAGTGCATCCGGCTGCGCATGAATCTCGGCATCGCCCATACTCCGCTCCAGCTCCGTCATTTCGGCTTTCCAGTCTGTCAGCTGCTGAAGCCCGGCAGACAGCACCTCCAGCACCGTGCGCTGGCCGTGATCTGCCAAGGTTTGAGCCAAATAGCCGATACGGGCATCCTTCCGGATCATAATCTGCCCTTCATCCGGCTGCTCTACGCCTGCAATAAGGCGCATCAGCGTTGATTTGCCGCTGCCGTTGAGGCCGATCAGGCCGATTCGCTCCCCTTCCTTAATGTCAAAAGCAAGATGGTCAAGCACCAGATTGGCGCCGTGATATTTGGTCAAGTTTTTTGCAGTGATCATATTCATGTTCAGGTTCCTCCCAAATCGCTTGTTCGGATGAGCACCAAGCTCCCGCACAGCGGTTTTTGTCATTGGAGAAGACCTGCACTCTGCATTACGCACATCAAAAAAAGGCCAGGGAGCAAGCTCCCCGGCCTTGGTAAACAAGCCTGATCTCAAATCAGGCTATATCCGTAAAGGCAGGCAGGCAACTTCTCGAAGATGTTACAACACGTATCATGGAATTGGACAGACTTCTCCCGTTGTCGGAAAAAGCATGAACAATACCAGCCATCGCGATTGGCAGCTGGTTAATACGGTTGTTCACCTTCTCGAAATTCATCCTGGCCCACCTCCTTTAACATTAGAATTACGTCCACTATATCATATCCCGGAGCAGGACCGCAATAAGCAGGGGCCTCTCGAACAAATGAGAAAGGAGCCGTTACCGGCTCCGCAATGACGCCAGCAGATCCTCCATATCCTGAGGCAGCGGCGCAGAAAACTCCACATATTCCCCGCTTGACGGGTGTACAAATCCAAGCACGGCAGCATGAAGAGCCTGTCCGTTCATTTTAATGCCCTTGCTCTTGCCGTATACGGGATCACCGACGAGCGAGTGACCGATATATTTCATATGCACCCGGATTTGGTGAGTGCGTCCGGTCTCCAGCTGCAGCTCAAGGAGACTGTAATCGCCAAAGCGCTCCATCACCGTGAAGTGGGTGACTGCATGCTTGCTGTTGCGATCCGTGACCGTAAACATCTTGCGATCATGCGGATCTCTGCCGATTGGCGCGTCCACCGTCCCCTGATCATGACTGATATTCCCCTGGACGAGGGCGATATACCTTCGGGTTACGCTATGATCCTTCAGCTGTGCAGCCAGGGAAGCATGCGCCTTGTCATTCTTCGCCGCCATAATCAAGCCGGAGGTGTCCTTGTCGATCCGGTGCACGATGCCCGGGCGCAGCTCGCCATTGATCCCCGACAGATCCTTGCAATGAAACATCAGCGCATTGACAAGCGTTCCGGTCAGATGACCCGGAGCGGGATGCACCACCATCCCCCGCGGCTTGTTCACCACGATGACGTCGCGATCTTCGAATACGACCTCCAGCGGAATATCCTCGGGGGCAATCTCCACCGCAGACGGCTCAGGAACATGAACGGATATCCGGTCCCCCTCACTCAGCTTGAAGTTCGCTTTCACCGGAGCGCCATTTACAGTCACATGGCCCTCGCTGATCCACAGCTGTACCTGCGAGCGGGACACTTCATCCCCAAGTGCTTCCGCTATATATTTGTCAATCCGCGTCTTGGCGTCCTCAGGTCCTGCCGTCCACTCCATAACCTCGCCCTCATGCTCGGCCCGTTCCCACATCGCCGCTGTCATATCACCTTCCTGCAAGCCTATTCATTCCCTTCCGTGCCTGTCGTTTCATGATGTGCTTTCATCTGTTCCCGTCTGCCCTCAAGGAGGGTGTCGAGTATAATGAGCCCTACCCCGATCACGATGCAGGAATCTGCAACATTAAAAATCGGGAACGTATAGCTGCCGAAATTGAATTGCAGAAAATCCACCACTTCGCCCATCAGCAAGCGGTCGATAAAATTCCCCAGAGCGCCTCCGAGCACAAGTGCCAGCGCGGTTGGCAGCAGCTTTCGTTCTTCCTTGCGAACCTTCTGCAAGTACCAGACGAGCCCGACTACAACGGCGATGGTGACGATAATGAAGAACCACAGCTGATTCTGCAGAATGCCAAACGCCGCTCCCTTGTTACGATGAGAAGTGATCAGGAAAAAATCACCGATAACCGGAATTTTATCCCCAATCTCAAGTCTGCTTGCAATTAAAAATTTCGTTCCCTGATCGATTATAAATGCGATCAATGCAATCACATAATACACCACGTCGCTATGTTCACTCCGTTCTGTCTCATCCGCTCATGCTTTGTTGCTTTTGCGGAAATTTGCTCGTCTTATTGTAGCACAGCCGCTGAACCATCGTCCATTCCTGTCCAGTCCCGCGAACATTTTCCGTCAGTAAAACCCCTGGTTAGCGCGCACTCTATAGGTATCAACAATCGGCCCATAACCGGACCATGAAAGGAGCCTGACATGTCGCATTTAACTCAGGAACAGATCCGCCGACTGAAGCAGAGACTGATGGAGCGCAAGGCCGAGCTGGAATCGCGCATGGTGCATAATGATCAGCACGGCATGGGGGAATCCGAACGAGATTACACCGGTGAATTATCACATATCGACAACCACCCGGGCGACCTGGCGACCGAGGTTTATGAACGCGAGAAGGATCTGGCCCTGCAGGACCGGATGGACCTGGAACTGCAGCGTGTCATTTTCTCCCTGGAAGCGATCCATCACGGGCGCTATGGCACATGCATCATCTGCGGGGAAGCGATCCCGTACGAGCGTCTGGAGGCTGTTCCGGACACCCAGTACTGCCTGAAAGACAACCCGCGGCAAAATCCTTCCCATGACCGTCCAGTGGAAGAGGAGTTTCTTCATCCGCCGTTTGGCCGCTCAAGTCTCGATGAGCATGAATATTCCGGCTTTGACGGAGAGGACGCATGGCAGATCGTCGAAAGCTGGGGCAACTCCAACTCGCCCGCCTTGGCCGAAGGCAACAACATCGACAGCTATAACGAAATGGACATCGAGCATGAAGATGACCAGGGCGGCTTTGTGGAGGTATATGAAAATTTTGTGGCTACAAACATCGATGGCACCGATGTATTCTTCGTCCGGAGTCCGCAGTATGTGGAATATATCCAGCGCGGGGAAGGCAGCTTCCTGCTTGATCCGAATGTGGCCGGGGAAGACGATGACGATACGTTAATCTGACCTGCCCCCTGACCCCCATCTTCTTGCTGTGATTAGGTCAGTTCAAGCTGACGTTGAACGATGCGGACAATATCCGCAATGTAATCGCCGATGATTGGCAGATTCAAGGCGCCAAGGGCCTGAAGTAGATAAATGATGGTGGCAGCAAAAAAAGTAAAGCCGATCGCAATCCCAACCCCGCGAGCAGTCCCTGCCAGCAGGTTCAGACCAACCAGTCTCCACGGCCGATGCAGCAGCTGTGTATAGTCCGCGATACGGGATTTCTCAAGCTGCTGAGCGATATCAGTCGTCAGACGATGAATGGTTTGAAGCCGTTCCTCATCCGATACGGAGCTGTTTCCCTCCCGTATCTCTTGCCCTGCCTTTGGTTCTTGCGGCTTTGCTTCTTGCTTCTCCTCTGATTTCTGTTGATCCGACATCGGACAGAAAAGCCCCCTTTCCGCGGCCGGCGGCGGTGTTCGTAAATCGCTGCAGCAAGCGGCTGTTCCAGGAATAGTCATCGGATAAACGACGCTTGATGCCGCTCGCTTGACTCGCATTGCTGCATTGCCGTATCCATTGCTCCTCCGGAAGCCAATCCGGGATACCGCTCGTATAGCCCATTGTGCTGCTATTATGTGTAATAATGTATCCGCTCATTCTTGCATACGGCACCGATGAAGCGTCTGTTTTGCCAGTGCATGCGTACGTCCCCGTACCTCTGCACGGACATTGACAGCGCATGAACGCCAAAAAGACCATCGACCATGGCAGCCTCCCGGAGGCACCATGTCGATGGTCTTTTTTTCTAATGGATACAAGCGGGCTTTTGCGATTAGTCGATCAGAATGCCGATCGTTTTGCCGCCAAGCTCCACACGCTCCATATCGGCGCTTTGTCCAAACTTCACTTCGGTGACCAGCACGTTCTCACGCAGCACCTCTTCAAAGGCGGTAATCGCCGCCTTGAGCTCATCATCGGCATCCAGCGTAAGCGCCACTCTTTTCTCAATCGGCAGATCCAGCTTCTTGCGCGTGTCCTGCACCGCACGAACAACTTCACGCACCCAGCCTTCCTGCTCCAGCTCCGGTGTAATGTCCGTGTTGAGCGCCACCGTCAGTCCATATCCGGAAGCTGAGGCGAAGCCTTCCTTCGCTTTCTTCTCCACGAGCAGCTCTTCGGAAGTGATCTTCAGCTGCTCGCCTTCCGGCGAGGCAACCTCGACACCGCCGTTCTGAACAACCGCTCGGGTCTCTTCGCTGCTCATGCCTTTGAGGACGCCTTGCAGGAAGCCAACGTTCTTGCCGTATTTCTTCCCGGCTACCTTCAGGTTCAGCTTCAGCGTGAAATCCACGAAGCCGCTATCGCTCGTTTCCACAACGATGCCCTTCACGTTGATCTCATCCTTGATAATCATTTCATAGCCGGACAGGTCGAACTCGCGGTCCATGGACACAATGAGCTCCGACAGCGGCTGACGGGTCTTGATCCCCGTTTCGTTCCGCACGTTGCGGGCCAGCTCCACGATCTGACGCGCCGTTTCCATATCCTGCTCCAGCGTTTGGTCGATCATCGCTTCGTCCGCTTGCGGGAAGTCCGCCAGATGCACGCTCTCTCCGCCGCCCAGGTTGACGTAGATGTCCTCAGACAGCATTGGCGTGAACGGCGCCATCACTCTGGAAAGCACCAGCAGCACATGCGTCAGCGTGCCGTAAGCGGCCAGCTTATCCTCGCCAAGTCCGCTGCCCCAGAAGCGATCGCGGGAGCGGCGGATATACCAGTTGCTCAGCTCATCAACGAATGCCTCGATCGCTTTGGCTGCATTCAGGAAGTCATTCACAGCCAGCCCTTTGTCAACGACCAGCACAAGGCTGTTCAGGCGGGACAGAATCCAGCGGTCCAGCTTGTTCTCCGAACCTTGGAATTGATGCTTCGCCGGGTCATAACCGTCAATGCCGGCATACAGGGTCAGGAAGGCATGGGTGTTCACCAGCGTATCGATGACCTTCGATTTGGCTTCTCCGACGATGCCTTTCGAGAAGCGTTTGCTGTTCCAAGGCGCGCTGTCGGCCAGCAGCGCCCAGCGGAAGGCGTCCGTTCCGTATTCCTCGATGATCTCCCAAGGATCGATGACATTGCCTTTGGATTTGGACATCTTCTGTCCGTTCTCGTCCAGAATGTGGCCGGTAGCCATAACGGCTTTATACGGCGCTTTGCCTGTAAACAAGGTGGATACCGCCAGTAGGCTGTAGAACCAGCCGCGTGTCTGATCGATGCCTTCACAGATCATGTCGGCCGGATACTGATGTTCGAAAGTCTCATTATTTTCAAACGGGTAATGGTATTGGGCGAACGGCATCGAGCCGCTGTCAAACCATACGTCAATCACCTCGGACGTTCTCTCCATCACGCCGCCTTCACAGTGCGGACACTTTACCTTCACCTCATCAACGTAAGGCTTATGAAGCTCCAGATCCTCGCTCACTTCCCCTACAGCGTTGGCGCGAAGATCAGCGATGCTGTGCGGCGCGTACTGCCCGTCACAGGAGCTGCACACCCATACGTTCAGCGGCGTTCCCCAATAGCGGTTCCGGCTGATGTTCCAGTCCACCAGATCCTCCAGGAATTTGCCGAACCGGCCTTCACGCACATGGCCCGGATACCAGGTGACGGAATTGTTGTTCTCAATCAGCTTGTCTTTAACCGCTGTCGTCTCGATAAACCAGCTCTCCATCGCATAATAGAGGAGCGGAGATTTACAGCGCCAGCAGAACGGATAGCTGTGCTCATATTTCTCTTTGCTGTACAGCAGCCCTTTTTCCGAAAGAGCCTTCACGATATCCAGATCACAGTCCTTCACGAACCGTCCCGCAAAATCAGTCACCTCGTCGTTATAACGGCCTTGCCCGTTCACTACACTCACAAAGCTGATGCCATTCTCCCGGCAGACGCGGTAATCGTCCTCACCGTGCGCAGGCGCCATATGGACAATCCCTGTACCGCTGGCATCGGTAACGAAGGAAGCGCCCACGATCACATTGCTTTTCTCCGCCTTGATGTAGCTGAACGGCGGGGTGTAGCTTCTTCCAACCAGCTCCGCGCCCTTCAGTTCAGACAGTACGGTGAATTCACCTTTCATAACATCGTCCACAAGATTCTTGGCTACGATGTATACGCCGTCCTCCTGCTGTACCCGAACATAGTCCATATCCGGATTGACTGCCAGCGCCACGTGCGCCGGAAGCGTCCAAGGGGTAGTCGTCCAGGCGAGTACATATTCGCCGCTGTCATGCAGCTTGAATTTAGCCGTTGCAGACAGATCCTTGACGTCCTCATACCCCTGTGCAACCTCATGCGAGCTCAGTGTCGTCTGACAGCACGGGCAGTACGGGCTCACCCGGTGACCGCGATAGAGAAGACCCTTATCATGGATCGTCGCCAGGATGTTCCATACACTTTCGATATAATTGTTATCCAGTGTGACATAGGGGTGATCGAGATCGGTCCAGTAAGCAATCGCCTCGGTCAGCTCCCGCCATTTATGCTCATATTCGAACACGCTCGCTTTACACTTCTGGATAAAAGCTTCCACGCCGTAATTTTCGATTTCCTGTTTACCGGAGATGCCCAGCTGTTTCTCCACCCCAAGCTCTACCGGCAGACCATGAGTATCCCAGCCCGCTTTGCGGACAACCTGATAGCCCTTCATCGTTTGGTAACGGCCTACAAAATCCTTGATGACCCGTCCAAGCACGTGCCCGATATGAGGAGCACCGTTCGCTGTCGGCGGCCCTTCATAGAATACATAGTTCGGACGACCTTCGCGGTGCTGGATCGATTTCTTGAACGTGTCCTCTTCTTTCCATTTGTTCAGGATACGCAGCTCTCTGGCGCGCGCCTTCTCTTTCACATCAACTCTGTTCATGCCGTATCTTCCTTTCATCCTAACTCATGTAAAATCAAAAAAAGGCCCTCATCCCCCAAGGGACGAGAACCTTAACTCGCGTGACCACCCTAATTCTGTCTGACTGCAACGCACATCAAGCGCAGACCAAACAGCACCTCTGCTCCATGCCAATAACGACAGGCACGGGTCCGATGTAACGTTCGGAGGACGGCTTAGCTTACACACTCCGGATTCACGGCGCTTCGGCTTTGCTTCTCAAGGACGATATTCCACAAGGTCTGAACATTGGCTTTCAGCAGGATGCCAACTCTCTGAGGGACAGCGCCACTTGTGTACTTGTTCCCATCTGCGAATTTACGATTGTTCATTCAATTCAACTATGTTACTAGTTATAGACTTTTTCAGGCCAAAAGTCAACCGCTATCCGCCTAATATACCTCTTTCGGCTCAAGACTCGGCTCAGGCGACTCCAGCGACTCCCATCCATCCTGCTTCAGCAGTTCCAGCTGCGCTTCCACGAGCGAGCGGAAGCGTGTCCGGTAAATGGAGGCCTGCTTCTTCAGTTCTTCTACTTCCAATGCGACTTTGCGCGATTTGCCAAGCGCTTCGTTGATGATCCGGTCCGCATTCTTCTCCGCTTCCTTCACGATCAGCTGCGCTTCCTTCTTCGCGTTGTTCTTCACCTCATCCGCAGCCTCCTGGGCCACGATGATCGTCTTCGATAAGGTTTCCTCAATATTCGCAAAATGATCCAGCTTCTCCTGCATCGCCATTAACTGGTTATGCATTTCCTTGTTCTCCCGAATCACGCTTTCATAATCTTTAATAACCTGATCCAAAAATTCGTTGACCTCGTCTTCATCATAACCCCGGATTCGACGGGCAAACTCCTTATTATGTATATCAAGTGGTGTAAGTGGCATGGTGTGCACCTCCTAAGAATATCGGCTTGTTGCAGACGGGATACGGTCATCCCTGCTATAAGCCAAACCACCCGTCTATGAAAACAGCAGCGGTCATCAGAATGTATCGGTTAATCGGTCGCCATTATTAATGTTTGTTAGTAAATCTTCGACAAAAAAACGGCAATTCCTTCAAAGGCATCACGCATATTTCCCAACCTTGACACGGTACCGCCCTTTTTTTGTCAAGCCGCCCGTCTCCAGCACTTTAAACCGACCAAACCCTTGAATGGAGATCACATCCCCTTCTTTCAGCGGCGTAGAAGGATCCTCTTCCACTTTCCAGTTGACTCTGCAGCGTCCCGCTTTGATCGGAACGACAATTTTGGCCCGGCTGATGCGGAACGCATCGCTGGCAATGCCGTCGAGTCTCATGGAGGAGACCGTAATCTCCATCGTATCCAGCGTGACCGGGGACACCTGGAGCTTGTCCAGCGGCAACAGCTCGGTCATGACATGCACCCGATGCACCTGGCTCAGGTTCAAATGCAGATACGCGCTGATATCCTCGGAGACAACGGCATGACAGCCGTTCTCCAGCACATGAATATCGCCAATCTTGGAGCGCTTGATGCCGAGCCCGAGAATGGAGCCCATATAGTCGCCATGCTCCAGCTCCCCCAGCTTCTGGTCAGAAGAGGTGATGCTGAGCACCTTCATCCCCATATCCTCATTCGCCAGGTCCCGGTAATCGGGCGCGATGAAAGCACGAACACGCTCTGCATCCGGATGTCCGCCGCTGTAGACGGCGTGCACATCAGGGGCGCGGTTGACCAGCGATTCCAGAATAAACCGCTGGCGCGGGTCCAGAAAGTCGGTCAGCTTCGCTTCATGGTACTGCCCCGCGTTAACGACCCACTCCCACGCCCGGTCCACAAAATCCCGTTCGTCTCGGTGAAAATGATCATAGATGTCCGGTTTCATATGGTCACACGCCCTTTATCGTTATACAAAATATCCGAGGATCGCATATACCCCGTTCTGAGCCAGCCGCAGCACAAACAGCGCAACGATTGGGGAAATATCGATCATGCCCATGATCGGCGGGATAAAGCGGCGGAATGGAGACAAATACGGCTCCACCAGCTTGCCCAGCAGCTCTCCGATAAAGCTTTCTCTTACGTTCGGAAGCCAGGACATCAGTACATACACGAGAATCATGTAGAAATAAATTTGAAACAGCAATTCGACAATGCTATAAATATTCGTCAAAGAAATATCACCTCATTCTGTTATAGTCTTGTTCGTCAGCTAAAATCTCGGAAATGGTTCCCTGAATTTCCACCGTATCCGGCGTGCACAGAAAAATGTTGCTGCCCACCTTGGAGATGCCCCCGCTGAGCGCATACACCGTTCCGCTTAGAAAATCAATGATCCGCAGCGCCTGATCGTTCCGCACGCGCTGCAGATTGACCACCACGGTCCGGAACGAGCGCAGATGATCGGCAATCTCCTGAGCTTCGTCATAGGAGCGAGGCTCAGCCAGCACCACCTTCACATTTTTCTGCGAATGTATGCTCACAATATTGCTGCCCTTTTGATTTTGATTTTTGCGGTTCTCAAACGGTGTCTCCACCTGGTCTTCCTGAGAGGTCAGCGCCTCCCGCTCTACAACTTCCTCTTCCTCCTGCAGCCCGATAAAGTTCATAAACCGGTTCATCACGCCCATCGTCACTCCTCCTCTTTTCCCACTAGAATCGAGCCGAGGCGTACCCATGTCGCCCCTTCCTCTATGGCCACTTCAAAATCATTAGACATCCCCATCGACAGCTCGGTCAGCGGCTCGGCGGTAAGCGCCTGCCTGTTCAGCTCATCTCTCAGTTGTCTCAGACCGCGGAATACAGGGCGCGTGTCCTCAGCCTCCGATTCATAAGGGGCCATCGTCATCAGTCCTATGACGCGGACATGCTCCAGACTGCTGATGCTCTTCAGGAAGCCGGCTGCTTCCTCGGGAGGAAGACCGTACTTCGATTCCTCTCCCGATATATTCACCTGCAAAAAGGCGGATATTTGTATATTCAACGCAGCAGCTTTCTTCTCCAGTTCCTTCGCCAGCGACAGCCGGTCCAGCGAGTGGATGTACCGGAATTTATCGATGACATCCTTCACTTTATTCGTCTGGAGATGACCGATAAAATGCCAGGTGCCCCGGTCACCCAAAGCCTCCCACTTGCTCTTGGCATCCTGCCAGCGGTTCTCGCCGATATGCTGCAGACCGTGATCCAGCACCGCCGCTGTCTTCTCCAGCGAGACATACTTCGTCACCGCAATGATGTTGACATCCTGACGATCCCGGCCGCTGCGGCGGCAAGCCTCCGCTATGCGCTGCTGCACTTGATCCATACGTTCCAACAAACTCAAGGGACGGTTCACCTCTTTCTTAACCCGATCCAACTTGCCATACGCCCTGTCGTTCCCCCGTCCTTGCGGTAAGAAAAGAAAATATCATGACTACAGCTTGTACACCATGTTGTACATTCGATATGTTCCGGCAATATTCCTGCTTTAATCATAATGTGTCTGTTTATTTCTTTCAAGTTCAGCATGTATTTCCCGTTGCCTTTGTCGATATACATCCCGGAATCGCCAGCGTTGCCGGAGCGTTCCAGACCTAATTCGCGCACGCGCGACATGACCCGCTCATCCACCTCGTAGCAGCATACGCCGATCGAAGGCCCGATGGCCGCGCGAATAGCTTCAGGCTTGCTGCCGTATGTCTCAGCCATCGTCTGCACCATATGCCGGGCGATCTCGGCCACCGTGCCTTTCCATCCGGCATGAGCCAGACCGACCGCTTCCTCTATGGGGTCCCAGAAATAGAGCGGGACACAATCCGCATAGAAGGAGGTCAGCAGCACCCCAGGCACCTGGGTCACCAGTCCGTCCGTATTTTGAAAAGCGGATTCCCGGTCCAGACTGCCCTTGCCTCTGTCGTCTGCCCTGACAACAGCTACCCGGCTGCCATGAACCTGCTCGCCGCAAGTCCAGTCCGCCAGCGTGAACCCGACCGCTTCCGCAACCCGGCTGCGATTCTGCTTAATATCCTCCGGCTCATCCCCGACGTGAAAGGCCAGATTCAGGCTGTGATACGGGCTGCTGCTGACGCCGCCTTCACGCCCCGTAAAGCCTGCCGTCAACCCCGACGACGCGCCCAGCTTCTCCCACTCCTCGAGAGCGAGCAGATTGGGACCGCTTCGAGCCATTCCTACAAACGGTTCCATGTCATTCACCTCTATCCCAGTGTACCAGAAAACCTGCCCAAGGCAACCTATCGAACAGCGCCGACGGCTTCGATTCGACCTGCGTTAGAAACTTCGTCTGTCAGGCCGGTCCGGCCGATCCAGATAACCGTGAGGCTCTTGCTCCTCCGGCCTTCTCAATTCCTCCATCTTGACCAGCACGACGTCAGAGCCGATTTTCACGATATTTCGCCATGGAATGATCAGTTCGCTGCCCCCTCCGAACAGCCCCATAAACTTGCCGTAGCTAGGGACCACGATCGCTTCGATGCGTCCCTGACGCAAATCGAGCTCCAGGTCGCTCACCTGCCCCAGCCGCTTGCCGTCGATAATATTAATAACATCCTTTGTTTGAAAGTCGGAAATTTTCATTTTTTTCCCCACCATCTGATCTGGTATCATGCCATCACACCCTAGATGTATTTATGACGCCTCATCCTATAGTTCAATATATGTGGCCAGCCGTCAAAATAACTTTATTTTTTGTATCGCCCATTCCCGAAATGCGCGCGGCAAGGCATGAAAAAACGATCCCGCGCACGGGATCGCTATCTGGTTTGATTGCAAGTTACATTCAGGACTTTACATGTTTTTGCATCTGCTTGATCGCGGACTTCTCCAGCCTCGATACCTGCGCCTGAGAGATGCCGATCTCATCGGCGACCTCCATCTGGGTTTTCCCCTCGTAAAAGCGCATGGACAAAATCATTTTTTCTCGCTGCCCCAGCTTGTGCATCGCTTCCCGAAGCGCAATTTCCTCTATCCAGGATACATCTTTATTTTTGTCATCGCTGATTTGGTCCATCACATAGATCGGGTCTCCCCCGTCATGATAAATCGGCTCAAACAAAGATACGGGATCTTGAATGGCATCGAGTGCAAAAACAACGTCTTCCTTAGGCACGTTAAGCGCCTCGGAAATTTCGAAAATAGTCGGTTCGCGGGAGTTCGCGTTGGTGAGTTGATCTCGGACCTGCAGCGCCTTGTAGGCGATATCACGCAGGGAACGGGAGACGCGAATCGGATTGTTGTCACGTAAATAGCGGCGAATCTCTCCGATGATCATCGGCACGGCGTAAGTGGAAAATTTTACATTTTGGGACAGATCGAAATTGTCGATGGCCTTCATCAGACCGATGCAGCCGACCTGGAACAGGTCATCCACAAATTCCCCCCGATTGTTAAATCGCTGAATGACGCTCAGCACGAGCCGCAAGTTGCCATTCACCAATTTTTCACGAGCTGACCGCTCATTGTTTTGCTGCAGCTCATGGAACAGTTCCCTCATTTCCACATTAGTCAGAACCGGCAGCTTTGCCGTATCCACACCACAAATTTCAACTTTGTTTCGTGTCATGATGGCTTACCTCCCAAGGAGAAACATTACTGTACATTATCTCCTTGAGGGTGCATTTTATTCCAAAGCGATTTCACCTCAGACCATCTTGTTGAATTCCTTGCGGAGCCGCTTGATAATTCTTTTTTCCAGTCGGGAAATATAAGATTGCGAGATTCCGAGCAGGTCAGCCACATCCTTCTGGGTCTTCTCTTCCCCGTCCTGAAGTCCGAACCGGAGCTCCATGATCATCCGCTCCCTGTCGCTCAGTTTATCCAGTGCTTTTTGCAGCAGTTTACGGTCTACCTGTTCTTCGATATTGCGGTAAATGGTATCATTTTCCGTTCCGAGCACATCGGAGAGCAGCAGTTCATTGCCATCCCAGTCGATGTTCAGCGGCTCGTCAAAAGACACCTCGCTCCGCGTTTTGTTGTTGCGGCGCAAATACATGAGAATCTCGTTTTCAATACAGCGCGAGGCATAGGTTGCCAGCTTGATTTTTTTCTCCGGGTCAAACGTGTTGACCGCTTTGATCAGACCGATCGCGCCGATCGACACCAGATCCTCGATATTGATTCCCGTGTTCTCAAACTTGCGGGCAATATAGACCACGAGACGCAAATTGCGCTCGATCAGCATCGCGCGGGTTGCCGCATCGCCTGAAGGCAGCTTTTTTAGGAGATACTCCTCCTCCTCTTTCGTCAGCGGAGGCGGAAGCGCTTCACTTCCTCCAATATAATAGATCTCCTGGCTTTTCAAGCCCAGTAAAAACAACACCCGATAATACTGCAGCTGCAGCGCTAATCTCCATTTCACTGGCATCCGTTTATTCCTCCTAAACGTTTTCCGGCTGGAAAACAAACGTCGTAGAAATTGCCTCGCCTCTTGAACAAGAAGCAGTCTCATCCATCCTTCATTGGCGCCCTAACCGATCTTCGCAAGGCAAGCAGGTCACGCATTCATTCGGTTAGCCGACCGTTCGCTCAGCTTCCTGTTCATGCGCCATCATGCCGCCTTCCGCGTTCGCAGCATCACAGCCGCCGGCCGCAATCGGCATTCCTTCCCCTTCTATCAACCCGGGATGAATAATCGCCCGGTAAGCCCGGTCGCCTGACAGTCGCCCTCCGTCCAATCCAATCAACACCTTGGTCGTTTCATAGGCCATCCCGCCAAGCTCAATGCGGATCATGTCCGGTTTGATGGCCAGCATGAATGCCGCCCCCCGGTTCACGCCCCGATAGGGGACAAGCCGCAATCGATCCTGCCAGGCAAATGCCGATACATCCGCTTCCATGATCAGTTTGTCCGGCTCCCCGCCCATCAGTTTATCACTCCAGCCCGGGGGCAGTTCTCGCTCCCATAGCGAAGCCTCCATGACCATGACGGGGGTCCGCGTTAACGGATCGCTCAATTGATTGCCTGTATCCAGAAGACCGGTGCACTGTACTTTCGTACTGCCAATCCATACGGTGACAGGAGCCAACAGCGTCTCCCGGCTCTCGGTTTTGCGTTTGGTGGTCTGAACCGCCTTGAACGCGAATACAACTACAAAAAAGGCAATACATGCAAACCAGAACCCCACCTTCAGCTCAAAGGACAGTCCCCCGGTCGCGCTATACCAAATCCCTTCAAACAGCTCACCTGAACTTTGCAGGAAATAGTGGAACCCGATAATCCCCCCGGCAATGGCAAAGTTCACGATATAGAAAGCGCCCAGATTGCGGATATATTCCTGCAGACTTGCATAACCGAAAGCGATCCAGATCATCATGAGGGATAGCATGAATTTAATGAGAAAGGTGTACAGGAACGACAGTTCCGGCACAAACATCATCACGACATACATCGCCCCAAGCAAGGAGGAGCATGCCACTCTCCATAAACGCGGCCGGATTCTTCGCATCCAGGCTGTCAGGGCAAGCAATATGCCGTCAATCAGCAGGTTGACGATGAATATCAGATCGATATAAACAACCAGTATCCTCACCCGTCTCTTTCGGATCATATCCGTTCATTTCATGCGGCATTTTCAGGGTCCCGGGAGATGTTTCTAGTATAAAAAGGATAGGAATCAAAGTCTGTCTAAACCTGGGAGGTGTCCACCGACTTTTTTTGTCGACCCAGCGGAAGTTATGAGAGGATACAGCGGATCAGGCGGCTAAATCTCTTACATGGATAAACGGCAGTATAAAGCCGGAAACCAAAAAGAGCTTCGCAGGCCTGATAGGCCTGGAAGCTCCTCGATTAGTCATTATTGCGAGAACGATTGCGAAGGAATGTAGGAATGTCCAGCTGATCGCTGGCACTCTGATTGCCGAACGGTCTTAAATTCACGTTGCTCTTCTCAGCTGGCGTCTGGTGCTGCTCAGGCTGGGAAGGCTGCTGCGTGCGGCGCCCAGGGGCAGCCGGAGCTGCTTTGCTCTCAAAGCCGGTGGCAATGACCGTAACCTTGATCTCGTCCTTGTACTTCTCATCGATAATCGCACCAAAGATCATGTTGACCTCCGGATCCGAAGCCGAGGTGACGATTTCCGCGGCTTCGTTCACTTCGTACAGGGACAGGTTCGCGCCTCCTGTGATGTTCATGATGACCCCGCGTGCCCCTTCAATCGAAGTTTCAAGCAGCGGGCTCATAATCGCCTTGCGAGCCGCCTCGGACGCCCGGTCTTCACCGGTTGCCATTCCGATTCCCATCAGTGCGGAGCCGCGCTCGGTCATGATTGTTTTGACATCGGCAAAGTCGAGGTTGATCAAGCCGGGAACGGCGATCAGGTCCGAGATGCCTTGCACAGCCTGGCGGAGTACGTTATCCGCTTCACGGAATGCCTCCAGCATCGGCGTCTTCTTGTCAACAATTTCAAGCAGGCGATCGTTAGGAATCACGATCAGGGTGTCTACCTTCTCTTTCAGAGCTTCAATGCCAAGCTCCGCTTGCGAGAATCTCTTCCGGCCTTCAAAAGTGAAAGGACGGGTGACTACACCGACGGTCAATGCGCCGCATTCCTTCGCAATTTCAGCGATCACAGGAGCTGCACCGGTACCGGTACCGCCGCCCATGCCTGCTGTTACGAACACCATGTCGGCACCCTTCAGCGTATTCATAATCAAATCACGGGACTCCTCGGCCGCTTTTTTGCCGACCTCTGGGTTGGCACCTGCGCCAAGCCCGCGAGTCAGCTTGTCCCCGATTTGCAGTTTATGCTCGGATTTAGCAAGATGGAGCGCCTGGGCATCGGTATTTACCGTAATAAATTCCACGCCTTGCACGCCGTTCTCGATCATTCGGTTCACCGCGTTACTGCCGCCGCCACCTACACCAATGACTTTAATTTGAGCCAAGCTCTCCATTTCAAAATCAAATTCCAACATCTAATCCATCTCCCCCTCAATGTGCGTGGATGGCACGTCCACTGTCAAATGAATCCGCTATATAAACTCACTGAACATCTTCTTCAAGCGCTCGATAAATCCCGGCTTCTGGCTGCTCTCCTGAGTTGCTGCGACAGGATTATGCTGCTTGGCGCGGTTCACCGGTTTCTTGGTATTCCCACTGCTGCTTCCTCCTGTATTGCGGACTCGGATGTTTCGGATCGCATTGTGGAGGATGCCGACTCCGCTGCAGAATCCCGGATCACGAACACCGATATAATCCGGTATGGCAATTCGCACGGAAGTCGCCAGCTCATTTTGTGCCACCTGCAGCACACCGGGCATGGACATCGTGCCACCCGTAAGTATATAACCTCCGGGAAGCTCATTGTAACCCAAGCGCTTCACTTCTTGACGTACCAATTGGAAAATCTCCTGAACCCGCGGTTCGATAATGGCCGCCAAATCCTCTTGCGTGAATTCCTTGTCTACGTTGCTTCCGATTCTCGTTACTTTAAATGCAACATCAGGAGCCGCGCTTTCGATAAGGGCGCACCCGTATTTCAATTTGACCTTCTCGGCCTGGTCGGTCAATGTCCGGAGGCCGTATGCGATATCATTCGTTACGAACTCCCCGCCGACCGGCAGTGTTGAGGTCGCCGCAAGACTGCCGCCTTCAAAAACCGTCAAGGTGGTTGATCCTGCGCCGACGTCCACCAGGACAGAACCCATCGTTTTCTCGTCCTTGGACAACGCAAGCTGACCTGCTCCAAGCGGAATCAGCACCAGATCCTTCACCTTCAGACCTGCTTTTTCTACGCATCGCAATAAGTTATGTATTGCCGTTTTGGCGCCAGTAACAATCGTTGCTTCCACCTCAAGGCGAACGCCGATCATTCCTCGCGGATCGGAGATTCCTTCCAAACCGTCAACGATAAACTGTTTTGCGACGACATCGATAATCTCGCGATCCGGAGGCAAAGCGACAACCTCGGCTGCCTTCAGCACCCGATCGATATCCTCCTCGCCAATCTCGCGATCCTCGTTCGATACTGCCACCACACCATGGCTCGATTGAAGTCCAATATGACTGCCTGAAATGCCGACATATACTTCGGATATTTGAATCTCGACCATACGCTCCGCATGATCTACAGCACTGCGAATGGATTGTACCGTTTGGTCGATATCTACAATTGCACCTTTGCGAATTCCCTCCGAGTCGGCAGATCCAACTCCAATAATATTAAAGGTTCCATTATTAACTTCCCCAATAATAGCACGAACTTTGGATGTACCGATGTCCAAACTAACAATGATGTCATTGTTGCTCAAGCCCTGGCACCTCCTGTTTTTAGCAAAATAAATACCATTATAATGACACAACTCTATTTATTCAACATTCGCCGGGCTATCCCTCTTTTTTCTACATATTTTTTAGTGCCAACATTTGCTATTCAAAAGGCACTAAAATTTCAATAGAAGAATCGAATTGCACCAGCTTGCCAATACTCTCAATTGTACCATTTATTCCTATCGCTGAGTAGGGGGGGGCTTATTCCCCTTCTTCGTCCTCAGACTCGGCAACAAAAGGCACATAGGAGTCCGCCTCCAGCATCGTAATGAGACCCGGCTGCTCCACTTCGGTTACCTGATTGAGGTACTCCACTTTATCCTTCAGCAGGGAAACGGTAGTAATGACTTCAAACTTGGAGCGTGTGTACAGCTTAATCCGATCCGGAAATGACAGGGTCGGCGACGGCGTGATCTCGGAAATATCCGAGGTCAGGCTGCCGGGAATATCGGCCAGCACCTCGCTCAGCTTCGCCTTGTTCGGATCGGAAGGCTCCCAGTTCGTCAGAATCGGCTTCTCTACCGCGATGCCGCTGGCTGATACAGGCACGGATGTGCCGCTGGCCAGAATCGCCAGAAGCGAACCGTCACTGGTCAGCTCGTAAGCGACCGTGGGCTGTTCTTCAATCACGATGCTGATGCTTCCGGGGAACGTCTTGATCACCTGCGCCTCCCGAATCGTGCCAAGAGCCTGCAGACGCTCACCAATTTTATCCGGATCAACACCAAAAAACTGGTCGCCAACCCCGACTCCGCTCTCCTCAAGCAGCTGTTCATCCGTATTAAACGTATTACCCGTGATTTCGATATCCGTCACTTGGCTGACCGGGGAACGGAAGAACAGGATGGTCAGCAGGGCTATAAACAGCAGCAGCAGTATCCATATGATTTTCCTGGCTGTTTTCGGTCTGGGCTTGTCCTCTTTCAGGACAGGCATGGGTGTCTTGGACATATCCTCTCTCTCCATAAAGCCTGTCATCCCCTCCTATCGGTGAAGGAGGGGACGCCTAGGACCTCAATTGGCTAAATCAAGCGGCCGTGGCACCGGGGTCTCTCGATAAATCCGGGCGCCCAAGCCTTGGAACATGTTTTCAATCCGATCGTAACCGCGATCGATATGATGCACCTGTTCCACGACAGTCGTTCCCTGCGCAGCCAAGCCGGCGATAACCAGCGCGGCTCCGGCACGCAGATCCGTTGCCTCTACGGTAGCACCATAAATTCTCTGTACGCCTCTAATAAATGCATAGTTCATATCCGTTGAAATGTCTGCGCCCATTCGGGACAACTCCTCCACATGCTTGAAGCGTCCCTCGAACACCGTCTCTTTCATGACGCTAAACCCGTCTGCCAATGACAGGAGAACCATCACCTGTGATTGAAGATCGGTAGGAAAGGACGGGTACGGCGATGTTACGATCCGCTCCACAGCTTTGGGGCGGCTCATACAGCTTATGTTCATTATATCATTGCAGGCACTGGTTTGAACACCAGCACGCTTGAGCACATGGATTAGCGATGATAAGTGCGACGGATTCGTCTTCGTCAGCGTGACATTGCCTCTTGTTACCGCTGCGGCAATCATGACAGTTCCCGCAACGATGCGGTCGGGAATAATCTCATACTCACATGGCTCAAGTCGCTCTACGCCATGAATCGTAATCGTATCGGTCCCGGCTCCGACAATATTCGCCCCCATCTTGTTGAGAAAATGCTGGAGATCCTGGATTTCCGGTTCTCTCGCTGCATTGGTAATGACGGTTGTTCCCGCTGCTGTAGCAGCTGCCATCATGATATTTTCAGTTGCTCCGACACTGGCAAAGTCCAGATGGATATCCGTTCCTGTCAATCGGCTCGCACGGCAGTGGATTTTCTCGTCGCCCTCTATGATTTCGGCGCCGAGCGCTTTGAGTCCTTTGAGATGCAGATCAATTTTCCGTTCGCCAATCGCACAGCCGCCAGGCTGATAAATGGTCACTTCACCGAAACGGGCCAGCAGAGGTCCCATCAAAAAGATCGAGGAGCGCATCTGCTTCATTAAATCTTCCGGGACGTGAGACGAATTGGCTGACGCCGTATCCACGGTGACCGTCTCCAGCTCATGTCTGGTTTTGCAGCCGAGGCGGTTCAATATGCTGAGCATCACTTCAATGTCGAGCAAATGCGGAACGTTGCTTAGACGGACAGTCCCTTCGGCAAGAAGACTTGCCGCCAGAATCGGCAAAGCAGCATTTTTTGCACCATGGATACGAATGGTTCCTGATAGGGGATTTCCACCCTCAATCACCAATTTGTCCAATGTATCACCTCCGAGTTTACCGCTCACCCATCACATAGACCTCCGGCACCAGTTGGATCCCGTTCTTGTCGGCTACGGTGGCCTTGATATGCTCCATCAGGGCAAGCACGTCCTCTGCTGTCGCTTGACCGGTGTTCTCAATGAAATTGGCATGCTGCACGGAAATTTCCGCTCCTCCGATCCGAAGCCCCTTGAGTCCGGCTGCTTCAATGAGCCTGGCCGCATGGTCGCCCGGGGGATTCCGAAATACGCTGCCTGCGGTCGCCGACTGCAGCGGCTGTGTACGCCGGCGGCGATCCTTGTAGGATGCCATAACCGCAGAAATCTGCTCGCGGTCGCCGTATTCGAGTGCAAATACCGCCCCCGTTACAATCCCTTTTCGCTCATGCAGAATGGAATGCCGGTAATCAAACGCCATATCCTCGGCAGCATAAGTAACCAATTCCCCTGTTTCCAGTACAATGTCAGCGGACTTAAATATGCGTGACACATCCGACCCATGGGCGCCGGCATTCATGTACACGGCCCCTCCGACCGAGCCCGGAATGCCTCCGGCAAATTCGAGACCCGTTAATCCTTGTTTTCCGGCCAGAACACTGAGCTTAACGAACGACATACTGCCGCCGGCAGATGCCGTGCATCCGTCAAAGCTACAATGCTCAAACCCCTTACCGAGCTTGATGACCGCCCCGCGTATGCCTTTATCGGCAATGAGCATGTTGGAGCCCCGGCCCAGCTGAATCCACGGGATTTGATGGGCATGGAGAAGAGTGACCAATTCCGACAGCTGCTCCTTCGTTTCAGGGACAATCAGCACATCGGCCGGTCCGCCAATCTTCCATGTTGTATATTTTGCCAGCGGTTCATTCCATAGCACAGCCCCGACATTGGCCTCAGATAGTAGCGATTTCCATTGCTGCATCTAACATAAACCTCCCTTGACTTTCCAAACCAAAAGGCCATATCTTTGCGACGGGGCGAAGAGATGGCCGGGTGTCATAATGTCGGCCTCATGGGTGCGTCACGATTATAGAGTATCTTATGTCACGCTCTATAGGGATGTGACAATCGTCCGGCCGTTTTACCGTTTGACCGTCAGCCTCCGAATCTCTTCAACAATTACGGCTGCCGAATCCGGCTTTCCAAGCTTGCGCGATGCCTCGGTCATCGCGCCTAGCACATCGCCGCTCTTCATAATGTCCTCAATCTGTCCGAACAGACGCTCCGCTGTCAAATCCTGCTCCAGGATCATGCGAGAAGCGCCAGCCTCCTCCAGCTGTCTGGCATTGGCTTCCTGATGGTTGTTGGTCACGTTCGGGGACGGAATCAGAATGGACGGAATGCCAAGCGACGTAATTTCCGCAAGGAACGAGGCCCCGGCCCGGTTGATGATCAGCGACGTAGCAGCCAGCACCTCCGGCATATTGCTGATATACGGAACGATATGCAGATGGTTTGGCATCGTGCCAAGCTCGCTGCGAATCGCCTCCCGTGTTCCTTCGAAATACGTCTCCCCGGTTACAAATACAAAATGAACGCCAGGGAGCCTGTCGATCATCGCTGCCATCCCCTTCATCGCCTCGTTGATGGCCCGGGCTCCGCGGCTGCCCCCGACAACAAGCACGATCGGGCTGTCGCTTGGAATCCCAAGCGAAGCAAATCCACGCTCACGATTGGCGGACATCACCGTCGTCGCGCGTGGATTTCCGGTATAAATTGCTCTTTTCGCTTTGGGGAACGCCTTCTCCGAGCCTTCAAAGCTGACCGCTACCGTGTCCGCATAGCGGCTCAGAAACTGGTTGGTCAGACCCGGAATGGCATTCTGCTCGTGGATCAATGTCGGGATGCCCAGCTTGGCCGCAGCGTATACGACCGGTCCGCATACATAACCGCCGGTGCCGATAACGATGTCCGGCTTGAAATCCGACAGCAGCTTCTTCGATCTGCTGACGCCCTTGAAGAAGCGCATGATCGTCCTCACATTTTCGAGGGACAGGCTGCGCCGAAATCCGGTAATATCTATGCTTTCAAAAGGAAGATTCTCCTGCGGGACAAGCTTGCTTTCCAAACCTCTCTTGCCTCCGATATATAAAAACTGAGATGTTAGCTCCTCAGCCTCACATTGTCTGGCAATGGCAACGGCAGGGTAGATGTGCCCCCCCGTACCGCCGCCTGTTAGTACGACACGCATGCCGGTTCACCTCGCATAACGGGATATATTTAATAGAATGCCGAGCGCTGTCAGCATCAGCGTCAAGGAACTGCCGCCGTAGCTGATCAATGGCAGGGTGATGCCCGTCACCGGCATCAATCCGATAACGACCCCGATGTTAATGATAACCTGGATCGCCACCATACCGATGATGCCCACGGCCAGCAGGCTGCCAAAGCCGTCGCTGATCGTCATGGCAATGCGCATGCCCCGCCATACGAGCGCAGCGAACAGAAGCAGCACTGTCAACCCGCCGATGAATCCGAGCTCCTCAGCCAATATGGAGAATATAAAATCTGTCTGCGGCTCCGGCACATAGGCATGCTTCTGACG
The DNA here is from genome assembly GCF_002276395.1 of Paenibacillus sp. 7541. Classification (NCBI taxonomy): domain Bacteria; kingdom Bacillati; phylum Bacillota; class Bacilli; order Caryophanales; family Paenibacillaceae; genus Paenibacillus; species Paenibacillus sp. 7541. The sequence continues at coordinate 312,982 of NZ_NQLZ01000005.1, read as the reverse complement.
GCTCATGCCAAGTCCCAGGCCGCCGAGCCCGCCAGGTCCGATCGCATAGAGAGACTGGATGATCTGATAACCCGTTCCAAGCGGATCTGACCACGGATCGAGAAAGCCGGTAATTCGCTTCAACCGATACGGTGCGGCGAGAATCAGACCGACGAAGCCGGCAATGCCGCCGAGGGACAGGAAGCCGAGATGCTTCAGGCTGGCCCCTGCGGTAAATACAATCATCATCGCGGCGCCCAGCATCACCGCTCCGGTGCCTAGATCCGGCTGCAGCATAATCAAGCCGAAGGCCAGACCGATCAGTCCGAGCGGGGGCAGCAGCCCCTTGGAAAAATTCGTAATATCATAGTTTTTCTGACTGAGCCATCTCGCAAGAAACAGAATCATGCCGAGTTTCATAAACTCGGAGGGCTGAATGCCAAAAGAGCTGATGCCAAGCCAGCTTCTTGCGCCGCCGCGAACGACGCCGATGCCCGGAATAAGCACGATGACAAGCAGAAAGAAGCAGACTAGCAGAATGAGCTTGCTATATTTCTTCCATACTCTGAAATCGATATTGGAGGTGAAATACATCGCGACCAGTCCCAATACCGCAAATAAACCTTGTCGTTTCACGAAGTAAAACTTGTCGCCATAATCATGAAAGGCAAGCACAGAGCCTGCACTGTATACCATGACCAGACCGATGGCCAGCAGGGCCATAATGCAAATCAGCAGCCACAGATCGGGCGCCTGACGGTTCTTGTTCATAGGAAGGCCACCTCGAACATCCAAAGTAGGGGCTTATCCACACCCCCCTACTTAAAGATTATGCACCGCCTCTTTAAAAATGCGTCCCCGAACCTCATAGGAAGGAAACATGTCCCAGCTGGCACATGCAGGCGACAGCAGCACAATATCTCCCGCTTCGGCCAGGCCGGAAGCTTTCTGAACAGCCAGGGTCAACGTGTGGGCGGCGTCCTCCCCATTATCGACGAGGACGACCGTGTTTATCCCGGCCTTCTGTGCCGCATCCGCCAATTTATCCTTGGTCTGACCAAGCAGTACCGCAGCCTTCACCTTGCCTTGCAGAAAAGGCACCAGCTCATCATAGTCCGTGCCGCGATCCAGTCCGCCCGCAATGAGCACGATCGGCTGGGTGAAGGAAGAGAGCGCCATGCTGGTTGCCTTCGCATTGGTCGCCTTCGAGTTGTTGTAATAGACAATGCCGTCCGTCTCTCTCACATATTCCAGACGGTGCTCCACCCCGCGGAAGCTGGACAGCGAGCCCTCCAGCTGGGACGGCTGCGCGCCAGCGGCAATCGCGATGCAGCTGGCAGCGAGCGCATTCTCCACATTGAAGCGTCCCGGTATACCGATGTTCTCCACACGGATGATCTCATGCGTAAAGCCTTTGTCATCTGTATAAACGATCGTCCGCTCCAGTTGGTCCTCGGTCCCCGGTATGTAAGGCGGCGACACATAGACACCTTCCCGAAGCGTCTCGTTCATCGAGAACGGAAGCACCCGGGCCTTGATGTAGGGCACGAGACCTCTGCACACGGGATCATCCCAGTTGAGCACAGCGGTATCTTCAGCGGTCTGATTGCGGAACAGTCTGGCCTTGGATGCAACGTAATCATCCATGCCCCCGTGATAATCCAGATGGGTCTCTGTTACGTTCGTCAGACAAGCGATGCGAGGCCGGAAATCCTCGGTGCCTTTCAGCTGGAAGCTGCTCAGCTCGGCAACCATCCATTGCTCCTCCGTGGCCTCCTGGCTTGCTTCCGTAAGCGGAATGCCGATATTTCCGGCAACGATCGGGGACATGCCAGCAGCCTGGAGGATCTGTCCCACCCAGGTTGTCGTCGTCGTCTTCCCGTTCGAACCGGTGATGCCGATTATCGGGGCACGGCACAGATGGTACGCGACCTCGACCTCCGTCACTACCGGAATTTGAAGCTCAATCGCCCGTTGAACTGGCGGAACCGAGTACGGAATGCCCGGATTTTTCACCACAAGCGCCACCTGCGCATCAATCAGGTCATCCGGATGCCCCCCGCACACAACAGAAATCCCCAAAGCTTCGAGCTCCGAAGCCTCAGGGCACTGGTCCCGCTCTTTTCGATCATTAACAATGACAACCGCGCCTGCCTGGTGGAGCACCTTGGCTACCTGGACTCCGCTTTTGGCAAGGCCAAGCACAACCACTTTTTGATCACGGTATCGTTCTGGATGCTTCATTTCTACAACCCCTTGTTGATATAAAGTCCGAGCACCGCAAGGATCAATCCGACGGTCCAGAACGTGATAACAACACGCCATTCCGACCATCCGGACAGCTCAAAATGATGGTGAATCGGACTCATCTTGAATATCCGCTTGCCTCTCGTTTTGAAGGATATGACCTGCAGGACCACCGAAAGAATCTCGATGACAAAAATCCCGCCGATCACGAGGAACAGCAGCTCGCTTTTGGTCACAATCGCAATTGCGCCGATGGCGCCCCCAATACCGAGCGATCCTGTATCCCCCATAAACACCTTGGCCGGATGTGCATTGAACACGAGAAAGCCAAGCACGGCACCAATCATCGCCGCCGCGCAGAACGCAGCTGCAAACGAGGTGGACTGAATCGCAATGATCGCGTAGGCGCCAAATGCGATGGCGCTGACACCAGACAGCAGTCCGTCCACACCATCTGTAAAGTTGACGGCATTGCTGATGGCCAGCATCATGATCACGATGAAGGGATAGTAGAACCACGGGCCCCAGTCAAAAGACCAGCTCATTCCCGGCATTCCGATGGCGGTGCTATGGCCGTTGGAGATCAGGAGCCAGCACATTACCCCGGAAAAGATCAGCTGCCCCAGCAGCTTCTGACGCGCGGTTAGTCCGAGCGATCTGCGGAATACGATTTTGATATAATCGTCCAGAAATCCGATCAAACCAAAGCCGAGCGTGGCAACCAGCATAACATAGAAATCGGTATCTACCGGCGAAAACTTAATAAACGTGAGCGTAAACGCTAACAGAATGACAACGCCGCCCATCGTCGGCGTCCCGGCTTTCTTCAGATGGCTCTGCGGACCGTCGTCCCGAACCTGTTGGCCGAATTTCATTCTGCGCAGGAGCGGAATAAGCAGCGGAGCTGAAATAACGGCGATGACAAACGATACAGCGATCGTCAGCAGCAGCAATTGATAGTCCATTCCGCTCACCCCCTACTTCCATTGTTTCCGCCAGGCAGTTCCGCAAGTGCCTCGACGACTTGTTCAAGCCTCATTCCGCGCGAGGCTTTAACCAGCACAACATCCTTGCTGGTGATCTGCTCTATCAATGAGGCGATCAGCGCCTCCTTATCTGTATAAGCAAACACGCTGTTCTCCGGATAATACTGACGTGCGGCTTCCGCCGTATGACGGGACAGCGGGCCGTAAGTAAACACGACGTCCACCTTGTCCGGAGACAAGTAATGGCCGATTTCCGCATGGAACTCCGCTTCCTTCGGACCGAGTTCAAGCATGTCCCCGAGCACAGCAATGCGGCGCCGGTACCCCTTCATGTTCCCGAGGACATCCACGGCAGCCTTGACGGCTGTCGGACTGGAATTGTAAGCATCGTTCAGCACCGTTACGCCATGACGCGTTTCAATGCACTCAATCCGCATGCCGGTAAGCTTGAGGCCCTCAAAGCCTTCGCGAATCTCCTCTTCGCTGACCCCGAGCTCGCTGGCCACCGCCATGGCGGCAAGTGCGTTTACGACGTTGTGCTGTCCAAGCAGCGGCAGGCTGAACGCCTCCCCGGCAGATCGGCTTGAGGTAAACACAATTCCCTTGCCGTGGAACATCAGGCCTGTCGGATAGCTGTCGTTATCACTGCCGGTTCCGAACGTAAAGGTCTGAAGACCTTCCGGCTTAATGGTCGACGCTTCTTCGAGCACCCGCGAGATCAGCGGTTCGTCACCGTGATAGATGAGCAGTCCGCCAGGCTTCATCCCGCTAATAATCTCCAGCTTCGCCCGCGCAATCTCCTCGCGTGAACCGAGCTGCAGCAAATGGGCCTCACCGATGTTCGTAATAACAGCAATATCCGGATTCGCAAGTCCGGACAGCAGCTCGATCTCATGCCGCCCGCTCATGCCCATCTCCAGCACGATGATCTCGGTGCCTTCCTCCATCGCCAGCACGGTCAGCGGCAACCCGATGTGATTGTTATAATTGCCCTTCGTTTTATGCACCTTATACCGTGTCTCAAGCAGGGCGGATACCATATCCTTTACGGTCGTTTTGCCGTTGCTGCCGGTGATGCCGACAACCTTGGCACCGCTCTGCCGCAAATACGCCTTGGCCAGCGCCTGAAGCGCCGCCAGCGAGTCCTCTACCACAATGACAGGGCCTTCCGGCGCCGGTCCATGATCCCGCTGCCACAGCGCGGCTCCTGCTCCTTGGTCCAGCACCTGACGGACAAACTGGTGACCGTCAAACTTCTCTCCGACAATCGGGACGAAGAGCTGGCCGGATTGTATCGTTCTGGAGTCGGTGCCGACCCCATGAATCATCGTATTCTCGTCAAGGTTTGGCGAAAGCGTTCCGCCGCACATGTCGGCGATGCTTCGCAATGTTTTATGGATCACTTTAGTCTGCCCCTTATCGCGTCTTTAGCTACGATGCGGTCGTCAAAGTCAAGCACTTCGCCCGCGATCAGCTGGTAGGTCTCATGACCTTTCCCCGCAATCAATACTACATCGCCCGGGCTTGCCATTTCAATAGCCTTTTCAATCGCTTCACGGCGATCCACGATGAGCTCATAGCTGGCCTTAGACACGCCTTCCTCGATCAGTCCCGCTTCAATATCCTTCAGAATTCGCTCCGGATCCTCTGTGCGGGGATTATCGGATGTAACAAATACAAGGTCGCTGTACTTGGAGGCGATTTTCCCCATGATCGGCCGCTTCGTCCGGTCCCGGTCCCCTCCGCAGCCAAACACGGTCAGGATACGACCTTCGGCAAATTCATTCACGGTTCGCAGCACGTTCTCCAGACCATCCGGGGTATGAGCATAATCCACGATGACCGCATACGGTTGGCCTTCATCTACAACCTCTACCCGGCCGTCAACACCCGGCACGGCTTCAAGGCTGTTCTTGATGTCTTCCAGAGGAATGCCTTCCAGAAGCGCTGCAGCAATGGCCGCCATCGCATTGTATACGTTGAACTTGCCGACCATCCGGATCGAGATATCCGCGCTGCCGCGGAACGTATCCACATGGAAGGAAGTGCCCTGCGCCGTGATGACGATACGGCTTGCCCGAATGTCTGCATCCTCCTGTACGCCGTAAGTAATCACTTCGGCTGCAGTAAGCTTTGCAAAATAAGCCGATGCCTCATCATCCGCGTTCAACACGGCATATTTGCGCTTGTTCTCGTCCTTGGCAAAAGCGTTCCCCAGTCTGGCAAAAAACAACCCTTTCGCAGCCCGGTAATCTTCCATCGTATGATGGTAGTCCAGATGATCCTGCGACAGATTCGTGAAAATTGCCGTCCGGAAGTCTGTTCCCTTCACCCGCCCCTGCTCCAGCGCATGGGAGGATACCTCCATCACGCAGCATTCGGTTCCGCTGCTCGCCATATCGTTCAAGTAACGCTGAAGGTCGAGCGCTTCCGGAGTCGTTCTTGGCATCGGGAATGACTGCCCGTTGTATCGCATCTGAATCGTGCCGATCAATCCGGTTTTCACACCATAGTCTTGAAGAATGCGTTCGATCAGGTACGTGGTCGTTGTTTTTCCGTTCGTTCCGGTCACACCGATCAGCTTCATACGCGCGCTAGGCTGGTTGAAAAACTTGTCAGCCATCGCGGCCATAGCCAGCCGGGTATCCTTAACGATAACTTGCGGAAGGTCAATATCAAGCTTCCGCTGGACGATAAGTGCGCTGGCTCCGCTAGCGGCTGCCTGCGCTGCGTAGTCGTGGCCATCCACGGTGTGCCCCGGCAAGCAGATGAACAGATCACCCGCCTTCACCTGTCTGGAATCCACCTGCAGATCCGAAATCTCAACATCACCGTCTCCATCAACGACTGCTGCTGCCAGCACGGATGATAGTTCGTACAATTTCATTGCAATCCCTCTTCTCTCTATATCCTTGATCATCCGGTTAACGAGGGCCGGATAATAAAACCAATACGTATCTTAATGTTCATGCCCTGCCTCGGAATCCTCTCCCATATAAATGCGGATGGTCGAGCCGCGCTCTACCCGGGTTCCCGGCTTAGGAGCCTGGGAGATCACAGTGTTGCCCGTTCCCGATTTGGCCAGCATGAAATTCATGTTCAAATCCTCGTACAGATCCTGAACGGTCGCTCCCACCAGGTCCGGCACGGTTACCATCGGGGTTTCCCCGTATTTGTACACGCGCGCCATCTGATCTTTGCGAGGCGGAATATCCATGTAACGCAGCGCATCCTCCAGAATGTTCTGAACGATCGGTGCCGCCACTACGCCGCCGAACTGAATGCCCTTCGGATTATCAACGGCGGTGTACACAACAATCTGCGGATCATCCGCCGGGGCAAATCCGATAAAAGACACGATATGCTCGGTGGAAGAATACCTGCCGTTCACTACCTTTTGCGCCGTTCCCGTTTTGCCTCCGACCCGGTAGCCGTCGATGAATGCCGGACGTCCCGTTCCCTTGGCCACCACGCTCTCCAGTGCTTCGCGGACCTGCTTCGAAGTCTCCTCGGAGATGACCTCGCGCACAAGCTGCGGCTCAATCTCCTCCACTTTCTCGCCCGTTTCGGGATTGATCCAGGCTTTGGCCACATAAGGCTTATACAGCTTGCCTCCATTAATTGCCGCTGAGACCGCGGCAACCTGCTGGATCGGTGTCACCGACACCCCCTGGCCGAAAGCGGTTGTCGCCAGCTCGACCGGACCGACATTCTCCAGCTTGAACAGAATCCCGTTCTCTTCCCCGTTCAGGTCAATTCCGGTTTTGGCGCCAAAGCCAAAATCGCGGATATATTGGAACAGGCTTTCTTTGCCCAGCTTCTGGCCCAGGAGAACAAATCCGGGGTTGCACGAATTCTGCACCACTTCCATAAATGTCTGGCTGCCATGGCCGCCCTTCTTCCAGCAGCGAAGCCGGGCTCCGCCGACCTCAACCGCACCGGAATCAAAGAAGTGGTCATTTTTTAAATCTACCTTTCCCTCTTCCAATGCAGCAGCCAGCGTAATGATCTTGAAGGTTGAGCCCGGCTCATAGGTCATCCAGATCGGAAGATTCCGGTTGTACGTTTCCGGCTCGAATTCCTGGTATTTCCCCGGCGAGAAGCCCGGGCGCGAGGCCATGGCCAGAATCTCGCCTGTATTGGGGTTCATGGCAATCGACCATGCGCCATTGGCCTGATACTTGACCATCGCCTGATCCAGCTCGCGTTCCATAATCGCCTGGATTGATTTGTCAATCGTCAGTTCCAGGCTGAGCCCGTCCCGGGGCTCCACATACTTCTCCGTCGAATTCGGCATTTGCTTCCCGCTCGCATCGGACAGATAAGAGATGTTGCCGTCAAAGCCCATCAGCTTATCATCATGCATCGCCTCAAGTCCGGTCAGCCCCTGATTATAGGCGCCCGTAAAGCCTAAAATATGAGCAGCTAGATCACCATAAGGATAATACCGCTTGTTATCCTCGGCAACAACGATACCCGGCAGCTTCAAATCACGAATTTCCTGAGCCAGCTCCATCGTAATTTTTCGTCCGCCGGGATTGATCCGTTCTATTCTCGAACGTTTCGTAATACTTTTTTTCACGTCAGCCTCGTTCATGCCAAGAAGAGGGGCCAATGTCCGGGCCGTATGGTCCGCGTCCTTGATCTGGACGGGAATCGCCCAGATGGTCGGTGTCGTGATGCTGGTCACAAGCGCGGTTCCGTTACGGTCCAATATTTCTCCCCTCTTGGCTGCAAAAGGAATGTCCCGCCGCCACAACTCCTCCGCCTTCGCGGACAATTCGGCTCCCTGTCCAATCTGGACGTAAGCCAGTCTGACGATCAGGGCCGAGAACATCAAGAGCAGCAGCAGCAGGCTCCAGAGCAATCTTCTTCGCTGAGATACCTTGGAAACTTTCACCTTGCTTCCCTCCCCGACTTAAGCCTGTAAACCCATGAACTGGTGTTTATCTCATGAGTATTCGGTACAAGCCGGGGATAGAACAAGCTATTCCTCGTTGCTGACCTCGCTAACCCTGCCCTTCAGCATCCGCCGAGTCGGTCTCCGCGCTGCCATCCGATTCAGCCTCTTCATCCGGAGTTTCGGGTTCCTCTTCCTCCGAATCGGTTGCGCCGGTCAGCATTTCTTCCGCCGTTCTCAAAGTCAGCGTTACCGTGCGCTGCCCATTCTCTGAGCTCTCCACCTGCTTGGTGACATAGCCCTCGCCCTGGACAATGACTCTCACCTTCATCAAGGTGAGCACCTCCATCGCGTCCCGCAGCGATTCACCATGCAGATTCGGAATCGTCATTGCATGGTCGTCCTCGGTCAGCACATAGACACGCTGTCCGGAAGTCATTACCGCTCCCGGGGCAGGATACTGTCCCTTCACCGTATTCCCGCTGCCGAGCACCTCAAAGGCGAAGCCGTCCTGGAGCAGTTTATCCTTCACTTCACTGATTCTCATACCGCTTAGATCCGGAGAGGTCATTCGAACCTCAGCCGCTGCATCCTTCGCCTTCGGCGCGTTCCCCTTGCTGTTGTCAGTATCCTGCTGCGATTTGGGAATGCCCCAATAGCTGAGCGTTTGCGAGACGATCTTTTGGAACACCGGGGCAGCAGCCGCGCCGCCGCCGACCTCTTCCTTCGGTTCGTCAATGATGACGATGACGGCAATCTTCGGATCATCCACCGGGGCATATCCGACGAAAGAAGACACCTGCTTCGTCCGGTCGCGGTAGCCTCCGGTCGATTTAATCGCCGTACCGGTTTTGCCTGCTACACGGTATCCATCGATATAAGCGAGTCTGCCGGAACCGTTGACCTGATCGGCAACGACTTGCTCCAGATATGTTCCGGTTTCTCTCGCCGTTTCCGGGGTGATGATTTCCCGGATTACCTCAGGCTCGATCTTCTGTGTTTCACCGGTATTCGGATCCTGAATCTCCTTCACCATATACGGCTTCAGCAGCTTGCCGCCGTTAGCCACGGCGGAAATCGCCGCGATCTGCTGAATCGGCGTAACCGATACTGCATAGCCGTAAGTCAGCGTTGAAATATCCGAATCATTATTCATATGGATGATGCCGAGAGATTCCGCAGGCAGATCAATGCCCGATTTTTCCGTAAATCCAAACTCGCGAATGTAGTTGGTCAGCCTTTCGGCACCAAGCATTTCGTAGCCCAGCTTGACAAAGGCCACGTTGCTCGATCGCTTCACCCCTTCGAGGTAGCTGATCGTTCCCCAGTGCCGCCTGATGTCGTAGTGGGTTCTGCCTCCCGCCTTGATCGAACCGGATTCATAATAGGCGTTCGGGTTAAACAGCTTTTCCTGCACGGCGCTGGCCAGTGTTACAATTTTAAAGGTGGAGCCCGGCTCGTACACTGAACCGACCGCATGATTGAAGAAGTTGCCGACATTCGGCACATCCCAGTATGTATTCGGGTCAAAGGTCGGCAGGTTGGCCATGCCGAGAATCTCCATCGTGTTCGGGTTTGCCGCAATGACCGTGATGCTCTGGGGCTTGTACTGCTCATAGGCCTCGCGCATGGCATCTTCGATATAATACTGGATCGTATCATCAATCGTCAGTACTAAATTTTTCCCATTAATGGCAGGTTGGTATAAGTCATCCTCACTCGGAAGCTTAATTCCCTTCTTGTCACTCTTGTAAGCAGCAAAACCGTCCTTGCCTTGCAGCAGCTCATTGTAATAGGATTCGACCCCGCCGACTGCCTTGCCTTCCCTGTCGATATATCCAAGCACATGGGCAGCAAGAGAGCCTTTCGGATAGAAACGCTTCTTCTCATTGATGAAGCCGATGCCCGAATCCGGCGTTTTGCCTTCGTCCCGGAGCTCCTGCTTGAGACTCTCAGAGAACGCCTCGACCTCCAGCTTAGTATCCTGGTCAATCTTCAAGCCTTCATTTCGCACTTCGCGGTTGATCAAGTATTCCCCCTTGTCATCCTGGGCTCTTACCAATTCGCGAAGCTCGCCTTCATCCTTGCCGAGGATTTCATGAAGACCGGAAACCACCTTATCCTCCAGTCCATTCGTCTGAATGACCTTCGGATTGACAACGACCGTATACGCTGGCGCATCCATGGACAGAACGTCGCCGTCCCGGTCCATGATCGTACCGCGATTGGCAGGCAGCGGCTGCTGGCGCGACCAATAAGTTAAGGCCTTCTCCCGCCAAAAATCATTGTCAATAACCTGCAGATAAAACACCCGACCAATCAATAAAGCAAAAAAGAGGATAATACATCCCCCTATGAACACGGTGCGCAGTTTGATTTTTTTTACCATCGAAAAACCTCACACTTTAGTCATTTTGCCCTGGTAGCGGCCCTTGTGTCCCTCTCGTTCCCGCAGAAGGCTGCACATGGATCGCGTTATGGTCCTCAATCGGAACGTAGCCGAGTTCCTTGGCTTTATCCAAAATTTCCATCTCCAGCGTTTGTTTCTTCACCTGAAGCAGATCGATTTCTCTCTGAGCTGTACGGATCTCAGCCTCTGTTCTCTGAATTTGACGGTTCAGGTCATAGGAATGAACATGCCTCATGCCGATCACGCCCATGACAGCGACAACCAACACCACGGACAACAAATACAGCAGCTTTTCTTTTTGAGGCAGCTGGGATCGGCGTTTGATGACTTTGGTCTTCTCGAGATATGTGGATTGCGCTTCCTTCTGTCTCTCCTGAACGGCCAGATTGCCGCGCGTGTATGCCATGGCTGATTCTCCTTTGTCTTAGTTTCAGGATTTGCAACATTGCTGGTAGAGCTGCTCTTGGTTAGTGCATAATCCCTTTGAACGGTTAAGTTGGTTGCTGCAACTTTTCTGCGATTCGAAGCTTGGCCGAACGCGCTCTTGGATTGCTGCCAATCTCCTCCTGCGAAGGAATAATCGGCTTTCGATTGACCAGTTTCAGGTCGCCTTGCCCGCCCCCGCAGACGCACATCGGGAAATCCGGTGGACAAGTGCATTTAGGAATATAGCTGTTAAAAATCTGTTTGCAGATCCGGTCCTCCAGCGAGTGGAACGTAATGACCGACACTCTTCCGCCCGGCGCCAGACACCTAACTGCTTGGTGCAGCGCATCCTCGAAAGCGCCAAGCTCATCGTTGACCGCAATCCGCAGCGCCTGGAAGCTGCGCTTGGCCGGATGTCCGCCCGTTCTGCGGGCAGCGGCCGGAATGCCTTCTTTTATCAAATCGACGAGTTCCCCCGTCGTTTGAATAGGTCGCTGTACCCGTCTATCCGCAATGACTCTGGCAATTCGCCGCGAGAACTTCTCTTCACCGTATTCATAGAGAATCCGGGCAATCTCCTGCTCAGGCCACTCATTTACAATCTCGGCAGCGGTTAATTCCGCCGATTGATCCATCCGCATATCGAGCGGCGCATCGTGATTGTAGCTGAAGCCTCTCTCCCCTTCGTCAAATTGCGGTGAGGATACGCCCAAATCAAACAGTATGCCGTCAACCCGCGGCTGCCCGTTCACGTCTGCCCTTACTTCGCGCCGGAGCACCTCCTCCAAGTCACGAAAATTGGCTTTGACAAGGGTAACCCGATCCGCGTAAGGTTCCAGCACCTTCTGCGCATTCTCATGCGCCCAGTCATCCTGGTCAAACGCAATTAACCGGCCCTCAGAGCTTAGCCTCGAGGCGATCAGGGAGCTGTGCCCCGCACCGCCGAGCGTACAGTCAACATATATACCGTCTGGTTTGATGCGCAGCCCGTCTGTCGCTTCTTCTTTAAGCACCGTGATGTGATGAAACAAAGTCTGCGCCCTCCATTGCTTTTAACGTTTGTCATGTAATCATAGATTCCTTGCGAGCGTAGAACGGAAGCTTCACCGACAGCTACAGATCGAAGTCGAAATCGACCAGCTTCTCGGCGATATCATTAAACGCTTCTTCCGACTGCTCATAATACTTCTGCCATTGTTCCTTGCTCCAGATCTCCACCCGGTTCGAAACGCCGATCACGACGCATTCTTTCTCCAGCTTGGCGAACTCTCGCAAATTTGCCGGCAAGTTTACCCTTCCCTGCTTATCCAATTCGCATTCTGTTGCTCCCGAGAAAAAAAACCGGGTAAACGCTCTGGCATCAGACTTCATCAGTGGGAGGGATTTGAGCTTCTGTTCCATAACAGCCCATTCTTCAGTAGGGTATACAAAGAGACATTGGTCGAGGCCTCGGGTAACGACAAAGGAAATGCCAAGGAGTTCACGAAATTTGGCGGGGATAATGATCCGCCCCTTGTCATCGATGCTATGCTGAAACTCCCCCATAAACATCAGGCACTCCACTCCTTAACCCCGAATCCCCACTTTGCACCACTTTCCTCCACTTTAGAATAATAGATTCGACGTCAAGAATCAAACACCTTTAAGACCCATTTTGTTTTTTTGGGCATTTTTTCAAAAAAAGCGCGCAAAAAAACCTCCTAACATCCACTGACGGGAATGGAAGGAGGTTTGTTATGAACCGTTCTTTTCCAAATATGCCGCAGATTAATGCTGTGCCCAGCTGTCCAGATAAGCTTTTTGCTCATCGCTCAACTGGTCGATGCCGATTCCTAGACTTTCCAGCTTGTATCTCGCCACCTGCTCGTCAATTTCATAGGGTACGTTCACGACACGGCTGCCAATGGTTTCGTATTGCTCGTTCACATATTTCAGCGACAAGGCCTGCAGCGCAAACGTCATATCCATAATTTCGGCCGGATGCCCGTCGCCAGCGGCAAGATTGACCAGACGCCCCTCGGCCAGAAGATAGATTTTGCGGCCATCCTTCAGCTGGTATTCCTCAATGTTGCGGCGAACGGTCCGAACGGACTGTGCGCGCTCCATCAGATCCGGCTTGCTCACTTCCACATCGAAGTGCCCGGCATTGGACAGAATAGCCCCGTCCTTCATCACATCGAAGTCGGCGCCGCTGATCACATCGCGATTGCCTGTCACCGTTACGAAAAAGTCGCCCAGCTTGGCGGCCTCGCGCATCGGCATCACTTGGAAGCCATCCATATAAGCTTCAACCGCTTTAATCGCATCCACCTCGGTGACGATCACATTCGCGCCCAGCCCTTTCGCTCTCATGGCCACGCCTTTGCCGCACCATCCGTATCCGACAACGACAACCGTCTTGCCTGCCACGACGAGATTGGTCGTCCGGTTAATGCCGTCCCAGACCGATTGCCCCGTGCCGTAGCGGTTGTCAAACAAATATTTGCAATACGCGTCGTTGACCGCGATCATCGGGAACTTGAGCGCCCCATCCTTCTCCAGGGACTTTAGTCGCAGAATCCCGGTCGTTGTTTCCTCCGCTCCGCCGCGGATGCCTTCCAGCAGCTCGGGGCGCTCAGCATGAAGAATGGTGACCAGATCGCCGCCATCATCAATGATGAGATCAGGCTTCGTTTCCAACGTTTTAATGAGATGCTCCTTGTACTCCTCCGGGGAGGGGTTGTATTTTGCAAAGACGGTAATGCCATCCTCCACCAGAGCGGCACAAACGTCATCCTGAGTGGACAGCGGATTGCTGCCGGTAATGGTCACTTCGGCTCCGCCAGCCTTAACGACCTTGGCCAGGTACGCCGTTTTCGCTTCAAGATGAAGAGAGATCGCCACCTTGAGCCCCTTGAAAGGCTGTTCACGTTCAAACTGCTCGCGCACGCGGTTCAGTACCGGCATGTGCGCCTTTACCCAATCAATTTTCAGATGGCCTTCCGGGGCCAATTTCAAATCGGTAATGCTGCTGTTTTGAATCGAGGATGAAGTCATCACTTACCTCCTAATAAATGGTTATTGGTTTTATTATACGTGAATCAAACGGTGCGTGCCTGATGCCTCATACGGAATTTCCATCAGCCGGTCAATCAGGTCCATACCGTAGCGGTTCATATAATGGAAAATGTTATACACCCGCTCCTGCGGTCTTCCCAGCGGCATCAGGCTCTGCCCGATAGCCTGCCATTGCCGCAGAGCAGCCTCATGCTGCTGCTCGAGTGCTTCTTGCGATTTGCGCAGCAGATAGTCCATCTGCTTCAGTATTTTATCCTTATTGGTCGATCCGAGCTTCACCAATCCCGATTGCAGCTTGCCAAGATCTTCGATCAATGGCTGATACAGCTGTTCGAACGCAGCCTTGGTCTGACCGAACCGCTCCTCCAGATTGAGTTCATCCTGACTGTCGAGCCAGGCCTGCCGCTTCTCCTCCAGATGATGCTGTACGTCCTGGAACGACAGCGCATACTTATCCATATGTTTATGCACCGTATCATCCAGCAATGTAAACGACATTCTCGGCAATATGAGCGGCATCTGAAGCCCCATTTCCGCAAAAGCACCGCGGGTGATGGCCCAATACGAAATTTCGCCCATCCCCAGTACCGTCCCCAGCACCGGCAGCAGCGAATCCTGCATAAGCGGCCTTGTCAGCACATTGTTGCTGAATCTGGCAGGATGCTCGTGCAGCTCGCGCAGCAGCTCATCACGCGATAATTGAATCCATCCCTTCCGGTCGACGAACCTGTCGCCTTCCCGGTACAGGAGCAGACGCATGCCTTCGTGAAGGTAGAACAGATTGGCTCCATTCTCCGGAACATCGGCCTGAACTTCAAATCCTGCACCCTCGATATCGCGGGCCATCTGCTGGTACGAAAGTCCCAGAGCCTCGTTGTTGTTGATGATCGCTTCGAACACGGGAACTTCCAAAGCGCGAAGATTCGGGTCCGCAGAATCAAGAAGAATGAGTCCGTGCTTGCCAAACATCGCGCCCAGCAGCTTGGCGAAGCCTTCGCTCAAATTGCGGGAGCCGCTGAATGCCGTGCGGGCCAGCTCAAGCAGCTCCGCCTTGCTCGGGCTGTCCGGCAATAGCTCACGCAGCCCTTGAAGCTGGAGCTCCCACTCCTCTTCGTTCACTTCGGTATAACTTACAGAGGTGCGAAGCTTTTCTCTCGGGTCCAGCTTGATTTTGGCTATATCGAGATCGCGGGTCGGGAAATAGGCGTGATTCACCTCATCCCAGTCATGATCCTCGCCGGCGATCCAGAACACAGGAACCACCGGACGGTTGAGCCTTTTGGCAGCATCTGAGGCAGCCTGAATGATAGTCACCGCTTTATAGATGACAAGGATCGGTCCTGTAAGCAGTCCGCTCTGCTGTCCGCCTACAATGGCAAGTGTCTCCGGTTGGCCCAGCGCATCCAATGCCTTATCCACCGCTGGATGGGCATTAAACTTATGATTATAGGTGCGTAGACAGTCCACCACAGCCGCTCTGGAGATGCGTTTGGCTTCGGATTGATCCAGCCATGCCGCTCTCCGTTCATAGCCGTCGCTGCTGCGGTAATCTTCACCGTAAAAGCCGCTAACGCTGTCATAACGATGAATATATGCCTGGGCAAGACGTGATCCGCCGGATAAAGGATCCGGAACGATATTCATGAAGTATGCCTCCTATTCTCTATATCGCAGCATCCATAAATGTATACAGGTATAGCCATATCGAATATGTATGTGGAACTATACTTGCGCCCTTCCCTTTGACGTCTGACGGTATGATTCCCCTATATCGGACGGGCAGGCTCTGCAATTTATAGCATTCTAGACTTATGAAGCCTTTCTTGATTGTACCGAATGATGGCGTTCTCCGTCAAAGGAAAACAACAGCCGCCGGCATACAAGCCTGCGGCTGTTGATCATACTTCGGATTTTCAGGATTGACGATCGCTGGTAGAGCTCGGTCTCAGAGCTTATGCGAAAGCTTTGGATACCCAGTGTCCCTTCGACACTTCAACCAGCTCGCTGTCCGCCTCGTGTAGCTGAACGGTCCCGTCCTCGCCCTTCGCTGCAGTGATTGGCCCTTGGCCATCATGCTCCATTCTCAGCCGCTGCTTGTTCGCCTCGATTTCGGGGTCCGGAATCGGAATAGCAGACAGCAGCGTCTTCGTGTACGGGTGAATCGGATTGGCGTACAGCTCCTCGCTGTCCGCAAGCTCAACCATTTTGCCTAAATACATTACGGCTACCCGGTCGCTGATATGCTTGACCATGGACAGATCATGGGCAATGAACAGATAAGTCAGGCCGAGACGGTCCTGCAAATCCTTCAGCAGGTTTACAACCTGCGCTTGAATCGATACGTCCAGCGCCGAAATCGGCTCGTCACATATAATAAACTTCGGATTGACTGCCAGCGCCCGGGCAATCCCGATCCGCTGACGCTGTCCGCCGGAGAATTCATGTGGATAGCGCGAGGCATGGTCGCTGTTCAGGCCAACCATATCCAGCAGCTCTTCAACCCGTTTCTTGCGTTCGGCGCGGCTGCCGGCCATGCCGTGAATGTCCAATGCCTCTCCGATAATATCCGACACTGTGAATCTCGGATTCAGCGAAGCATAAGGATCCTGGAATATCATCTGCATATCCCGGCGCATCGCCTTCATCTTCTTGGGGGACAGCTTGTAAATATCGGTCCCGTTAAACTTTACGGATCCGGCAGTTGGTTCGTAGAGGCGGAGAATCGTCCGTCCAGCCGTAGATTTGCCGCAGCCGGATTCCCCGACCATCCCGAGCGTCTCTCCCTCGCGGATGTAGAAATTCAGATTATCCACCGCTTTAAGAACATTGCCTTTCCCTACATTAAAGTATTTCTTCAGTCCTGCAACTTCAATGAGATGGTTGTCCTTCATGACGACTGTGCCTCCTTCGCCATCGGATGCAGATTCCAGCATCGAGCCATATGGGTGTCGCTGAACTCAGTGGCTCCCGGATCGATCCGTTCGCATATTCGCATCGCCTCTTCACAGCGCGCGCTGAACGGGCAGCCTACCGGCGGTTTAATCAGGTCCGGCGGCGTGCCGACGATCGGAATGAGCGGCTCGCCCTTCTTCTGATCGAGGCGCGGCATCGAACGAAGCAATCCCTTCGTATACGGATGCTGCGGATTTTTGAATATTTCCCACTTCGTGCCGGTCTCGACCACTTCCCCTGCATACATGACGATCACCCGGTCACACATGCCCGCTACAACGCCCAGATCATGTGTGATCAGAATGATGGATGTGCCTAGACGCTGCTGCATGTCCTTCATGACATCCATAATTTGCGCCTGGATGGTAACATCCAGCGCTGTTGTCGGCTCATCGGCAATCAGCAGCGACGGTTTGCAGGCCAGCGCAATCGCAATCATGGCCCGCTGACGCATACCGCCCGAGAATTCATGCGGGTATTGGTTGAAGCGCTCTTCCGGATTTTTAATACCGACAAGCTTGAGCATTTCAATCGCTTCTTTCTTCGCTTCCTTGAAGCTCATGCCCTGGTGCTTTTCCAGCACTTCGGTAATCTGCTTGCCGATCTTGATGGTCGGATTCAGCGATGTCATCGGGTCCTGGAATATCATGCCGATGTCCTTGCCGCGAATCGCCTCCATCTGTTTATTCGTTTTCTTGAGCAGGTTCTCTCCTTGGAAGATAACCTCCCCTTTCTTGATCTCTGAGGGCGGGGACGGAATCAGACGCATGATGGTCTGGGCGGTGACACTTTTACCGCTTCCGGACTCACCGACAATGGCAACCGTCTCCCCTTTGCCGATTTCAAAATTCACGCCGCGCACAGCCTGTACTTCGCCGCCGCGAACACGAAACGATACGCTCAGGTCATTCACCTGCAAGATCGGTTCCATACCTTCCCACCTCCTATTTTTTCAATTTCGGATCCAGTGCGTCACGAAGACCGTCACCGAAAATGTTGAATGCAAGCATGGTCAAACTGATGAATAATGCCGGGAACAGCATCCGCCATGGATAATACATCCAGCCGGACAGGGCGTCGTTGATCATGGAGCCCCAGGATGCTACCGGCGCCTGTACACCGAGTCCGAGGAAGCTCAGGAACGCTTCCGCGAAGATGGCGCTTGGAACAGACAGCGTCAATGTCACGATGATGGGTCCCATCGCGTTAGGAATCAGATGACGGAACAATAGTCTTGGTGCGCTGGCTCCCATCGAACGGGATGCGAGCACGAATTCCCGGCTCTTGAGTTGCATAATTTCCCCGCGGACGATCCAGGACATATTTATCCAGCCTGTAATGGTCAAGGCTAATATAATCGTCCCTAGACTCGGCTCGAACACAACGAGCAGCAGAATCGTCACGAGAAGATACGGGATCGAATACAAAATTTCAGCAAACTTGTTCATGAACTCATCCACACGTCCGCCGAAGTATCCCATAATCCCCCCGTAGATGACACCGATAAGCAGGTCGATCGCGGCAGCCGCGAGACCAACGGTAAGCGAGATCCGGGCTCCCATCCATGTCCGGACGAATACGTCGCGCCCCAGATCATCCGTACCGAACCAGTGCTCCGAAGAAGGAGGCATGTTCGTATTGAGCAAATCATTCGTTTCATAGTCATATTTAGAGATCATTGGACCGATAATAGCCATCAGAATGATCAGTATCATAATGACAAGACTCGACATGGCAAGCTTGTTCTGACGCAATCGTTCCCAGGCATCCCGCCAGGAGGACACGCTTTCGCGCTGAATGACTTCGGACTGCTTCTCATCCGGACCGATTTTCTTGAAATCCTCGGGTGTCAGCTGCTGCCCGGCCGGATACGCCATATTATTTTCTGTCGCCATGTTTACCCCTCCTTCCTGCTGGTCAGCTTGATGCGAGGGTCAACAAACATATACGCAATATCCGTTATGAAGCGGGCAAGCATCAGCAGAATCCCGTAAAAGATTGTAATGCCCATAATGACCGTGTAATCCCGGTTCGTAATGCTCTCGACAAACTGTTTGCCGATGCCCCCGATACCGAAAATTTGCTCGATCACGACCGAACCAGTAATGATGTTGGCCGTCATAGGCCCGACATACGTGATGACCGGCATAATACCGTTACGGATCACATGCCGGAACATGATGGCAAACCAGCTCAGGCCCTTGGCCTTGGCGGTTTTAATATAATCCGAGTGAAGCACTTCAAGCATGTTGGAGCGCGTCAGACGGGCGATAAAGGCGATCGGCTGCGCCGATAGCGCCATAACAGGCAGCACATAGTCCAGCGGGCCGTTAAAGCCCATGACGTTAAACAGCCCCGCTTTTTCAGCCAGCACATACTGCAGGAGCGAGGCCAGCACGAAGCTGGGCACAGCAATGCCGAGCACGGACAGCACCATCGCCACATTATCGATCAGCTTGCGATGATATAAAGCGGCCAGCATCCCCAGCAGAACTCCGATAACTACCGAGACGATGATAGCGATCAGGCCCAGCCGCAGCGATGGTCCGAAAGTTTCGACGATGATGTCGGTGACATACTGCCCTTGATGTTTCATGGACAGGCCAAAATCACCTTGAATAATATTGCTCAGATATTTCGTATATTGTTGAAATACCGGTTTATCTAAATCATACTGCTCCATCAGCCTTGCCAATATTTCCGGTGACGGCTTCTTCTCCCCCATAAAGGGATCTCCCGGTATGGCCTTCATAAGAAAAAAAGTGGCTGAGATCAGTATGAACAACGATACAAGCATATAAAAAAACTTACTCGCCACATACCTCAGCATTTCTTCAACTAACCCCCTGATCATGATGTTCTACACCAAGTATGTTGCAAGCCAGTTCAACTATTTCATTGTAGTCTTCCTGGCGAACCTTAGCACGCATAAACTTCCACCAGCAAAAACAGGATTTGGAAATCCTGTGGCCATACAAAAAATCGGGATATATATTGGGGTTGGGAAACGACCCGTATATATATCCCGAAAGATTAGATTACAGCATCACAAGCAGAGAACTACTCAATGTAAGCGCGCGTGAAATCGATGTCGCCTTTGTAATCAATGTGCAGGTTTTTCACCCATGGCTTGATCAAAGATACGCTGGAGTAGTAGTAAATCGGCATGATGACTTGATTCTCCTCAACGAGAATTTTCTCAGCTTGAGCCATCAGCTCCATACGCTCTGCATTATCGTTGGTCGTGTAAGCTCCTCTTACCAGCTGATCATATTCTTCATTATTGAAGCCAGCGTCGTTGTTTCCGCTATTCGATACCCACATATCGATGAACGACATCGGGTCATTGTAGTCGGCGCCCCAGCCAGAACGTGCAACCTGATAGTTCAGGTCATCCCGGTTTTTAAGGAACACGCCCCACTCCTGATTCTGTACCTTCACATTGGCACCCAGATTATTTTTCCACATATCCGCGATCGCAAGGGCAATCCGTTTGTGGTTGTCATCCGAGTTATGAATGATCGTTACTTCAGGCAATGTCGTGTAACCTTCTTCACTCATTCCTTGCTCGAGCAGCTTCTTCGCTTCCTCCAGGTTAT
This sequence comes from Paenibacillus sp. 7541, assembly GCF_002276395.1. Classification (NCBI taxonomy): domain Bacteria; kingdom Bacillati; phylum Bacillota; class Bacilli; order Caryophanales; family Paenibacillaceae; genus Paenibacillus; species Paenibacillus sp. 7541. The sequence continues at coordinate 292,426 of NZ_NQLZ01000005.1, read as the reverse complement.
CCTCGAAATAAGCATCGGAAACTTCGTTGCGATATTCGTCATTCTCCCCCTTGATGCCAGGAGGCACAAAACCGAAAGCAGGCAGCTGTCCGCCCTGCGTAATTTTCTCTACAATCGCGTTGCGGTCAATGGCCATCGAGAAAGCTTTACGGATGTTCACATTGTTGAACGGCTCTTCCGTTGTATTAAACACATAGTAGTATGTGGTCGCAATCCCTTTGATCTCCAGTTGATCCCCAAGCTCGTTCTTGACGGCGTTCAATTGGTCAGTAGGAATGTTTCCTGTAGGATGACCTGCGTAGTCAAGCTCATTATTCCGGTAGCTGGCAAGCTCCGTGGCGGCACTGTTCACAATGCTCATCTCCACTTTCTCCAGCTTGATCGATTCGGTGTCCCAATACTGATCGTTTTTGACAAGTTCAATCTTTTGTCCTTTGACCATTTGCGACACTTTGAAAGGTCCGTTCCCAATAAGCGTATCCGGCTTAGTAGCCCACTGCGGATTGCCTTCAATCGAGCTGTGGACCGGGAAGTACGTTTGGAACGACATCAGACTCAGGAAATAAGGCGTCGGGTTCTCAAGCGTTACCTCAAGGGTGTAATCGTCCGTCGCTTTGACACCGACCTCGCTCGCGTCCTTAATGTCGCCTCCGTTATAAGCCTCTGCGTTCTTAATGTAGTACAGCTGATACGTATATGGAGATGCAGGCGTCAGATTCGGATCCAATACCCGCTTCCAAGCGTACTCGAAATCATTGGCCGTTACAGGGTCGCCATTGCTCCATTTGGCGTCCTGGCGCAGATGGAACACATATTTCAATCCATCCTCGGAGATGTCCCAACTTTCGGCAACGCCAGGCAATTCGGTTCCGTCTTCACCTTTGCGTACCAGTCCTTCAAATACAGCGTTGATGATTGTATTAGAAGTGTTGTCCTGGGAAAGTCCCGGATCCAATGTCGGAGGTTCAGAGGCCAGGTTCATGCGAAAGACTTGATCTTTCGGTTTACCAGCGTCCCCATTGTTGGCACTCTCGTTATTGTTGTTAGCTCCACATGCCGCCAACACTGAACTGAAGGCAAGAATCAGCGTCATAAGCAGCAGAAGTTTTTTGTGTTTCCTCATCTTGCGTTCCTCCTCATAGATTTAAAGGTACATGCTAACCGATTATACAACCAGTGGTCAATAAAAATCCACATTCTTGGAATTGAAAAATCTTCCTGTCCATGATGAACAGGAAGATTTGACTGTCATTTCACGCTATTATATTAGGCATACATGACTCTGATTATGTATGTGATCAATCCAAAAAAAGTAAAAACAACATAACAAAAACTCATCGCTACAAAAGCCAGTCTCCACACGACCCGCACAAGCCGCCTGACATCCACTTTTCCTTTCCACCGCGTCTGGGCGCTGCCAATCAGTCCAACAGCAATGAGCAGCACAAGCAGGATTAAATAAAAGCCAAACCTGGATTGAAACGTATTGTTAAACAGCGCGGAGACGGAAAATAGTAAAAATAGCGTCGTGACATCCATCGCCAGCTTTACAGCCTGCTTCCGATCTTTCCCCCATCTTACGGCCAGAAAATACACCAGCCCGAACGGAATGACCGGAATAAGGCTCATTGTATTGAATATCGTTAGCAGAAACCCCATCCACAGACCTCCTTATTTGGTTGTCCCCTCAATAAGCCTGCACAGCAGTTCATGCTTCGGAGCCGCTACACCATGTCTCTGCCCCAATCGAACGATGCTCCCGTTAATCCAGGAAATTTCGGTTGCACGCCCCTCCAGCACATCCTTTAGCATGGAGGATGTGTTAGTCGAAGTCATCCGGCATACGCCCACGATCTGATCCCACAGATGATCCTCCCTTGAAATGCCCGCAGCATCATATACGGCGCATGCTTCGTCGAATAGCTCTTTCATGAGTTGAATGCGCATGGGATCGTCAAGCAAGGCGCCATTAGGAATGCGCCACAATGCCGTTAAAGGATTGATCACAGCATTGATCATCAGCTTCCGATAAATTGCAGTATAAATTTCATTCGACAAATAAGTCTTAAATCCTGCTCTGTTCAGCAGCTCAATCAGTCTAATGTCGGAAATTTCCCGCGATGCTGACTTTTGTCCTGACTCCGGCATGCCTTCGGTGTTATAGGGGCCGATCGTCGTTGTCCCGCTTCCGGCGTGAAGCACCTCCCGGGGCCCGATTCGCTTCGCGCCCTCGGTGGTAATCGCCGCATATATCGCGCCGGAAGGAAGATGCTGCTGAAGCAGCTCCAGATGGCCCGTCCCGTTCTGGAAGCATACACAGCGCTGAATACTCCTCCCATACGGGATAAACACCCGCTCCACCAAATCCTCAATCCCTTGCTGCTTCACCATCAGCACCAGATAATCCGCCGCGGCTCCAGCTTCCTCGTGAAACTCCGAGAGCGGATGCGCCTGGACTACACCAGGCGGGATATGCAGCTCTCCCCCATCGCTATGGTGGATGGTGATGCCGGACGAATGAATAGCGGCTGCCTGTTCGTCGCTCCGGCACCACAAGGTCACCTTGGCCCCGCTGGCGGCTAATTTGCCTGCATATAACAGTCCAAGAGAGCCTGCTCCAATCATCTGAATGTCCAATTCCGATCCCCCGTTTTCCATATGGCTATGTTCCCCCTGTATAATCTTGAACTGAGAACCTTGTCTCGATGGTTGCCAAATCCTATGTTCTAGTATATATCAGAACCGGTATCATGAAACGCAAATAACCCATGCAGAGGACATGACAACATCCCCTTGCATGGGCTATCGCTTCAAACGTGGAGCCTTCTTATTCGATCCGCTCCAGGTTTCCGTTTGCATCCATCTTGAACCGGGTTTTCAGCTCCTCGTCTTCCTCGTTCAAAAAAGCTAGTCTACGAGCCCGGTCCATAATTTGAATCAATGCCTTATAGTCATCGTTGACCACATGATAGTCTGTCTTCACTTCACTCACTTCTTTGAGCAGCCGCTCATTTTCACTGCGCAGTCTTGCAATTTCCTCATCCTTCTCCCGGAGGCTCTTCTCCATCAATTTGAACTGACGGGAAGTCTCCTGGAATCCGCCCTTGAACTGACGCAGGAATCGGATGACCGCATCAATGGAAAGCGTTTCTTCACTTGCACCTTCGCTTTTGTATAACTCCTGGTCCAGCTCAGGCGCAGTCAAACCGGCCACTTGTGCACCGCTTGTTTGGGACTGCTTTTTGTAATAGCTCTTTTTCTGGCGCTGAGATTTTGCCAAACTGATGGCATCCTCATATTTTTTGCGGACACAGCTGTTCCAGCGGAATCCGCACGCAGCCGATGTTCGGCCAATGCGTTCGCCTACTTCTTCGAAAGCAGCTAACTGGGTGCTGCCCTCGCGAATATGGCGCAGGGTCACCTCTGCCAATATCAGATCATCCTCTGCGCTCCATGCATCCTGTCTCACTGCTGACATACCATAAAACCCTCCTAACGACATCCTTTAAAATAACCGTCTTCATTACCGTTAACATCGGCGAACTGAATAGGGTATAAAAACTGCTTATTTCATTCCTATGCCTCTCATAGAGTTCATAGAATCTATTTGATACTAAAATGTATTTCCATTTTGATTACAGATCATACTCCTATAAGGGGAAATCGGAACAAGCATTGAAGATGGAAGCATTTTCAGCAGCTGCTGTACATGGTGTGTAAAAAATCACAGAAATATCTCCAGTTAAACATTTACACGATTTTCCCATAACGCTATAATGTTCATAGCAGCATTATGTGCGTACATACGAGAGGAGGATGGTATCGTGGCACGGATGTTTCGAGTTCTCGGCTTCTTCACCCTTACGATTGGTTTAATGGCCTTTGCCGGGGATCTTGTCGAGATGGCTCTGCTTTTCTTCCTGCAGACCGCATTTTTTGTAATTTTGGGGTATCTGAAATTTACGGAGAGAACCTACATTCTTCTCTTCTGGGCTTATATGATCGTGACCTTCACCGGTTTCAGCTACTGGACGGTCTTCCATATGGGCAAACCACTTTAATGGCTTAGACAGCAAGGCCATCCGCTCGTGAAGAATGGACAAACTGAAAGTCCTCGCACAAGGGAGCGCCTGTCGTTCTAAGTAAACGCTTCAGCAATAAAAGCACCATTAAAAAAAGCGATCGGCGCTTGAGCTGCCGTATCGCTTTTTTTAAATATTTCAGCCTATATCATCATATATTGGTTGAGATGAAGGGATAGCGGACGGATTCCTTTCGACATACCTAACAATCAGGGGGGCACCTGTTTTGATGACACGAATTAAATATCGTTTCCTTCCGTTCCTGCTCGTTATCATCCTATTCGTCAGCACCCTGACGGCACCCGTGTCCTATTCGGTCCAGGAACCGATAATGCCGGATTCGGAAGAAGCTCGCAAAATACTGGAGGATAGCCTCTCTATCGTTGAAATCGATCATGAGATCGAGCGAATTACGGCCAGGCAGCAGGAGCTTGAAGTGACCCAGCGCCAGCTTCGGGAACGGATCACCGTTCTGGAGGAGCGGATCGATGAGCGAAGGGACCGGGCGGATGCGGTGCTTCGAGCGTATTATATGGGGGAACGCGATCATCTGCTGGTCATGCTGCTCTCAGCGCAAAGCTTATCCGGATTTTTCAGAATATTGGACTTTTACGATATGATTATCCAGAATGACCAGCAAGTGCTTCAATCGTATAATCAGCAGTATCGGGAGCTGCAAGCATCACGCGCAAGTGCTGAACGAAATGCGGCGGAACTTGCCCAAGTGAAGGACAGCCTTCTCCAGCAGCGGGAGCGGGTTCTTGCCCTGCAGCAGCAGGTGGACGGCGCATTGAATACCAGCGGTAATCCTGAGGCTATGCGGGCGCTGATCCATGAATTTACGCTGTACTGGGAAAATGTTGGCTTGTACGAAGTGAAGCGGCATTTCCAAGCGCTGGCGAGTGCCATGGAGAATTTGCCGGGATTTATTCAGGGCAGCAAAAACATCCTCAGCACCAATGGGAAGGTGTACACCATTAACATACATGAGGATGATCTGAATGGATTTCTTCGTTCTGAGGACAAGTTATTTGAAACGTTTGCCTTCCGGTTTGAGGATGGCAAAGTCATCGCATCCGGTGAGAGCGGCAACCTGTCCTTGCTGATTGAAGGCCGTTATTCTGTTGTAGATGAACCGCAGAACGCCATTATGTTCGAAGTCGAGCGGCTCGTATTCAATCGTCTTGAGCTTCCCGACACTACCCGGAGGTCGCTCCAGGACGAATTCGATATGAATTTTTACCCCAAACAGCTCATTTCATTTCTGAAAGCAACGGAAGTCAGCAGTTCGGATCAGCGGCTCATTGTCAGAATGGAGCTTGATCTTTAGTTGCCCATGTCAGGGCTGTTCATCCGAATAGCGTTCGGTAAACTGCTCGGCATCCATTTCTCCCATAAGCAGCTGCGAGACGGATTTGGCATAGTCAGGGAACGATCCTTCCCGTCCAAAATCCAGGGCCGCGGCTTCTTTTTGCTCCAGCAGATTGTGCATGTGGAGCCGCCATGGATCTGTCCTGACAGCTCCGGGATCGTACAGCTCTGATACTACGGGCAATGTCCCGGCGGCGGCGGTCCAGGCCCGCTGGGATTCTTTAGATGTCATATATGTAATCCATTTCCTGGAAAGTGAAGGTGAGGCTGTATGGGCCGCTATTGCAAACGATCTCGTATGGATCACCGGCTGCTCGGCATGACTGTTCAGGATAAGCGCTGTATCGATCCCTTCCTGCTGTCGATTGCGAACCTCGGAATAGGCCGTTATCTCGACAAGCGCTTCGAGCTGTGCAGCATCATCGGGAGGCTCATTCGCGTCCATCTCCGTATCTCTCTCCAGCAGCACCCAGGTCCCCTCACGGTCAGATAGCCAGTTCAGTACCTCGGCATCTGGTCTGCCAGGCTCTCCATCCAATAGCTGTACAACCGCTCCAAATGCATACGGATCTTCCGCATTCATGAAAAAGACGGGTAGCTCCACTTTATCATGCAGCTCTTGCCACGCCTTGCGCTCATCCGGGAGCGGCATCGCATCCGGCAGCTTGTCCGGTTCCCAAACCAGCATATAAGGATTTATATCAAAAGGCATTCCCCAGTGATAGCCGTTCCAGGCCAGCGGCGGCATCAATCCATTGAGAATTTCACCATCGGTTACGATGCCCTGGAAAGCATCCGCAGGAAGCAAGTATCCATTCTTTGCAAGCGTTTTAATGAAGTGACTGTCCATTAAATAAACATCAGGCCCTTCATTCAAGGCACGATTGCTCATAAAGGCTTCGATCGTCAAGTCTTCCGGATCGAGAGGAACGAGTTCGACCTCCGCTCCGGTGGTCTCTATAAAGGTGTCGTTCAGTTCCGACAGCTGTTCCCATTCGTCGTGAGAAAGGGAAACCCCAACCTGGATCGGTCCCAAGTTATCCTCTACAGTTTCCGGCTGCTGTCTTGGAGGTACCGGTTCATCCCCAGGCAAGTCTCTGCGAGGGTTGTGAGTGAAGTCATTTCCGGGAGATAGACTCGTTAATGACAGCAGCAATATGGCAAACAGGAACCAGTAATTTTTCCGCTTCATATCCCATCTTCACTCCTTTGGGGTACATGCAATTATTTTACCAAACTCCTAGTGCTGCTGTCCTATCTTTTTTTAAGATATCCAAAAGAAAAAGGATGTCCGGGAGCAGACTAACAGCTGCTGCCGGGACATCCATGATTCATTTCTCGGGAAATAACATACAGGTTAGAGCAGATCAGCCGCCAACTGGGCCAGCTTCGAGCGCTCACCTTTGGTTAGCGTGATGTGACCGCTCAATCCCTCCTGCTTAAATCGTTCAACAACGTAAGTAAGGCCGTTGCTCACCGCATCCAGATAAGGATGGTCTATCTGTTCTGGATCGCCCATCAGGATGACCTTACTGCCTTCTCCGGCCCGGGATACGATCGTTTTCACCTCATGCCGGGACAGATTCTGGGCCTCATCCACGATAATAAATTGCCCGGGAATCGAGCGCCCCCGAATATAAGTCAGTGCCTCGACCTGGATGCTTCCAAGCCCCATCAAAATTTTATCGATATCTCCAGCTTTTTTAGTATCAAACAGGTATTCCAGATTATCGTAAATCGGCTGCATCCAGGGTCTTAGCTTCTCGTCCTTCTCCCCTGGTAAATAACCGATATCCTTGCCCATCGGAACGACGGGACGCGCGATCAGAAGTTTTTTATATTTGTGCTCATCCTCCACCTTCGACAGGCCTGCAGCAAGCGCGAGCAATGTTTTCCCCGTTCCTGCCTTTCCGGTGATGGTCACGAGGGGAATGTCATCATTGAGAAGCAGTTCCAGCGCCATCCGCTGCTGCGCGTTGCGCGCGCTGATGCCCCATACCGGCTCATTGCTTAGATAGAGCGGCTCCAGTCTCGTTGCATCTTCATTGACTCGGAGCAAAGCGGATTTACCACTCCCCATCTCATCTTTCAATATGACAAATTCATGCGGATACAGCGAGTAGGACAGCTGCAAGGGTTGAACCGGAAGATAACGGTAGCTGTAAAACTCATCAATGACAGCCGGATGCACCTTCAAGGTCGTATAGCCTGGAAACAGCTCGCTTGGATCCGCCGTCCGGTCAGACAAGTAATCCTGCGCATCCAGACCGAGCACATCAGCCTTGATTCGGACAAGAACATCCTTGCTCACAAGAACGACCGGTCTGCCGTCTCCCGCCTTCTCGTCCTCCTCCAGCTTATAGTTCAATGCGACCGCCAGGATACGATTATCATTCGAGGCTTCACTGAACAATTCCTGTACCCTGACGAAGCTGCGATGATTAAGTTCAACTTTGAGCAGCCCTCCGTTCTCCATAGGCACCCCGTCATGAAGATGACCATGCTCTCTCAACCCGTCCAGCAGCCGGGACACCTGGCGGGCGTTCCGGCCGATTTCATCGGCATGGCGCTTCTTCGAATCGATCTCCTCGAGGACGATAGCAGGAATGACCACTTCATGTTCTTCGAAGGCATAAATCGATTGGGGATCATGCAGCAGTACGTTCGTATCCAGCACAAATATTTTTTTCATCTTATCCCTCCACTGCTCCTTCATCAGGTACACATAAACCTTTCCATCCCGGACATAATAAGCTTAGTGACTTGGTGACATCAGTGAATATGACCACGAAAGGACAGATCAAACCTATGAGAACTGCGATTTGCATTATGCTCACGGTTGTGTTGCTTGCCGGCTGCGCTCCGGCCCATAATAACGCATCACCCTCTCCTCGTAATCAACAAAACGGTGCCAGAGTTCAGAATGTGAATGAGAATACAAATCCAAATACCAATAATGCCGCGCCCGAGCAGGGTCAAGTGAACCAAGCTACTGCCAGTCACTTGAAGGCTATCGCAGAGAAAGTTCCAGGAGTGAACAGTGCGAACTGTGTCGTCATGGGCAATACCGCTGTCGTTGGTGTCAATGTGGATGGCAGTCTTGATCGCGCGGATGTCGGGACGATCAAATACACCGTAGCCGAGGCGCTCAGAAAAGATCCGGCCGGAGCTAATGCGCTCGTTACCGCTGATCTTGATCTGAACAACCGCATTGCCGATTTGAATCGGCATATCCAGGAAGGGAACCCCATCTCCGGGCTCGCTGCCGAGCTCGCGGATATCGTAGGCCGTATTGTTCCCCAGCTTCCTAGAGATGTAGCTCCAGGCAACGACGAGACTGGCGGCGAGACTGGCGGCGAGGTGCCACAAACGATGGAGCCGAGGGCGAACACGCCTGCTGCGCCCCGCCACCAGCATAATCAAGGCCAAAGGGCACCCGGCAACCGGGGACAATAACAGCCATCAAATGCTGACGGGTTTTGCCAATTTCCCACATATTCCATACAAAAAAAGCCCAGTGAGCTATCACTGGGCTTTGTGTATGACCATAAACAGACATCCGACCAGAAGCGATTACCGGACGGAAGCTGCCCGTGTCGTAATCTCGTACGTTGACGGAGCAAATAGCCTCGTCGTCGACAAGGTCACGGTTGTCGAAAATGCAGGCATTGTCCTCCCCATGTGGAGCAAGACTAGGATCAGTCAGCACTGCTAACCAGGAATGGGCGTTCATGTTCCAGCCGCCATAAACAAGCTTCATCAGCGCTCTGGGCATCTCCAAGCGGATTTGTGGCATCGTGAGGTAGGACATGACTACAGCCTCCTGTACAATGAACTTTCTCCTGATATATTGTATTATATCACAGCGCAAAACTTGCCTTCAATTGTCATGGCGAGTCCGTATTTTCCGCTTCTGTCCCTTCGGATTCGCTATGGCGGTGTTTCCCGGCCAGCTCATCCTTGAGCGCCTGCTTCGCTTTCTCCAACTCGCTTGGGCTCACGATAACATAAGGGCTTCTCCATTCGCCAATCACCGGCATAAACAGTACATCGTCCTTTCGGATGTCCAGATACGTGGTGATCATATGGCGAATCTGATCCTGTTCGAGATCGGTTTTCAAATTATCTTTGACCGCATCCAAAGCATTGCCGATTCTTGCGACACCGCCCAGACTCTTCATCCGGTCCAGCAAGGAATGCAAAACTTCGCTTTGACGGGCATTCCGTTCAAAGTCATTTGATTCCTTCGTCCGCGGGCTGCACTTGTTAGATGATTTGCGATATCGCACATAGTCAAGTGCTTCCTTGCCGTCCAACTTCTGAGGACCGGCCTTCAGGTCGATGTTGGTGCCGTCGGCAGAGTCCTTGTAGCACATGTTGTACTGAACATTGACATCCACGCCGCCAAAGGCGTCAACGACATCCCGGAAGCCCTGAAAGTCAACGACGGATACATAGTCGATATTGACATCGAGATACTTGCCAAGCATCGCTTTCATCTCATCTTCGGCGCTGATCCCGCTGCTCTTCTCCGCGGATTTGAATCTCGGATAGTAGGCGTTCAGCTTGTTTGCCTTATACCCTTCAAGCTCCACCAGCGTGTCCCTTGGAAGGGAGACGAGGGTCGCCGTGTTGGTCTCGGGATGCATGGAGACGACCATGACAACGTCGGTAAGATAAGTGCCAGTTTCAGGACGATGGTCTGTCCCGAGCAGCAGCATCGTAATCGGCTTTTCCTTGGCGGAATGCCCAGGAGCAACCGGCTTGTCGACACCGCTCGATTCGATAATCTCATTTCCTTTAAGATATAGGTATCCGGCATAAGACGCCGCTCCCAAAATTGCGATCAGAATCAAAATAAAAAGAAATTTAAAAAAGGATCTGACTCCGCTTTTTTTCTTCTTCTGCACAGGCTTCTTCCGGCTCTTCCCCGCGTTCTTGGCTCTCGGAGGAAGGCCTGATTGAGTAGAATTCATTGGATAACACCTAATTTCCTTCAATATTAGAGAATGTCCGGTTAACCTCCCTTTCGGTCGGCTAACCGGACTCTGGCTGACTTCTCTCTCTTATTAACGGCGAAATCGACAAAAAGTTTCATAGCCGAACAGCAACAAACTTTTTTCCCGCCTCAGGATTTCGTTTCCGACTGTGCTTTTTTCTTCTGGCGTGCTTCCACAAAATAACGAATCCGCACCATCAGCATCAATGCAACCGCTACGAGCAGGCACTGGATAATCGGCAGCTTGTCTATCTGGAATATAAGCAGCATCCCCGAACCTAATGCCATCAAAATATACAGGAGAATTTCCTTCAGAAGCGGCAGCTTCTGCTGTACCCGGAACACCTTGTTGTAGACATAGGTGACCAGTACGAAGATCAAAATATAGGAGATGAGCGGATGAGCGGCAAACCAAGCTTGCATAAACGGTTCACTCCTTTAACAAGGTAACATCTCTATTATAGATTTGCCTGAGCCATTTTGCGATGCTTTTCTGCGCGCTCACGCTCGCTCTTGTTCAGAATCTTCTTGCGAAGACGAACCGATTTCGGCGTGATTTCGCAATACTCGTCATCATTCAGATATTCAAGTGCCTGCTCCAGGGAGAAAATGAGCGGCGTCTTCAGCTTCACCGTGTCATCCTTCGTTGCCGAACGAACGTTGGTAAGCTGTTTCTCTTTACAAATGTTCACGACAATATCGTTATCGCGGGTATGCTCCCCGACGATCATGCCCTCATAAACCTCAGTGCCCGGCTCAAGGAACAACGTTCCACGGTCTTCCACGGACAGCATGCCATAGAATGTAGATGTCCCGTTCTCCGTCGATACGAGAACACCTTGGTGACGTCCGCCGACCTGGCCGCCGACAACCGGTCCGTAGCTGTCAAAGGCATGGTTCATGACGCCGTATCCACGGGTCAGTGTCAGGAAGTGTGTCCGGTAGCCGATCAGACCTCGCGCCGGAATCAGGAATTCAAGACGAACCTGACCGTTACCGCTGTTAATCATATTGACCATTTCCGCTTTGCGTGTGCCAAGGCTCTCCATAACGGCACCCATGCTCTCCTCCGGAATGTCAATCAACAGGCGCTCGATCGGTTCCATTTTGACACCGTCAATTTCCCGCACGATAACTTCCGGCTTGGATACTTGCAGCTCATAGCCCTCGCGGCGCATGTTCTCGATCAAAATTCCAAGGTGAAGCTCACCGCGTCCGGACACGATATAGGCATCCGGGCTGTCCGTCTCTTCCACTCTCAAGCTGACATCGGTCTCCAGCTCCTTGAAGAGACGGTCACGAAGCTTGCGTGACGTCACAAACTTGCCTTCCCGTCCTGCAAACGGGCTGTTGTTAACCAGAAACGTCATTTGCAGCGTAGGCTCGTCGATCTTCAGCACCGGCAGCGCCTCCGGCTGCTGCGGATCCGCAATCGTCTCACCGATGTTAATGTCCTTGATGCCTGCAATAGCCACAATGTCGCCGGCGCCCGCTTCAGGAACCTCAATCCGCTTCAATCCCTGGAAGCCAAACAGCTTCTCGATCCGGGCCGTCTTGTTTGTTCCGTCCCGCATGATGACCGTAACCGATTGCCCCTGCTTAATGACACCTCGATTGACACGGCCAACCGCGATACGGCCCAAATATTCATTGTAATCCATCAGCGTAACGAGGAATTGAAGAGGCTCTTCAATGTTCTCGGACGGGGACGGAATATGCTCGATAATCGTCTCGTATAGGGCAAGCATGTTGTCATCCTGCTTGTCCGGATCCATACTGGACGTTCCGTTCAGTGCGGAGGCATAGACGACCGGGAAATCCAGCTGGTCATCATTCGCACCAAGCTCGATGAACAGATCCAGCACCTCATCAATCACTTCTGCCGGCCGGGCAGCCGGACGGTCGATTTTATTGACCACCACAATCGGGGTCAGGTTATGGGCAAGCGCCTTGCCAAGCACAAACTTCGTTTGCGGCATGCAGCCCTCGTAAGCGTCAACGACGAGCAGTACGCCATCAACCATCTTCATGATCCGTTCAACCTCGCCGCCAAAGTCGGCGTGTCCCGGCGTATCCACAATGTTGATCAAGAAATCCTTGTACGTGATCGCCGTATTTTTGGCCAAGATGGTGATGCCGCGCTCGCGTTCCAAATCGTTGGAATCCATGGCTCGTTCCTGTACGGTTTCATGCTCGCGAAAAATACCGGATTGCTGGAGCAATTTGTCTACCAGCGTAGTTTTGCCATGGTCAACGTGCGCAATGATCGCAATGTTGCGAATCTGATCTCTTGATTGCATAGCTATATCTCAAATCCCTTCTATTCGAATGACCACAAAAAGCGCCGGACCATATGCCGACGCTTCAACACACAAACTATAATATAGGTAAACCGTCGCAGAAATCAAGTCTTTTCAGAAAACTGATGTCATTACACGTCATGATATTACCAGCCTCGACTCCATTTATCACGTTTGGAACGATTCCGGCCGAAAATAAGCCACACGCCAATCGCAATCAGGACAAGTGCGATCACGTACAGCGCTCCCGCTTGGAGCCATGTGAAAATCCAAATCAGCACCCCGATCAGTGCAATCCCGAGTGCAAGCGGAAGCACCCTGGCGGGTCTCGGAGTTTCAAACAGATAATATTCATACAGTCCGGCCGCAACGCCAAGAATCAGGACAGGCCACAAGGCGCTCATAAGCCCCCAGCCGCCGAGGCTGCAGATCAAAAACAGCAGGCCGTAAACGGTCAAAATTCCGCCTGGAATCAGAAAGGCCGCAGACACGCGACGAGCGAAAAACAGCAGGTGGATCAAGATCCCTGGCAGCAGCAACACAAGCGGCCACAGCGTCCGGCCGACAAAACCGAAAAATCCAAGCTTGCCGAGCAGAATAACAACGCCAGCTACAATAATAAACAGACCTAACATGAAATCTCTTCTGGAGGACATTGTGATCACCCTCTCTATACAGTATGTATAATTCCCTACACCCTTCGGTTCATGAATCCGGAGTTACGTTAATTTTAGCCCATTCCGACAAAAAAAACCACCGACCCGTCAGGTTCAGGCAGAATTTGTCCGTTATTTCGGGGAGCAGTCCGAAACATGGCACACCAAAAAGGGGCTTGCATAAGCCCCTCCCAGCTGCGCAATCTACAGCGCGGCGATTATAGACCAGAACCTCTTTTGCCAGTGGCGGCAATCCGCTTTCACTTATGTCACCCCTGCCGTTTGTCCTGCCTGGTCAAGCTGGCCAGGCCGCCGAACAGCATCACGGCGAAGGCGACCAGTACCGGCAGCACCGGGAACAGCTGCGGCATCCAGACGGCCAGCAGCTGGCCTGTACGAGCATCCTGGACTATCATCTCGCCTGCGGTATATGACAGAACCCCCGCGCCGATGTACAACAGCACCGGAAAGCGGTTCAGCAGCGACGAGATCAGGCCGCTGCCCCAGACGACGATCGGAATGCTGAGCACGATACCGATAACAATTAATGCAAAATCGCCATTGGCAAGTCCGGCAATCGCGAGCACATTGTCCAGGCTCATCACAAAATCCGCGATCAAAATCGTATTCACGGCAGACCATAAGCTAAGGGCGCCTGATACAGTGACCTCGTCCTCCGCCTTCGGCATCATCAACTGAAACGAGATCCAAATCAGCAGAAGAGCCCCACCGGCCTGCAAGTAAGGCACTTTCAGCAGAATCACCGCCGCGAAGGTCAGAAGACAACGCAGCACAACAGCCGCTATCGTACCGATCCATACCGCGCGCCTGCGGCTTGTCTCCGGGAGGTCCCTGCTCGCCATTGCGATGACAAGGGCGTTATCGCCGCTTAACACAAGGTTAATCATCAGAATTTGTCCCAACAGCAGCCATGTCTCCACTCTAACAACACCCCCATGACATACACATATGTGGGGGATGGTCAAGCTATGCTTGCACAACGATAAAAATAGGCCTATAATGAATCCGCCTTTTATTTTGTTATATATCGGCAGTCCTAAGAGGAGTGACAGAACATTGGAAACTACAGCCGAGTTTTTCCTTTCATTACTAAACATCATATTTCTGGACCTGGTGCTGGCAGGCGACAATGCCATCGTGATCGGCCTTGCAGCCAGAAATTTACCGCCACAAACCCAGAAAAAAGCTATCCTGTACGGAACAGGCGGCGCTGTCATTCTTCGGATTATAGCCACCATCCTCGTGGTGTGGCTGTTAAATATCCCTTGGCTTCTGCTCGTTGGCGGAATCCTGCTTGTCATTATCGCATACAAGCTGCTCGCCGATGACAACAGCGATCACAGCCAGATCAAAGCCGGACAAAGCCTTGGCGGAGCGATACGCACCATCATCGTGGCCGATGCCGCAATGGGGCTGGACAACGTGATTGCCATTGCTGGCGCCTCCAAGCACAATGCGCTGCTCGTGGTCATCGGCCTGCTGATCAGCGTGCCGATCGTGGTCTGGGGCAGCACATTGTTTATTAAGCTGATCAACCGGTTTCCGTGGATTATCTATGTAGGCGCAGCCGTGCTCGCATATACCGCATCTTCCATGATCACCGATGAGCGGCATTTTGTTCTTTATTTTGAGACGCATCCCGTTATTCACTACCTGTTCATTGCCGTCATTATTCTGGGCGTGCTGACCGCAGGACATTTGCGCCGGAAGCATGCGCATCGTCCTTCATCAAGCCCGCAGCATTGAACGATGGACCCACAGAACAAGTCTGCTGAGAGAGGCAGCATCCGCTGTAAACAAGCACAAAGTGCGAGCGTACCCTGGATTGAACCCTGGGATTGCACTCGCACTTTTGCGTTATATAAAATAAGCGATGAATCGCATTCTGATGCCTGTTCTTGTCCGGAATCTACTTGTCCGAAATTAGAACCATTCCTCCTGAACGACCGGTTCCCGGCTCTCCTTGCCGCTAATCCGGCTTATGTCGGTATCCGGTTTGATAATCACCGTCTCCGTCGCGGCAATCGCGGCTTCAATCAGTTCCGGAAGCCGTTCAAGGGAAGCCTCCACCCTTTCCACGACATGAAGATTCGGATTCGTGGTCGGGGATTTTGGCACAAAGAGGGTACAGCAGTCTTCATACGGAAGAATCGAGGTTTCATACGTCCCGATTTCGATGGCCTGGTTGACGATGTCGTTCTTGTCCATCGTGACCAGCGGGCGCAGAATCGGCAGCTCCGTCGCTCTGCCGATCACATTCATGCTGGCCAGCGTTTGGCTTGCTACCTGGCCGAGATTATCCCCTGTCACAATCGCCAGCGCACCAGACCGCTCCGCAAGCGCGGAGGTGATTCGCAGCATCGCCCGGCGCATCAGCGTAATAATCATATTGTCCTGGCCGTTGCCGACAAAGGAAGTTTGCACCTCGGTAAACGGAACTAGATGCAGCTTGATCCGGCCTGCATAGCGGGATAGGATGCGGGTCAGCTCGATGACCTTCTCCTTCGCCAGCTGGCTCGTGTAAGGGTAGCTGTAGAAATGCACACACTCGATTTCGAGCCCGCGCCGCATGGCCGCCCAGGCAGCTACAGGGCTATCGATGCCGCCGGACAACAGCAGCATCGCCTTGCCGTTACTGCCGAGCGGGAATCCGGCCACTCCCGGAATCGTTTCATAATACAGATAAGCTCCGTTCTCCCGAACCTCGATGCGCAGCTCTATTTCGGGCTGCTTCACCTGCACCTTCAGATTCGGATAAGCGCGAAGCACGGGCGAGCCCACCAGGTGGTTCATCTCTTGGGATGAATGCGGGAATGCTTTCCACACTCTTCGGGCATTCACTTTAAAGGTCGTGCCTTCCGGCAGTTCCCGCTCACTCAGAAAATCAAGCGCCGTTTCAATGATCGCATCCAGATCCACCGGACATACCCGGACCGGGCTGACCGACACGATGCCAAATACTTTCCGCAGCACCTGTGTTAACTCCTCCGCAGATTCCCCGTTTAGCTCCACATACAGCCGTCCGTATTCCCGGATAATATGGACCTTCGGATACGGCTTCAGCACCGCCTTGATATGGGTGTATACCGTTTTCTCAAAACGGTTGCGATTTCTGCCCTTCAGCGTAATTTCACCGAAACGCAGCAGCAGCATATCGTATGTCATTTTAATTCGTAGTCCCCTTTCTTTCTATAAAAGGCCGCAGTTTTCCCGTCGCGGTTTTCAGTGCATCAATCAATCGCTCGGCATCCTCCAGCCGATGATGGCGGCCGAGACTGATCCGGATGCCAGACGAAGCGATGGACATGTCCTTTCCCATCTCCAGCAGAACCCGACTCGGTTCGCTCAATTTGGACGAGCAGGCCGATTTCGTGGACACCAGCATCCCCAGCTCCTCTAGAGCATGGACGATGACTTCCGGTTTCACGCCAGGGTAAGAGAAATTCATAATATGCGGCGCACCTTCCCTGCTGCTGTTCATGACCGTGCCTGGAATATCCGCGATTTCCTGAAGCAGTTTATTCCGGATCAGGGAAGCTTGACGATAAAATTCCGGCTGCCGCTCACGTCCCAGCCTCATCGCTTTGGCCATGCCGACCGCAGCCGCCACATTCTCCGTACCAGCCCGATGCCCGTTCTCCTGTTGTCCTCCGGACATCAGCGGGAACAGCTCCACGCCCCGGCGAACATACAGCACGCCGATGCCTCTGGGGCCATTGAATTTATGCGCTGACAACGTATATAGATCCGCCTGCCAGTTCTTGAGCGACACTTCCAGCTTGCCGAAGCCTTGCACCCCGTCGATATGAAACAGCGTTCTGTGGTTGCGTTGTTTAACTGTTTGGCCGATCTCCATCAGGGGTTGAACCGCACCCGTCTCATTGTTGACATGCATGATGCTGACCAGTACTGTGTCCTTGCGAACCGCATCCGCAAGCGCCTGAACATCCACCCGTCCGTTGGCATCAACCGGCACGTATGTCACCTCCCAGCCAAGCTGCTCAAGCTGGCGGAAGCTTTCATAGACGGACGGATGCTCAGTTCGAGTCGTTATCAGATGTTTGCCCCGGCTTTTGTACTGGAGGGCCGCTCCTTTTATTGCCATATTGTTGCCTTCGGTTGCACCGGAGGTCAGCACAATTTCCGAAGGCTCCGCCTCCAGCGCTGCCGCGCACACCTCGCGTGCTTTCTTCAGCAGCTTCGCAGCCTCCTCCCCGTATTGGTGCAAGGCCGATGGATTGCCGTAATGCTTTTTCATCACTTCAGCCATCGTGCTCACAACGTCGTCATCCGGGGGAGTTGTTCCTGCGTGATCCCAATATATCAAAGGTATTATCCCCTTTCGTCCATCCTTTAAAGTTCGTCCAGAATTATATATTTACACAAAAAGATCAAACGGTAAAGCGCACCCCGCCCAAACAGGCAGATGGGATATGCTTCTCGTTTGATCCCCGACTTCTCATTATTCAACAATGATATCCTAAATGGTATAACTCCGCCGCGCATCCATGACCTTCTGGACGTACGCCTGCGTTTCTGCCGGCAAAGCATGGAGGTTAGCCATAAGCTCCTCGTTCGACGTGATGCCGAGCGATGCTACGCGAGTAGGTCCCGCATTGTACGCAGCCAGCGCAACGGCCACCTCACCGCCGAATCTTTGCAGCAGATTGGACAGATAGCGCGTGCCGCCGTCAATATTTTGCACCGGGTCAAATGAATCGCTGACACCAAGCCCTCTGGCCGTGCCGTCCATGAGCTGCATCAGGCCTTTGGCACCCGCGTGGGAAACGGCATTCGGATTAAAAGCCGATTCGATCTGAATAACCGACTTGATCAAAGAAACCGGAACGCCATATCGTTCACCTGCTGCTGTGATGAGTTCCTCAAAGCTCGTATACCGGGTGTTCTCCGGCTGGAAATCCTGTACACGCTCCATGGAAGTGTCTATCTTCCCGAGTTGCTGCCACAGCAGTCCGTCCTCGTAAGTGACGCCAGGAGGCAGGCTACGAATCGGTCGGGCAGTCTGCTCCGAGGATTCCTCGTTCACCGCTTGCTGAAGAACATCGCTGAACCGGACCGCCGTTTCTTCCGTACTGGAACGCGTGGCCCGCTGGGTTGCTGTCGTTTGAACATAGGTTACCGGATCGATTTGCATCATATGGATCACATTCTCTCCCGTTATGATTGTTAAAATCTATTTTACATCGTTTTGGTACAATCTGCTATACCATTTCGTTAAATTTATGTAACACCTATTGGAATGCCATTCCAGATGAAAAAAAGCCGAAGACCAGGCAGTTAACCTGTCTTCAGCCGAGAAGAAATGTGAATAAGCGTTGTCGCTTTAATGTTTGCCGTTAACGGGCAAATGGAATCAGGATAAAATAGCTCAGCGTTGCGAGCACGCCGAGGCCAATCCCCCAAGCTCCCATCGTTCGGCTGCCTTTGTTATAAGCATAGTAACCAACTACAGCAGCGATCGGGCCAAGAATGACAGACCACATGAACAAGGAGATAATCCCTAGTACAAGTCCGACATATCCGACAGTTCTGCCTGTACTCAGATCTGCTTCCGGTGAAGCCTCCCGAACCTCTTCCTTCCGTTCGTAAGTTTGCACAGGAGACGCGACTTCAGCTGAAAATTCCTCACGATGATCTTTGCGCGGGAAATCAACCCGGTGACGCTTCCCCTCGATGACCTTCATCCCTGTGTTGCGTCTTTTTTGATCCATGATTTGACCTCCATTTCCTGTAAGGTGATCATCGCCTATTTCTTCGGCTTAAATGTCAAGCAGCAGGTGGCAGACGATTGCTCGGCCACATCGCGGTGGTTGTTCATAAACGTCTCTTCCCCGTATTCTTCATTCAGCTTCACGTCGGCATGACGGTCAATCTCAATCATAATCGTATCGGCTTTGCACACATTTTGTTCTCCCCAATAGTGACAGTTGCTTACACTACATTTAACCAATGTTTTGGCATCGATGGCCATTTTGCATCACCTCGTCAACATTTTCTCCCCAGCGGTACCCCCGTATGCACAATCCGAATTGTCAGTTGGTGTTAACCGCAGCAATCTTCGGTCAAATGCAAAAACCGGACCTGCAAACAGGCCTCTTATAGCCTGCTGCAAATCCGGTTGATCATAATCGATATAAGGTTAGATGTATATCTGCCGTCTAGGCATGGTTTCTTTCCGATTGCAAGCGACGCTCGGTCAGATAATCGCTCTCGTAATAAGCCAGATCATCGCGCAGCTCTTCAAAAATTTTGGTAATGCTCATAATAACGTCCCGAGCCGGACGCACCGGTTTTTTGCGGAAACGAATGGCATCCTGCCCTGTATAGGCGTAACGGCCATCCTCGGAGTAGCTTTCATTCTTCGGGTAAAAGAAATTGTTCACGCAGCGATGATACAAGTTATACAAAGCCTTCTCGGCAAATTCGGCATCAAAATTAGGGCGACGTTCGACGACGCCAAGCTTTTCATAGGAAACCTCCGAAAACACAAGCAGATGGCGAACATCCGAAAGAAATCCTTTGTAGAAATGAGCGGTCTCTTCATCCTCATCCTGAACCAATTGAGGCAACGCATGTTCATTCAAAAATGCTTCCATGATCGAAATAGCAGATTTCAACTTTTGTCTTGAGTCTGAGCATAACTTTTGAAGATTGTCTGCTGGCATTACGGTAGCTCCCCCTTAAATGGTCGTAAACCTTCGGCCGAAGCCGTCGGTCATTCTATTAAATATTATCCTATCACAATTTCCGGCTTAACGAAATCCCTATAATGAATACACTTTCAAGGATATTTTATCCGGCTTCGACCCGACAGAAAACAAGCCTGATCCGAAGCATCTTACGCATAAAATAGCGCTCCTCTTCCCACGCTAAGAGCACATCAACGAATTACGGATTGGAGGAAGCAACTGTGAGATCACGCCTATTATGGACGATCGCGGGCATCTCCGCTACGGTGGGCATCTTAATGTTTTTCCTGTATACGCCCGGAGCGCCCGGAACGCCAGGCCCTAGGCAGGCCGCCCAGGAAGAACCCCGAGCGGTGACGCCCCATCAGGAACAAACAATCAAGCAATCCACCGTTCATAACGACATCCTTGCAACAGACCGATTGAACCGTCAGGATGCGAGGCAGCATTTGCGGGCCATGGCAAACAACAGCCAATTGCGCAAGCCCGGCCAAATTCAGTCGTATGCCGCAAAAGAGCAGCGTACTCATCCGCATTTTGTCCAAGTCAAGTGGTTCCAGCTCGATAGCAATCAAGCGACAGATGTGAACGGTAAACTTCCGCAGCTGAAACCGCAGGATCAGGAGCTGATTAACCATCATTTCAAGAAGGCCCGGCAGAAGCTCAAGCGCGGAGAAGCCTACGAATCACCGAAATTCACCGTGGGTGGACAGCCCTACGTGATCGTGGCCGAGCCTTCCGCTGACAGGAAGATCGGTGCAGCCGCATTGATCAATGAAGCGGTGCTGCAGAAGGTGTCTCATCACCAGAAACGTAATCTGCGTCTGATTCCGTATCCGAAGGAAGGTAAATTCCGGGTTGAGTCGATCCATGCGGACACCCTGCGCGACATCACTGTGAAAACTGGCCATGACAACGAAAAAGCGAGCCATTTTTACGAAAATGAAATCGTGGTTTCCTTTCGGAATCCGCCGTCCGAGCAAGAGCTTGAAGCCATCTCCAAAGACATCGATTGCGGCAAGCCCCGCAAGCTCGGATATGCTTATGTATTTCGTTCCAACCGCCTGGATTATAAAGGGCTGCGTCAATATTTCGAGAAGAAATGGCAGCCGAAATATACCGAGCCTCACTATATTTATTTAACCAATGATCTTCCCCGTCAATCGGCCCGTTCCCGATCTGGCGCAGCCAACAGCGAAACGGTCAATATACCGAATGATATTCTGTTCTCGGAGTATCAGTGGAACTTGCCGGCCATTGAAACGAATCGCGGCTGGGATCTGTCCAAGGGGAGCGAGGATGTCATCATCGCCGTCATTGACACCGGGGTTGACCTGAATCATACCGATCTGGACGGTCAATTCGTTGAAGGATACAACGTTGTTGATCCGGAACAACAACCGATGGATGATGTAGGGCATGGAACGCATGTGGCTGGCATCATCGGGGCTCTGGTCAATAACGGCGAGGGTGTGGCAGGCATCAGCTGGTATAACAAAATTATGCCCGTCAAGGCACTGGACGCCTCAGGCACCGGAACGACCTATGCGGTCGCCGAAGGGATTATTTGGGCAACCGATCACGGTGCGAAGGTCATCAACATGAGTCTCGGCAATTATGCTGACTCCCAGTTCTTGCATGAAGCGGTTAAGTACGCCTATGACCGTGACGTGGTCCTGATCGCCGCCTCGGGTAATGACAATACCGAGCGCCCCGGATTTCCGGCGGCTTACCCCGAGGTGCTGGCCGTAGCGGCAACGGATGCCAATATGAATCGCGCCGAGTATTCCAACTATGGCGATTATATCGACATTGCCGCACCGGGAACCAATATCGCCAGCACCTTTCCGGGGAACCAGTACGCCGCGCTTTCGGGCACCTCAATGGCGAGTCCCCATGCTGCAGCTATGGCGGGACTTCTTCGGTCCCTGAATCCGGAGCTTACGAATCGGGAAGTGATGGAGCTCATGACCACGTACACAATTGATCTGGGCAACAGAGGAAGGGATAAATATTACGGAAGTGGCCAGATCGACATTTATGAGGCGCTGAATGCAGCGGCGGGAAATAGCCAAACTCCCGTTCAATTATGGCCGCAAAATGTCATTAACAGCCTGCTGGAAGAACTCCGGCGTCTGCGTTAACAATGACCGACCGTTCAAGCAGCTTTTGCCATCCATACCGGCAAAGGCTGCTTGATGCTGTCAATTCAGCGCCTTTAGGCAAATGCGAACCCGTACCGATTAACGCTTTCTGCGGGCGCGGCTGCCTGCACGCTTCTTGGCTGCTTTCGTTCCGGATACAGAGACAGGGCCGACAGGGCCGCCTACGCCAACAGGACCGGTCTCCTCATACGTGTAGAAATGCTGCTCAACCGGACAGCAGTGCACCTTGTCTACCACTTTGATGGGATGTATGACAGGAACAAGCTGCGGAACATAGTGATCTCTCACGATGACAATCGGGTCGCACACGATCGGTGATACAGTCGGGCATCCTTGCCCAGGGCATCCTTTTCCATAGGACATAATTTAAGCATCTCCTTTCCTTTGATGATTACAGCTTATTAGACCAGGGGCCATTTGGTATGGACGTTTGTCCCTTTAACAATATCTTCTTCAAGAACAGGTAAAAGCGCACACCTCTTGCACCCAAGCGGGCGCAGGAAGTGTGCGCTTCATTTCATGTTATTCATAAAAATTGTAGAGGCCGTCTGCAGTTAGGAAAGTTTGCCATAAGCCGGGTTCTGTGCTCTTGGTGGTCATAACGGGAACTACCCTGCCACATGAAGCGACAATCATCTATCTAGGCCTACCATTACTGATAGGCTCCAGCGACCAACCCGAACGCGCCTCGGGCAAAGGCTGTCTCCTCGAAAGAGACTGCGTTCCATTAGGTCTTGCTCCAGGTGGGGTTTACCAGGAACGAAGTCGCCAGCGTTCCTCGGGGTCTCTTACACCTCGGTTCCATCCTTGCCTGTGCTGCCATACAGCAGCCATCGGCGGTCCATTTCTGTGGCACTATCCTTCAGCTCGCGCTGACTGGACGTTATCCAGCACCCTGCCCTGTGGAGCCCGGACTTTCCTCTCGCGGTGAAACACCGCCAGCGATTGTCTGTCAAACTTTCCGGACGACGTTCATATTATACAGGAATTCGATAGGCGGCACAAGACACAAAAGATTGGTAATAGCTCAAAATAATGCCGCACCCCGCGTTACATAAACCGGAATGGCTCCGTATTGATTTGAGACGGAACGGCCTGGGTCTCGTATTTTCCATCCTGGAATTTCTGCTGCAGCCACTCGGCCACTTTGGCCTTCATAATTTTCTCAGCATTATGCCCCGGATCAATCATCGTCAGGCCGGCCGCCAGTGCGTCCTGAGCCGTATGATAATCTATGTCGCCGGTGACAAGCACGTCTGCCCCGCGGAATAGTGCCTTGCTCATATATCGGCCGCCAGAGCCCCCGATGACCGCTGCTTTCCGAATCACGCGGTCCGGTTCCCCTACGACACGCACGTGAGGAACGTCCAGCTTCTCTTTCACCACTTCGACCAGCTCCGCCAGGGTCATCTGCTCCTTCAGCTTCCCTACCCGTCCGAGCCCGAGCGATCGGCCCTTCAGATCCATCGGGTACAGGTCATAGGCCACCTCTTCATACGGATGGGCCTTCAGCATAGCCTGAATGACTTTATGGCGGACACCGTGCGGAACAATCGTCTCGATCCGCACTTCGTCAGCCCGCTCTATCTTGCCATGGGAGCCGATATAGGGGTCGCTTCCCTCTCGCGGCATATAGGTGCCAAACCCTTCAATGTTGAAGCTGCAGTGGCTGTAATTGCCGATCCAGCCGGCGCCGGCGCCCAGCACGGCATCGAGCACCTCCTGGTGATGACTTTTCGGAACAAAGACTACCAGCTTGGACAGCTGCTCATTGTGCAGGTCATGAATCGGCGACGTATCTACGATCCCGAGCGCTTTGGCCATCCAATCATTCATGCCGCCCTCGGTCACATCCAGGTTCGTATGACTGACATAGACAGCAATGTCATGCTTGATCAGCTTCTCATATACTTTTCCCATCGGAGAATCCGTCACCAGCTGCTTCAGCGGGCGATAGATGATGGCATGGTGAGCAATGATCAGCTCTGCACCCAGCTCAATGGCCTCATCCACAACCTCCTCGTTCACATCAAGCGCTACGAGCACGGTCTTGATCTCCTTCTGCAGCGTTCCGAGCTGAAGGCCGATCCGATCCTCGGGTTCAGCGACCTGCTTTGGAGCAAGCTGCTCCATATATTGAATTACCGTTTGTCCTTTGGCAAGCATGCCAGCACCTCCTGAATGACATTCATTTCTGCTTTCATATCCTCTGCTTTCTCAGCTGCTGCCGGAAGTTCGGAGCGAGACAATGAATCCAGAATACGTGCCATCTTGTCCAGCTCTAATCTCCATTTGTCATAAAACACCGGTTCCGGCTTCCGGGTCAGCCAAGGGCCGAACCGAAGAAGCCACTCCCGAGTCAGCATGGACCCTCCGGGCAGCACACGTTCCTGGTAAACCTCATCATTGGAGATCGCCGCAGCGGACTCCGGCTCAGCTACCAAAATCTCGTAGATCTTGCCGTCCTCCTCCAGGATCAGTTCCTGAATGAGAACCCATCCCCGTTCATGCAGCCAGACTCGAAGCGTATCCTCGCCTACGTTAGGCTGAAGCACCAGACGGCGCACCGAGGCCAGCTTGTCTACTCCGCGGCCCAGTATAGCCGCAATAAGGCTGCCGCCCATGCCCGCAATCGTTATCACATCCGCCTCACCAGGGGCGATGACGTCGAGGCCGTCCCCTTTGCGAACGTGGATAACTTCTGTCATCCCGGATTCCTTAACTTGCTTCAGGGCAGCCTCATAAGGCCCGGGATTCACTTCCCCGGCCACCGCCGATACTATCACGCCCTGCTGTGCCGCAGCGACAGGCAGCAACGCATGATCCGACCCGATGTCGGCCAGGCGGCTCCCGGCCGGAATCTGCTCAAGTATGAGCTGTAATCTTCTTGATAGCTTCACAATCATTCCCACACACCATTCATTAAATTATTGACGATTGTCCATAAAATTACCGTACCAGGCCCTACAACAAACTGCAAACCCTCTAAATTCCGCCTTCAAGTTTTCAATATTTTCCCAGCCAGGAATGACTTCAATCATTTGCAATGCCTGTTGAAAAGAGCTACAATTAAAAGCAAATGAAGGAATTATTTCCATAACGAACTAAATTTCCTGGCCGCTACGGAAAGAAAAAGACCTTGCTGCCATCATGCAGAAGGTCCCAGGAATCACGTTATTCGAGGAAATCTTTCAATCGCTTGCTTCGGCTTGGATGCCGCAGCTTCCGAAGCGCTTTGGCCTCGATCTGCCGGATCCGTTCACGCGTAACGCCGAACACTTTACCGACTTCTTCAAGCGTTCTGGTGCGACCATCGTCCAGACCGAACCGAAGGCGCAGCACGTTCTCTTCGCGCTCTGTCAGCGTATCCAGCACGTCTTCCAGCTGCTCCTTCAGCAGCTCATAGGCTGCCGCATCGGCGGGTGCAAGAGCCTCCTGATCTTCGATGAAATCGCCAAGGTGGGAATCATCTTCCTCACCGATCGGTGTTTCGAGCGACACAGGCTCTTGGGCAATTTTCATAATTTCACGAACTTTCTCGACGCTTAGCTCCATCTCTGCTGCGATTTCTTCAGGGGACGGCTCACGTCCGAGCTCCTGCAGCAGCTGCCTGGAGACACGAATCAGCTTGTTGATCGTCTCCACCATATGCACAGGAATCCGAATCGTTCTTGCCTGGTCGGCTATCGCGCGAGTGATCGCCTGACGAATCCACCAGGTCGCGTAAGTGCTGAACTTGAACCCTTTTTTGTAGTCGAATTTCTCAACAGCTTTCAGAAGACCCATGTTCCCTTCCTGAATGAGGTCCAGGAACAGCATCCCTCTGCCCACGTAACGCTTGGCGATGCTGACAACGAGCCGCAGGTTCGCTTCCGCCAAACGACGCTTCGCATCCTCATCCCCCTGCTCGATACGGTTCGCGAGCTCAATCTCATCATCCGCAGACAAGAGCGGCACGCGTCCAATCTCTTTCAGATACATCCGCACTGGATCGTTGATTTTAATGCCCGGCGGCAGCGCCAGCTCATCGTCGAACGAAAAATCCTCGTTATCATGAGACTCATCATCTGGCCGATGAGCTCCGTCATCGTCATTCTCATTCACCACATCAATGCCCAGATCGGCAAGCTGCTCATAGAACTCCTCAATCTGCTCGGTGTCCTGATCAAATGGCGACAACTTTTCCATAATATCTTTATAACTCAATACGGATCTCTTTTTACCCTGTTCAATTAGTTGTTCCTTTACCTGATCCAGCGTAAAATCCGTTTCTAGTTCAGTATGCTGATCATTCGCCATCTTTCGACTCCCTCCTCCCTAGAAACAGTAAAGCTTGGCCTTCATTGTCTTTCTAGGGCGATAATCTCACTTGCAATTTGGGCGGCTCGCAAATAATCACCGGAGCGTTCCGCCGCAATCATTTCTTCTTTTTTCTGATCGATCAATTTCTGCTGGGGGTACTTCTTCACTTCTCGTATGCAGTCGTCAAGCACTTGAACATTCCAGTCCGCCGGCGCTTCCATCATCATGATCGAGCTGACCGTCTTCTCCAAACGATCATCGTGCAGAGATGACATAAAGCGGCTGATATCCGGAGCTTTCCCCTGTGCGTAATAAGCATATAGATAAGCAGCAATGGCTGCATGATCTTCAATATTAAATGATTCCCCGAGGTGTTCGCCTACATAACGTGCGGCCTCTGCATCCTGAAGCATCAGGGACAGCAGCCTTCGTTCTGCTGCATGATATGCGGGTAGAAGGACAGGTGCAGGCTGACTCCCTTTTTTATGCCTACCATTATTCCACCGATTTCCCTTATTATCCCCATCCCCCATCTTTTTTTGCATGGACTGCCTGAGCAGGTTGCAATCCTGCTTGAGGCTTTCATACGAAAGATTCAACTCGGATGATAATTCCCTCAAATAAACTTCCCGTTCGGTTGAGGAATGCAAAGCGGCGATAATGGGAAGCGCATCTTTGGCATAAGCAATTTTGCCATCTTCTTCTAGCAGTATATGGTTTTTCTTTAAATATATAAGTTTAAATTTTGTCGTGGAGACAGCCGTCTCCATCACATGTCTGAATCGTTCAGCCCCGAATTTGCGGATGTATTCATCCGGGTCGAGACCATCGCTCATCAAAGCAATTTTCACCCTGAGGCCTACGCCTTCCAACAGCGGTATCACTTTCATGGCCGCAGCCATTCCGGCTTTGTCCCCGTCATACACGATAACGACTTCGTCGGCGATCGACTTCATCAATGCCGCCTGATTCTCGGTAAGCGAAGTGCCCATGGTGGCCACACCGTTGTGGTAGCCTGCCTCCCAAGCCGAAATGACGTCTCCGTAGCCTTCAAATAAAAGAAGCTGACGCGATTTGCGTATGGACGCTTTCGACTGATGCAGATTGTACAACGTGCGGCTTTTGTTAAACAGCAGCGTTTCCGGGGAATTCAAATACTTCGGCTGACCTTCCCCCAAAATTCTTCCTGCGAAAGCGATCACATTGCCCGTACGATCATGAATCGGAAACATAATGCGTCCCCGAAAGCGGTCGAGATACCCGTCCTGTTCATGTCTCGCGGATAATAAACCGCCCTTCTCCATCTCCTTCAGGTCAAATGATCGTTTCTCAAGAAATTGTACCAATGTGTCCCAGCGGTCCGGCGCATAACCGATCTGAAACTGATCGATCATCTTGTCGCTCATCCCGCGGGATCGCAAATACCGCATCGCTTCCGTGCCGTGCTCGGTATTTTTCAGCAGGAAGTGATACAGCTTGGCGCTCAGCTCATAAGCTTCCAGCAGTCGTTCCTTCTCCGGATTTCGAGGAATTACGGGAACCCCTTGCCCTTCCGGCATCGAGATATCATTCTCTTCGGCCATGGTCTTAACGGCTTCGGGGAAGGAGAATCCTTCGATTTCCATTCTGAATTTAATGGCGTTTCCGCCTTTACCGCAGCCATAGCAATAGAAAATCTGGCGCTCCGGCGTAACCGTAAAGGATGGGGTCTTTTCCGAATGGAAGGGACATAAGCCCTTTAAGTATTTCCCCTGCTTCGTAAGGTTCACGTATCTGCTGACCGTATCCACAATATCGGCCTTGGCTAGCACCGCCTCGATGACTTCATCCGGAATACCGCCTTGTCCGGTACTCATCCAAACCACCTTCATCTCTGTTAGCACGTAAATAAGTATTCGCTACAAGTGGACATTCTCCTGCAACTCTGTTAAAAGTTTTGTCAGTTTATGTTGAAAAAAACTTCGGTCTTCATCAAGCAGCTTGCGAGGACCTTTGCCGTATTTCCCAGACCTTCTGGCCTTCGCCGCATGATGTCTGGAATCCAGGAGAAAATCGATGTCTTCATTGCGAAGCAGGCGCCCGCGAAACGATATGACATGACAAGCCTTGGCCAGTGCAAGCGCAGCCAGTCCATAATCCTGGGTCACCACAACATCCCCGCGGTGAATATGATTGGCGATATACAGATCCGCGCTTTGATCGCTTCGGTCCACCTTGACGACAGCAACGCCTTCTTCAGCCTGCAGCAGATGATCGTAAGACGACACAAGAACCACAGGCACGCCAAAAACGCGAGCGGTCTCAGCAATCTCCTTCTTGACCGGGCATGCGTCCCCGTCAACTACAATCCGTGTCCCCGTAGCCTCGTTCATTCGCCTCACCTGCTTCTCAGCCATACGATTAGCGCAGTATTTACTGCATTTCTTACCCGCTTTCATGAAACTTCATTCAGAACAACATCTTTAAATATTATTATATACTTGTTTAGCGGATTAAAATCCTGCTTCATAAATAAACACCCGGCAAAAGAATAAGCCCGATGATCAACCGTCGTAGCATGACGAAAGCGGCATCCCGCGCCTAAACACGGGCTCCGCTTTCATTGAGCACACTATTATAGCATTTCGTCCGTTATGCTGTCACTATCCTTGGCGATTGCAACATCCGCTCGTTCTGCTTTCCGAAGAATGGTTGCGCAGCTCTTATGACCACACCAATTTAGTGAAATCCGCAAACTTTTTAAGGTCGCTGTCAATGCCTGACAGCAGCGCCAGCCGGTTCGTCCGGACCGCTTCATCCTCGGCCATAACCATCACCGAATCGAAAAATCCGGTAATCGGCGCCTTCATATCGCCAAGCAGGGCCAGTGCGCGCACGCCGTCTGCTGCTTCAAGCGCAGCCAGGTAAGGCTCGCGGACCGTCTTCCACGCCTCATACAGACGCCCTTCTTCGGCTTCCACGAACAACTCCGGATTCACCGCTGCTTTTCCGGCTTTAGCAGCCAGATTGCTGACCCGGTTGAACGATTCAACCGTCGTTTTGAAATCATCGGTTTCCGTGACGGCCTGCATCAAGGCTTGCCCGCGCGAAACCACCGAAACCACCTGGTCGAAGCCAGCGGAAATGACGGCATCCACGACATCATACCGCTGCTGCTCGGACAGCAGCTTCTTCACACGCAGCCCGAAGAACTCGTACAAGTCTTTGCGGATCTCGTCCGCCGAGCGCTTCAGCGCCCGGATGTTCTGATGCACGTCGAGCGCAATCGTGAACACCTCCGACAGCGTGATCGGCAGCTTGTGCTCCAGTATGATCTGAACGATCCCTTGAGCCTGACGGCGCAGCGCATACGGATCCTGCGACCCTGTCGGAATAATTCCGATGGAGAAGCAGCCTGCAATCGTATCGATTTTATCCGCTATGCTGACGATGGAGCCCACCTGTGTCGTCGGTACCGCATCCCCGGCAAAGCGCGGCTGATAATGCTCAAATACCGCCTTGGCCACCTCTTCCTTCTCTCCAGCCTTGCGGGCATAATCCTCGCCCATCACGCCTTGCAGCTCCGGAAATTCGTAGACCATCTGGGTTACGAGGTCGAATTTGCAAATATCCGCGGCCCGGCTCACCGAATCGGCGGTATCCCCGGTAGCGTTCAGCTTCGCAGCCAGCGCATCGGAAATGCGGCGAATGCGGCGCACCTTGTCTCCAATCGTGCCCAGCTCCTCATGGAATACAATGCTCTCCAGCTTGGAAAGGGCGTCCTTGATCTGCAGCTTCTGATCCTCTTCATAGAAGAACTTCGCATCTGACAAGCGGGCGCGCAGCACTTTCTCATTTCCTTTGGCAATTACTTCAAGCGAGCGGCTGTCCCCGCTTCGTACCGTAACAAAGTACGGCAGCAGCTGTCCCTGGCTGTCCAGAACAGGGAAATAGCGCTGATGCTCGCGCATCGAGGTAATGAGCACCTCCTGCGGAATTTCCAGGAAGGACGGATCGAAGGAACCGTACAGCACCGTAGGCGTTTCAACCAGGAACAGCACTTCCTCCAGCAGATCGTCCTTAATGGCGATATTCCAGCCCTTCTCCTTGGCCAGTGCCTGAATCTGGGATACAATCATCTCTTCGCGTTCGTTCACATCAACAATAACATGCTGACTGCGGAGCGTCTCGCGATAAGCCGAAGCCTCACGAATAACCGCCTCACCGCCCAGGAAGCGATGTCCCCGGGTTACGTTACCTGATGGAACGCCGGTAATTTCAAGGTTGATAACCTCGCTGCCAAATAGAGCGACAAGCCAGCGGATCGGACGCACGAATTTAAACTCATGACCGCCCCAGCGCATATTTTTCGGGAAGGTCATCGACGTTAATACGCCGAGCAGCCCTTCAGCCAAAATCGATTGGGTCTGAACGCCGGCGCTGTTCTTCGTAACGTAGATGTATTCTACACCGCCAAGCTCTTTGAAGGTGAAGCTGTCCGGCTCTACGCCCTGGCTTCTTGCAAAACCAAGCGCCGCCTTGCTCCACTGCCCGTTCTCGTCCAACGCGATTTTCCGGGATGGCCCCTTCACTTCCTCGCTGACATCCTCCTGCTTCTCCGCGACATCACGCACCCATACGGCAAGCCGGCGAGGCGTTGCGTAAGCCTGCACCTCTCCGAACGGTATGCGGGAAGCTTCCAGCCATTGGACGGTTTTGTCCTTCAGCTGCTCCATGGCTGCACGAAGGAATCTGGCCGGCACTTCCTCCAGCCCGATTTCAAACAACAAATCTTTAGACATGCTCCGCGCCCCCTTTCTTGATCAGCGGGAAGCCCAGCTTCTCGCGCTCCTCCAAATACGTGGCCGCTACCTGGCGTGCCAGGTTCCGGACTCTCATGATGTAACCTGTGCGCTCCGTCACGCTGATCGCTCCTCTGGCGTCCAGCAGGTTGAACGTATGCGAGCATTTCAGGACATAGTCGTATGCCGGAAAGACCAGGTTCTGGTTCATCGCTTTGTTAGCCTCTTCCTCGTACATGTTGAACAAGGTAAACAGCATTTTCACATCCGAAACTTCGAACGTATACTTGGAATGCTCGAACTCCGGCTGATGGAACACGTCTCCGTAAGTAATGCCATCCACCCATTCCAGATCGAACACATTCTCCTTATCCTGAATGTAAGATGCAAGCCGCTCCATCCCGTATGTAATCTCTACGGCTACCGGGCTCGCATCAATGCCGCCCACCTGCTGGAAATACGTAAACTGGGTGATTTCCATGCCGTCCAGCCATACTTCCCAGCCAAGACCCCATGCGCCCAGCGTCGGTGCTTCCCAGTTGTCTTCCACGAAGCGGATGTCATGATCCAGCGGATCGATGCCAAGACGCTTCAAACTTTCCAGATAGAGCTCCTGGATGTTGTCCGGCGACGGCTTCAAAATAACCTGGAATTGATGGTGCTGGTACAGCCGGTTCGGATTTTCCCCGTAGCGGCCATCGGCCGGTCGGCGGGAAGGCTCCACGTAAGCGACATTCCACGGCTCAGGACCGATGGAGCGCAGGTACGTCATCGGGTTCATCGTCCCCGCACCTTTTTCCGTGTCGTAAGGCTGTACGATGATACAGTTCTGCTCTGCCCAAAATTGCTGCAGCGTCAAAATCATCTGTTGGAAATTCATGATTTTACTCCTTTCTTGGTTCCGGAGTTGCAAACCTCGATACTGCCGTTCCCGCAGCATGCCTTATGGGAGCTGATCCGCCACACCATAAGGATTGCCGGCTGAGAACCGCCGCTCGACGATGCAATCATCCTCAAAGTACGAGTCTGCACAACAAAAAAGCTCTCATCTCTACGCCTGTTGTACAGACGTAGGGACGAGAGCTGACGCTTCCCGCGGTTCCACCCTACTTGGCCCTGAACTGTCGCTTCCTAGCCAACAGCTTGCAGAGCCCGCTTTATGCATTGCATCATGCTCCCGGGTGCCATGTTCATGAACATCATCCACCGGACTCTCACCATCTCCGGCTCGCTAGAGGATCAATCAATTCACTACTTTCCCGTTCAACGCATGTTATTCAATTGCTTCGGATTGTTGCCAAATCCTTCATTAGGTAAACTGTAAAAGTTATAATACCTTAAACTTATCTTCACGTCAAATGTTGTATTTGTCAAGCTGGTCCAGAAAATTTCGCGACTTCAGCCGCAGTCCGAGCTGCGCATCCATCAAAGCCCGCATCGCCTGCTTCAGCTCCGTTTTGGTGCTGTCCTTGACATCCACATTGCCGAGCCGCCTGAGATCCAGCCTAGCAAACAGCCGCAGCAGCCCCAGCGTCCTGACCGAAATATTCATGGCCGGCGGGTCCAAATGCTTGCAGTGGCGGCACAGCACTCCGCCTAAATGGGGACTGAGCAGCATGTCCTCATCCGGTCTCGATTGACCGCATGATACGCACACCTCAAGCTCCGGACCATAGCCTGCCGTTTGAAGGATTTTCATCTCATACAGGTTGCTGATAACCTGAGGATCCTTCCCTTCCTCTAACGACATCAGACAAGCTTTCAGCTGATGAAACCAAAAAGCGCCCGTCTCCTCATCCTGCAGCACACGGTCCAGAAGCTCACAGGCATAAGAAGCATAGGCCGCTTTGATCAGATCTTCACGCAGGGAATGATGAGACTCGATAATTTCCCCGGCGTTCAAGGTACCAAGTCCCGTTCCGTTGCGAAAGAATACGTACTCGCCATAAGTAAACAGCTGCGTCAGGGCTGCGTGCCGGCTCTTCACCTTCTTCGCTCCCCTGACCAGCACGCCTACCTTCCCCCACTTTTCGGTACAAAGCGTAATGATTTTGTTCCCTTCACCGTAGTCCATGCTGCGGATGACAATCCCTTCCGCCCGATATAGCATGTTTCTTCCCCCAACCATTCCTGAAGCAACCAGTGGTTATTCGTCTTCTTCATCCGGGACCGCCTCTTCATTTGCGAACGCCGCTGCAAGCTCCGGCTCTGAACCGGCTACTTCTTTATACAGCAAATAAGCATCGACATCTCCAGTCATCGTAAAATACTTCCACGAAAAATCTCGCATTCGTATTCATCCTTTCTTCGGAAATGACGTCTGCATCTTCGAAAATAGGATGTGCGTCCGGCGCAAATTTATGAAATGCAATTGTTGGCAGGCTCATGCTTCGCCCGATAGCCCCGGTGGATGATCGGATTCTTATTGTCCCTTATGAAAACCGAGATCGCGAAGAACCCGTTCCTGATTGCGCCAGTCTTTTTTAACTTTCACCCACAGCTCCAAAAAGATTTTGGAACCGAGCAAACGCTCGATATCCTCTCTCGCCTGCTTGCCTACCTGTTTCAGCAGAGCGCCCTGCTTGCCGATAATGATCCCTTTCTGGGAATCCCGCTCCACATAAATGACAGCTGAAATGTACACCGTTCCATTCTCCTGGGCACGCATATCTTCAATGGTGACCGCAATGGAGTGAGGCACCTCTTCCCGCGTCATGTGCAGGATCTTCTCACGAATAAGCTCGGCACATACGAACTGCTCCGGATGATCGGTAACCTGATCTTCAGGATAGTACTGCGGCCCATCCGGAAGATACTTTCGAATCTGATCAAGCAGCGTGCTGACATTGTTTCCGAGCATCGCCGAAATCGGGACAATCTCCGCAAAATCATGAAGTCCCCGGTATTCCTCAATCAGCGGCAGCAGCGCCGTGGGCTCGATTTTGTCAATTTTGTTCATCACCAGAATGACCGGCGTCCGAATCGATTTCAGCTGCTCGGCAATATAGCGGTCTCCGCCTCCAATGCCTTCCGAAGCATCCACCAGAAACAGCACGGCTTCGACCTCGCCGAGGGTGCTCAGCGCAGTCTGGTTCATGTAGTCCCCGAGCTTGGATTGACGTTTATGAATACCTGGCGTATCCAGGAATACGACCTGGTAATCCTCGGTTGTGTATACGCCGTGAATTTTGTTGCGCGTCGTCTGGGGCTTGTCCGACATAATGGCTATTTTCTGTCCGATGACCTGGTTCATCAACGTCGATTTGCCGACATTCGGCCTGCCGATAATGGCTACGAACCCCGATTTAAATGATTTGTTCTGCATAACATTCCTCCGCTATATTCCTGTGTCACTATTCCTGGTTGTTTTATTTCTCCAAATCCCAAGGCCCGAAAGCGCCCGGAAGCAATTCGCTGACCGTGGTCTCCTGAATATCTCCCTTCATATTGCCGAGAAATACCGGCATGTCCGGCTTGCACAGCTCCACCAGCACCTGGCGGCACACCCCGCAAGGCGCGCATGGGCCATCCGTATCACCGACAATCGCGATCGCCTGAAAGCTTCCAGGCTGGTGTCCGTCGGCTATGGCCCGGTGCAAAGCGGTTCGCTCCGCGCAGTTGGTCGGGCTGTAAGCTGCGTTCTCAACATTGCAACCCAAATGAACTCGACCCTCCGCATCCAGAAGCGCAGCGCCTACTCCGAATTTCGAATACGGAATATAGGCTCTGCTCCTTGCTTTAATCGCTTCCTGCATCAACATTCCCGCTTCGATCATGGATCGTTCCCCCTTCAAATAGGTAAAGCTGAATCAACCGGCTGCAACATTACAATAATGAACCGATCCAGCCTCTAATCGGCTCATAGAACACCCCAATGCCGATGCCAACTGCCACAATGGCGGCGACCAGCACCGCGCCTGCTGCGGTGTCCTTGGCGATCCGCGCATAAGGATGCACCTGCGGAGAGACCAGATCCACGACCGCTTCAATCGCCGTATTGATCAGCTCAGCGGTAAAGACCAGCCCTACGGCCAACAGCAGGAACAGCCAGCGGATCAGGTCTAACTGCAGCAAAGCTGCTGCAATGAATACCATCAATGCAGCAGCAGCGTGAATTTTCATATTGCGTTCGGTTTTGAAAGCATGCACGACGCCCGCAGCGGCATTGGCAAATGTCCGATACAACGAATGTCTGTGCGGCTTCACTATCTTGTCAGTCCCAGCGCTGCCAGAACCGCCTCTTGCTTGCCCATCATCTCCGCTTCGCTGGTCTCATCCTGATGATCATAGCCGAGCAGATGCAGGAAGCCGTGGACAAACAGGAAGCTCAGCTCGCGCTCCAGCGAATGCCCGTACTCCTCGCTTTGCTGCTTGGCTCGCGGAATCGAGATGACGATGTCACCGAGCGCATCCGGAACAGGCGCTTCCTCATCTTCTTCGTCCAGCTCGTATATAATCTCCAGCTCGTCGCCAGCCATTTCATGCATCGCAAAGGACAATACATCGGTCGGCCGATCGATGCCGCGATACTCCCGATTGAGCTCATGGATCTGCTCATCATCGACAAAGGTCAGATCGACCTCGCCCTCCGTGACGCCTTCGGATTCCGCAGCCTTTTGCAAAACCCGCTCCAGCATCACGATCCATTCCTCGGGTATCTCGTATAGTTCCTGCTCATTATTCCATACCAGCTTCAGGCTCATTCCTAAACGCTCCTTCTTTTGTCCTCTTCCGACGCGGATGGCGCCTCCCCATCCGGCCCAGCTTCCGCCTCAGCGGCAGCCGGCTTCGGATTCGGACGCTTCACTTCCTCCGGATATTCAATCCGGGAATGGAAGATGCCCATCACGGTTTCCTTTAATGTTTTTGCTATAATGTCCAGCTCTTTCATCGTCAGATCACAATCATTGAACTGATGGTCATCCAGGCGGCCTTTAATGATCTTCTCAATCATGGATTCTACCTGCTCCACCGTCGGCTTGCGAAGCGAGCGTACCGCAGCCTCAACGCTGTCGGCAATGCCCACGATCGCCGCTTCCTTCGACTGAGCCTTCGGCCCCGGATAACGGAAGTCATCCTCGGTGAAATCCGGTTCGACCCCCTGCTCTTCCGCCAGCCTCAGCGCCTTGTGATAGAAGTAATGCAGGAAGGTCGTGCCATGATGCTGCTCCGCGATGTCCCGAATCGGCTTCGGCAGCTTATATTCCTTCAGCATTTCCACCCCGTCCCTGGCGTGGGCCACAATGATGGATTTGCTGAGCTTCGGCTCAATCGAGTCGTGCGGATTCTCCATGTTGTTCTGATTCTCGATGAAATAAATCGGACGTTTTGTCTTCCCGATATCATGATAGAACGACCCGACTCTGCACAGCAGTCCGTCGGCTCCGATCGCCTCCGCAGCCGCCTCCGACAGATTGCCGACCATCACGCTGTGATGATACGTTCCCGGCGTCTCAGTCAGCAGCTTGCGCAGCAGCGGGTGATTCGGATTGGACAGTTCAACCAGCTTGAGGGCAGACAATATGCCGAAGGTCACTTCAAAGAACGGCATGAGCCCGATCACGAGGATGGCGGTCAGCAGCCCTCCGGCAAACGCAAACCCGAGTGAATACAGCGTCTCGGTTCCGGTCCATTCCCCGTCCTTGATCAGCAGCATCATAAAGACGGTCAGCGTGCCGAACAAAGACACCATGATTCCGCCTTTCAGCAGCGTAGAGCGCTGACTCGCCCGATGCAGCGAGAAGATCGCAACACAGGACGTGATCGCCGCGAACAGGCCGAAACGGAAATCAAATATCTCGCCCTGCTGGACGTTCAGAATGACACTGGCCAGAATGGTGAAAATAATGACATTGAAATAGGCCAATGACATCTCCAGCAGCAGCGTGAGCAGAATTGCACCTACAGCAACCGGAGCCAGGTATCCCACATAGGTCCGGCTGTCACTTTGCAGGTAGCCGGCCAAATGCATCGACACCAGTGTAATGACATAGATAAGCACCATCATCAGCAGCTGCGAGTTGTTGAACTTGAAATATCCAGCGTTGGATTGCCTGATGAACATGAAGATGCCGAGCGACAGCAGTATCGAGAATATCAGCAGCCCAAGCTCCGGCCAATAATTGACCTCATCCTTGAGCAGCCCGTTCTTCCCGAGCAGCTCATAAAGCTCTGGCGTAATCAGTTGTCCCCGCTCCACGAGAATATCGCCCTGCTTGATAAATACAGGCGGCGTATTCTCACGGGCTTCCACCTTCGCTTCCTTGGTCGCTTCCTCATCCATGAACTTGTTGGCGGTAATCGACACTCTCGCCAGCTCTTGAACGACCTCGCGCGCTGTCCGGTCGTCCAGCGAGCTGGTGCTGACCATTTCCGCCACCTTGGCCCGCGGCGTCTGCGCATCGGTCGTTTCATTCATCAGACTGGACACGATATCGCGAGCGACCACCTTCATCTGGCTGATATCCTCGGAATCCAGCCTAGGAATCTTAATGAAGGTCTCCTCCGGGATCCGGTAGGTCTGCTGTTCAATCACACGCAGCATTTCTTCCAGAAGCTCGGATGAATACGCATCATTTCCCCGGTTGGCGGACACGAAGTTTTTAACGAAGTCATCCACTCGCCGTGGAATTTCCTCGCGGTAGATGGAGATTTTGTCCTGGGTGGAAATATCCGTGTCCTGATTGAGCCGCTCGATCCGCTCCAGCAGCTGGGTAACCAGCACATCATTGCGCAGCGGCACGTATGTATAGATCGGCTGAACCCGCTCTGCGGCTTCCTCCTGCGCTTTCAGCGTAGCTTTGCTAT
The DNA here is from genome assembly GCF_002276395.1 of Paenibacillus sp. 7541. Lineage (NCBI taxonomy): Bacteria > Bacillati > Bacillota > Bacilli > Caryophanales > Paenibacillaceae > Paenibacillus > Paenibacillus sp. 7541. The sequence goes on along the minus strand of NZ_NQLZ01000005.1, from coordinate 254,232 downwards.
CCTCGATTTGAATCGGGGCGGTGATGCTTTTCTCGCTGCGTGTTCCTACCTGAATATCATAGCGCTCGGGGAGCAGCTTGGAAGATAGACTGATATAAAAAATGAGCGCGAGCAGCAAAAACAGAATATAGCGTGTTGCCACGCTATATTTCCAGCCATTGTTTTTCGCCCGTATGGACTTGTCCGTCGATGGTTCTTTGGAGGCCATAGCGACAATCCCCTTTTTAATCTTGGTTTTCTGCAGCTTTATCATATGCAACGATTATTTTTTGTACCAAAGAGTGCCGTACAACATCCTGTTCAGCAAACCTTACAAATCCGACTTCCTCAATCCCGCTCAGCACAATCTGGGCTTCTACAAGACCTGATTTTTTGCCGCGCGGCAGGTCGATCTGGGTGACATCCCCGGTGATGACCATTTTCGAGCCGAATCCGAGCCTGGTCAGAAACATCTTCATCTGCTCCGGCGTCGTATTTTGCGCTTCATCCAAAATAATAAACGAATCATCAAGCGTCCGTCCACGCATATAAGCGAGCGGAGCAATTTCAATCAATCCACGTTCCAGCGCCTTGGCCACCTGGTCCGGTCCCATGACGTCATACAAAGCATCATATAGCGGCCTCAAATAAGGATCAACCTTCTCCTGCAGGTCTCCCGGAAGAAAGCCCAGGCTTTCTCCTGCTTCAACCGCTGGTCTGGTCAACACAATCCGTTTCACAGAACCTTCCTTGAGCGCAGCAACCGCCAGCACAACCGCCAAATAGGTTTTTCCCGTTCCGGCAGGACCTATTCCAAACACAACGTCCCGTTTCTTGATCGTCGTCACATAATGCTTCTGTCCGATCGTTTTGACCCGAATCGGCTTGCCTCTGTAAGTGGTTGTGATCTCACCCTTGAACAGATCAAGAAGCTGATCTGCCCGCAGATCCTTGGCAAGCTCGGCAGCATACAGCACATCGCGCTCGGTAAGTATATACCCGTTGCGGACAAGTTCAAGCAGCACCTCAAACAGCTGCTGCAGGCTCTCGACGTTGCGCTGATTGCCCCGAATGGTAATGACAGCCTCCCGCGAATCGATCGTGGCGGGAATTTCCTCTTCGATAATTTTCAGAAACGTATCCTGCGGTCCAAATAGGGACAGACCTTCTGACGCACTTTGAAGTAAAATTTGAATGCTGGTCTTTTGCTCTGACAAATAGCCTCATTCTCCTTGATTGTATACTATGGGAAGTTCTTTCGCGATGGTCTCTTCCACCTCGAAAAGCACTTTCATATAAACTTTACCATTCTCGTTCTTATCATGCAAAATTTTTTGGGTCACAAATCGCGAATCCGCCCCATATTTTGCTAAAATATCCCTTTTAGCTGCTTCGATCCCCTCGGTTCTGGCTTCCTCGGCGGTGATGGTCTGCTGTACCTCGGTCACCTCCATAATTTTCTCGGTCATCCATCCGAAAGGCAGTTGGCGTGTTCTCCACGTAAACGGGTCGTAGAAGGTCAGCATCTCGTGCTTGGCATAGGCGATATCCCCGTACCCCCACAACTGGATGGCGCGATCTCCCAGCACCAGGTAAGCCCGCTCCTTGTCTTGACCGGTGTATACCTTATGTTTTTTGACAAGGGGCACTTCGATGTCATATTCATGCCATACGAGCCCTCTGACCTCTCCCTTGGCCACCACGGTCTGCGAATTTTCCTCATCGCCCAGAACGCCTGATATGAGGATGTCGCCCTTCTTCACCCGGCTGTTGACCTGGACCTTGGGCAGACCCTTCTCGGCGTATATGCGGGTTACCACAGCATCTCTGGTGCTGATCAGATGTCGCGGGCTCATCAGCGGCGGCTTCTCGGGAATGTCCGCTTCTGCGATCTGGATTCGGATGCGGGTACCGGTGCGCTCAACGCCAACCCAGGACGCTTCGGGCAGCCGGGCTGTCATGTTCGTTGACAGCTTGTCCATCGGCTGAAGACGAAAAATCCACTGAAAAGGATAAACCCCCTCCTTCTGTGCAGCCGCCAGTATATCCTCATCAGCTATAGTCTCATTCCCCTCCACTTGAACATCCCATACCATCGAGCACAAGGCGGTTAACAGCGCAAAGAACAGTACAAGCCCGAGAGCAAAAGCTTTTCGCCTCCACAGATTGCGGGCGCGGAAGGGCAACCCGTTCCGCTCGATCACTTTCGTCCGGCAGCCTGTCCGCTTAAGAAGGGGACGGAGGCTCCAGAAATCCCGGAGAAGCAGCTTGATCTCCGCGGCATGCATTCCGGTCGGCTTGACATCCCAAACCGGGATTCCCGCCTCCGTCAACGCGTTGATAAACAATTCCACACGCTCTCCGCGGACGGCCAGTTTAAGATATCCCCGTACCGTTATCATTGTCGGAATATTCACGGTTTCTCCCCCGTTTCTGAATACTGAATATGATGAATGGTACCCATGACGGTCACTTCATGAGATTGAATCGCCTGAATCGAAAGACCGGCCCCTGAGATCTCCAACGACCCTTGCGACAAAGCAAGCACTAGCCGTTCATCGGAGAAATGGCGCACCCCGCGATGGTTCTCGATATGCAGCTCCTTATTGCCGATCAGCGTCAACCTTGGCAAATCGAACATCAGATCCTGGGGCAGATCCAGCACTTCTTGCATCAAATTTTGCAGCTTGCGGCTGATGCGGGACATATGAAGGCCTTCCTCCTTCCTGTACTGTAAATCCATATGCCGAACACCACCATTTTATGAGATCGAAGCTGCAAAAGGTTCCAGACGATGTGCCCATTCTGCTCCGCCTGTGCCAAGCAAGATCGTCCCCTGCCAATCGGGACTTGTAACAGGGCCTGTACATACAAAAAAACCGCCCTGTCACCATGTGACAAGGCGGTCGAGTCGGTCTGAAATGACCTCAGATTCAGCTTAAGCGGAAACTGCTGTATATTGACATACTGGCTGGGATTTTCAGATTCTAGCGGCGCCCGAGCGGCCGCTTTGCGCGAGACGGGCCCAAAATTTCTGCCCATACTATGCCGTTTCTGGCCTGCTCGGCAAGCTCGCTTCTACGGCTTCCGATCTGCTCATCCGTATCGGTAACCTCCAGAATCGTTTCCGGCACATCCAGACCAATCCGGTCCAGCTGGGAGTGAATGCGGTCCAGATCCGACTGCATCATCTGCATGCGGCGATCCATGCTGTCAGGCTCTCGGTGCATCCCCTGATGGCCCCGGTTGAGCTCCTCATTTTCCAGAGAATACCCGTTCCCGCGATCTTCCTCATACCCATCCTGCCCGGCATCTCCATAGGATGTTTCAGGATAAGCATCAGCCCTTCCTGAAGCCTCCCGATGCTCCCCTTCTCCTCCGTAGCCCGGCACGCGAGGGGATCTGTTCTCATTGCCCTTATTTCGCTTGCCGAGCGCTGATATCAGAAAGAAGGCGATAACCGCGACGATATAGATATTTTCAAGTATCCAACTCATGATATCGGCTCACCTCAGCTCTTTCATTATTTTTTGGAGCCGTTGTTGCCGGAGTTATCCGTGTTCTCACCCATTTTACCGAAGGAGCCTCTCATTTGAGTATCAGCTTCGATGTTCTTCAGATTCATGTAATCCATGACGCCAAGCTGTCCGCTGCGAAGCGCTTCAGCCATAGCCAGCGGCACCTGCGATTCGGATTCCACCACGCGCGCTCTCATTTCCACAACGCGAGCCTTCATCTCCTGCTCCTGGGCAACCGCCATTGCGCGACGCTCCTCGGCCTTCGCCTGAGCAATCCGCTTGTCGGCTTCCGCCTGTTCGGTCTGCAGGTATGCACCGATGTTCTTACCTACATCGACGTCCGCGATATCAATGGACAAGATTTCGAATGCCGTACCGGCATCCAGACCTTTAGACAATACGGTTCTGGAGATGAGATCCGGATTCTCCAGTACATCCTTGTGCGAGTCGCTGGAGCCGACCGTCGTAACGATCCCCTCGCCGACACGGGCAATAATCGTTTCTTCACCGGCACCACCGACGAGTCGATCGATGTTGGCGCGAACGGTTACGCGTGCTTTTACCTTAACTTCAATCCCGTCTCTCGCTACCGCAGCAACGACCGGCGTTTCGATAACGCGCGGGTTAACGCTCATCTGCACCGCCTGCAGCACGTCGCGTCCGGCCAAATCGATGGCAGCCGCACGTTCAAACTCCAGCGGAATGTTCGCACGCTGAGCTGCGATCAGAGCGTTGACTACCCGGTCAACGTTACCGCCCGCCAAGTAGTGACTTTCAAGCTGGTTAATGGTTAATCCAAGCCCTGCTTTTGTTGCCTTGATCAGCGGATTCACAATCCGGCTTGGCGTAACACGCCGCAAACGCATAGCAACAAGCGTAATAATCCCGATGCGCACGCCGGAAGCGAGCGCCGAAATCCAGAGCATCAGCGGGAAGAAGCTGAAGAATACGCTGAGCACAATGATCGCTAGAACCCCGATCAACAAAACTGTAACCAAAGACCCATCAAATTCCATTTAGTTCACCCTCCACATCAAGTTTAAATTCTTACCCGGGCCTTGCTGCCCGGCTTGGCTCTTTTAATACTACACAATTATGAGGCACAGTTCACCCTTTTTCTTCCTCAACCACAATTCTTGTCCCGTCGGTATGAACGACGCGAACGGACTTTCCGGCTTCAACATAGCCGCCAAGGGTGACCACATCAAGCCGACGCCCCTCCAGCTCCATCGTACCGGCAGGACGCAGTGGCGTAAGGCTGACGCCAATCTGACCGACCAAGGTGCCTCGCTCCTCGTTCGGAATGTAGCCCTGTTCCTTCGTCAAGCTATCCGACAGGATGAATTTTCGCCAAATGCCCCGCTCCTTAAACACTAAGGCAACCACGATCACGGCCACTAGCGCGCACGCAGCGGCAATGCCTAGAGACAGAGCGACATGCTTCGTGCTGTAAGCTGCCCGGACAACGCCCACGATAAGGCTAGCCGAACCGATGATGCCGAGAATGCCGAAGCTTGGGACGAACAGCTCCATCGCCAGCATCACAATCCCGATGATAAACAATAGCCAGGTCTCCCAGCCTGCAAATCCGGCTACGTAATTGCCGAAGAAATAGAGCACAAAGGCCGTAACGCCAAGGATTCCCGGCACACCGAAGCCCGGCACAATCACTTCAATGAGGACGCCTGCGATTCCGATAAAGAGCAGCAGTGTCATCACACCTGGATGTGTCAAGAACGAGGCCAGACGCTCAGAGAACGTCTGCTCCATGCGGAACACATCCTGAGTGGAGTAATCCATCCAGGTGATAACTTCCTCCGTGCTTGAAGCGATGGTGTCGGCATAGCCGAGCGTCAATGCTTCTTCTGCCGTTAACGATATAATTTCGCCCGGCGATTTGGTCTTCCCGATCTCTGGCATCTCTACCGTGATGTTAAGATCGGCCATGCCCTCGGCGATTTTGGGATCGCGCCCTGCAGCCTGGGCTGCGCTGGCCATCTTGCTTTTCCACCACGAGACCATCTTCGCGTCCTCTACCGGATTGCCCATCATATCGGCCATGTAGGCAGCGCCGATCATACTGCCGCGCGCCATGGCAATTTTGTCCGCGTTCAGCGCGATATAGCTGCCCGCCGATGCCGCATCGCCTGTAATGTAAGCGACAATCGGAATTGTGGTGCTCTGCATCAGTTCGGCGATCTCGCCTGCCGAGTCTACAAGTCCGCCCGGCGTATTGATCTCCAGTACGATCAGCCCGGCTTCCATCTGCTTGGCCTCGTTGAAGCCACGGACCATAAAGCTGGTCAATCCACGCTCAATCTGCTGGTCAACCGGAATGACATATACCGAGCCGATATTGGCGGCCGAGGCAGGCTTCAAAGGACCTATGTACACAATCGTAATCAAAGCCAGCAACAGCATGGCTGCGATTTGCCGTAAACGCATTCGTGATGACGCATGTTCAGCTTTCAATATCTTTCCCCCTCCCTTTTCATATAGTTTGACAGGTTCACCCACCACTCACAAGCATAATATGTGTTGCTTCCCCGGGATAAATGTATGTGGCAACTTCCCGCCTTATGGCATATATTACGGATTACATCCCTTTTCGTTTCAAAAAGATTACCCTGACATCACCCATTAAAAACAGCCGGACCGTTCCCTCGCTTGTGCAGCCATGATTACCCTGTCGAACCGCGCATGCAACAGACCGTTTATAAAGAAAAAACACCCCTTGAGCATTCAAGGAGTGTTTCACTTATGTTGTTACAGAAATTGTTGAACAACCTGATTGACTAGCTTTCCATCTGCACGCCCTTTGACTTTCGGCATGAGAGCGCTCATTACTTTACCCATCTCGGCTTTTGAAGAAGCACCGGTTTCCTGGATGGTCTGCTGTACAATGACTTTAATTTCTTCTTCAGTAAGCTGTTCCGGGAGGTAGGAGCTAAGAAGCTCAATTTCTGCTTTGGCTTCGCTGGCAAGATCGTCACGACCCGCTTTATCAAATTCTTGGAGGGCATCTTTGCGCTGTTTGATTTCACGACTTATAATATCAAGCACTTCGCTGTCATCCAAACTTCTTTTCAAATCTATTTCAAGATTTTTTATCGTCGAACGAACCATTCGAATCGTGGAGAGTTTGAACTTGTCTTTGCTCTTCATCGCTTGCTTCATATCTTCGTTCAATCGTTCGCTAAGATTCATGCTAGTTCAGATCCTCCTAAAACTTTCTCTTACGAGCAGCCTCAGACTTTTTCTTGCGCTTTACGCTTGGCTTTTCATAATGCTTGCGTTTCTTCACTTCTGCCAATACGCCATCCTTAGCGATGGAACGCTTGAAGCGACGAAGTGCAGCATCAATTGTCTCGTTTTTGCGAACTTTAGTTTCAGACACCAGTTTTCCCTCCCTCCGACCAGACCGTCCAAGAGCAATAACACGGTTCATCAAACTTCATTATAGGGCAAACTGAAATATGGTGTCAACCTTGGGCGCTTTATTTTAAACCCCGGCTCATCAGGAATAACCCCGGCAGCCTGTTCGGACTTTCCAGGGTCTACTAAACGAGCTTAACTCAGATTAGCCGTGAGAGGAAGAAAGGCCAGTCAGCGCGCCCAATCTCGCCCCTCCGAGCAGATGATAATGCAGGTGGAACACCGTCTGCTCCCCATCGCGGCCGCAGTTGTTAATCAGGCGGAATCCGCTGTCAGATATGCCCAGCTCCGCGGCTGCCTGCTGCGCGGCCCGGTGCATCTCCCCGATCAGGGCGAAATCCTCGTCCGCCGCATCGTTCATCGACGCAATATGCTTCTTCGGAATGATAAGCACATGGACAGGCGCCGCAGGTTGTATGTCGTGGAACACAAGTACGTTATCATTTTCCAGCACCTTGTTTGATGGAATTTCACCCTTCACAATTTTGCAAAAAAGACAATCCATTCGAAAGTCCCCCTTCAAGCATTCTTATGCTCCCATCATACAAGAAAGCCCATAGCTTCGTCCAATGTTTGCCTCTGTCGGCAAAAAAAAGAGAAGTGCCCGGCCGGATCGCAGCAATCCAGCAATCGATGAAGCGGAGCAAGGGCGGGGAAAGATTATGGTGAGACCCTTGGTCCGATCCATTCGCAGGCACTTCTTAGAATGTCGGCTTAACTGTATTATAACAGCGGGTTGTTGCTGTTTCTGTGATCCTTATCACCGGTTTGACAAAGCTGCAATAGCTACATTTTCTCCAGCCGGATCTGCGATCCTGCACCGGCCTGTTCCGCCGGCTGAATGATCAGCTTGCGGGGCAGACGGGCACGAAGCTCCGGCACATGGCTAATAATGCCTACCGTCAATTTGTCGCTATGCAGTCTCTCCAGGGATGTGATGACCGTGTCGAGCAGCTCGGGATCCAGCGTGCCGAAGCCTTCGTCCAGGAAGAAGAACTGCAGCGGGTACTGTCCGCGCAGCTGAATCTGGGCTGACAGCGCCAGCGCAAGCGACAGCGAGGTGAGGAATGTCTCTCCCCCGGATAAGGTGGATACCGGACGCCGGACACCGCCGTTGGCATCATCACGGATTACAAAGCCGCCGCCAGAGTCCACCTCGAGCGAATACCGCTGCTTGGTCAGAAAGCGCAGGCGCTGGGAAGCGGCCTGACTGACCTGCATCAGCTGCTCCTCTGCGATGTATTCTACAAACGCATTCCCGCGCAAGCAGGATTGCAGCTTGGCTAACCGCTCGCCCTGCAATTGAAGGCCGGCCCGCTGCTCCTCCAGCTCCATAAACCGGACATTGCGCTTCCTGAGATCTTCAACATCCCGCTCGGCTCTCGCTCTGGCCTGTATCGCAGCCTCATCCGCTTGGCGCAGCTGCTCCTGTTCCAGACAGATCTGCTGCCATAGCGCCTCGTCAAACGGCACGCCCCCGAGCTTCTGCTCTACGTCCCGCAGGCGCAGCGACCATTCCCGCTGACTGTCCCGATGAGCGGCCACTCGCTGCTCGGAGCGCTCCTTATCTTCAGCCGACAGGCATGCCTCCAGCACGCCGGCTTCAGTGGCAAAAGGAGAGGACTCCAGCAGACTATCCCAGCGCTGCCGGGCGGCTTTGGCATGCTCTTCCGCAGACTCGGCTGCCTGCTGCGCAACCGCAGCCTCCTTCGCGGCTGCGGCCCTGGTTTCATCCGCTGTTTTGCGATGATGGTGGGCACGCTCTGCCGTTTCCTTCAGCGACTTGAGCTTGGCGACACATTCGCGCAGCAGCTGCTCTGCCGACTGGCTTCCGATCCAAGCATGAAGCCGCTCTTCCTTCTCCTTTAACACATCCGATTTGCTCTGTCTTTGCGCTTCTCCTTGAATCCAGCGCTTCTCAAGCTCGCGCTGCTCCTGCTCAAGATGCTTGACGAGCTGCGCCTTTTCCTCCAGGAAAGGCACGCTCCGCTCCAGCCCTTCCCTCACCGACTCGGCCTCGGCATCCTTCTCTTGCATGCGCCTGAAGCGTTCCTCCGCTTCGGACAGAGGCAGCTCCGGATTCTCCTGCGCCCAGGCGTCGATCGCTTCCGCAACCTCGCCCTTCAGCACACGCACTCTCTCGCGCAGCTGTGACAGCAGCAGACTGCCGCTCTCCGCCGCCGCAGTCTCCTTTGCAAGCTCCTGCTGACAGGAGAGGAGCGCGCGCTGGACCTTCTCGCCCGCTTCCCGGCACTCGGCGATATCCTTGGCTATTGAGGCCACGGCTGCCAAGGCAGCGGCCGCATATAACTCCACCTGGTCCACATCACATTCGGCTCCGAGATTCGCCAGGAGCGCCGGAGCCGCCTCTTCAGCCGGCTGAGACAGGTCTGGAGAGAGTGGATGCGCAGCATTCGCCAATGAATCAGCATCTGCTTCTGCACCATAACCGCCAGCGATCAAACCGGCTTCATTCACCAAATGCGTGAGGCGGATTCGAACCTCCTGCAGTTGCTCAGAGACTCGTTCCAGACGCTCCCGGCGCTCTTCGTCCTCATTGCCCCGGCCGTCACTCGCCATTGCCGGGTGAGGATGAGACAGGCTGCCGCACACAGGACAAGGCTCACCATCCCGAAGCTCGGCGGCCAGCTGCAACGACAGGAGGTGCCGCTGCTTCTCGCGCTGCGCAGCATTCCACTCGGCGGCAAGACGCCGCACAGCCTCCTCCGCCTGCACGATGCTTTCGCCCGCGGCTGCCGCAGCCGAGCGGCAATGGTTCGCCTGCTTCCCAAGCTGTATGTATTGCTGCTGCAATAACTGTTCCTCGCGAGCGCTCCGATCCCGCTTCGCCTCCAGCTGCTTCTGCCGCTCTTCCTGCTCCTTCAGCTCGATGGCAGCCTGGCTCAGCTGCTTCTCGGCGGCCTCCACGGCCTGCCGCCTCTGCATTGCCGCATGCAGCAGCTGCCGTTCACCGGAACGCGTCTCCAGCCCCTTCAGCTGCTGCTGAAGCTCTTCCCGGCGCTTGCTGCCGCGTTCCAGCAGCTCCTGCTCCTTGCGGAGCCGCCCGCCGACATCATCCATCTGCTGCCGGGTCTCGCCTAACTGGCGCTCCAGCTGCGCCAGCTCAGCCCGCAGCGCATCGCGCGCTCGCTGCAGCTCCGCCGCCTGCTCCAGCTGCTCCGCGCGCAGCACCAGCTTCGGCTCCTCTGCGGCCAGCACCGCCTGGGCCGCTTCGTCAGCGGCTGTCGCTTCCTCCGCGAGCTTGTCCGCCTCGGCGGCTCGAACGCGAAGCGCCTCAGCTGCTTCGCGCCGGCTCTGCCATTGCCGCTCGGCCTCGCGCCACGTCTCCAGCGCCGGCAACATGGACGCCGCTGCCCCCGTCAGCTCGAGCTGTCGCTCCAGCCTGCGGATTTCATCCTCCTGCGCCGCAAGCTCCGCCAGCTTGTTATCCAGCCGCCGCTTCTCCAGATCGAGCTCACGCATTCTGCCCAGCGCCTCGGCCCGCTCCGTGACAGCTGTCAACTGCTTGCGCACCGCGTCCGCATGCGTTTTAGCCGCTGCTAAAGCCTCTTCGGCCTCGGCAACCGCCTCCTTGCCAGCCATTCCGAGCCCCTGCTGCTCGGCCTCCACCAACTTAAGCTCGGCATCGTTCTCCTTCACCCGCCGGCTCAGCTTCATGGCCAGCTGGTCGCCATATCGCTCCAGGTGAAACAGGCGCTGGAGCATCTGCCTGCGCTCGCTGCCTTTCAAGGACAGAAACTCGGCGAACTTGCCCTGGGGCAGAACGACAGCCCGGGTGAAATCGTCCATCTTCAGCCCCAGCTTCTCTTCCACCGTCCGGGTAACATCGGCCAGCTTGTCGGCAATCACCTGATCGCCCTCCGCTGTGACGTGAATAAACCGGCTCACCGTGTTGCTGACAGACAGTTCGTTCACCCGCTTGAACCTCCGCTCCACCCGGTAGCGCTCCGCTCCGCTCGCGGAAGCAAGCTCAAACGTAAAGGATACAAACAGACTGTCCTCGGAATGATTCATAATGCCCTGTGTTCCGTTTACCGCCCGTTCCACTTTGCCGTACATCGCCAAGGTAATCGCATCGAGCAGCGTCGATTTGCCGCTGCCGGTTGGACCGAAGATCCCGAATATTCCGGCTTCACACAAGGTTTCGAAATGAATCTCCTGCGGTTCCCGGTAGCTTTGAAGCCCCGATAATTTCAGCAAAATCGGTTTCACTTGGCCAGCACCTCCCCGCTGTCCGCATCCTCTTCCTCAACGAGCTCCAGGAACAGGTTAACCAGATGCTCCTCCGGCTCGCCGCCCCCGGTCTGACGCTGATAAAATTTGCGGAATATTTCCGGTAGCGGAAGCTGCGAACGCTCCGTTTCAAGCAGGAGCGCCTCCATCTCCGGATATACGGGCCGGATATGGATAATGCCGTCCCTGCTTTTCCGAAGACGCTGAATATCCGCCATGCCCATCGCCTCGGTCAAGGAGATCTCCAGATCGATATAGGCGTCCGGATCTCTTCCCTCATCCAGCCAGCGGTACACTTCCTCCAGTCCCCCCTTGGCCTTCCAGCGCACGAGAGGACGCCCGCTCCTTAGGAAAATCTCTTCCACCACCGGCGTTCCTCCCGGAGCAACGTCCACCATCGTCACCGATTTGGCCTGTCCCGCCTCGGAGAAGCTGTAAGCGAGCGGCGAGCCGCTGTACCGGATCAGGCCATCGCCCTTGACGGCTTGCGCCCGGTGCAAATGACCTAGCGCGGTGTAGCATGCTCCGACGGCCAGCGCCGAAGGGTCCACCGTATAGGCGCCGCCGACCTGGATCGGCCGCTCCGAATCGCACTCGACGCCGCCGAGAACATAAATATGACTCATGGCAAGATTGACCGTATGCGGGCTGAATTCCCTGGCCATCAGGCTCATCAATTGGCCGACCCGCTCGCTGTATGCCCGGCGAAGCTGGTCCTCGTCGCCGTCTCCGCCGAGAAGCTCATTCAGCCTGGCCTCTGAAGGATACGGAAGAGCCGCAATCTTCGCCGTTTCACCGGTTCGAGGAATAGATACCGTCACCGTCTCGGCAACGGGCGCTCCGATCAGGGTCAGCCCTCTGGCAGCCACGAGCGGTCTGACAGAGGATACCCGGTCAGGCTGATCATGATTGCCCGCAATGACGACCATCGGCCGCCCTCCTTCCGTCAGCCTTGCAGCCGCTTCATAGAACAGCTGCTCCGCTGCTGCAGGCGGATTGACCGAATCATACACATCCCCTGCCATCATAATCAGATCAGCCTGCTGCTCATCGGCGAGCGCAACCAGTTCATCGATGAACTGCTCCTGCTCCTCCAATCGGCTGCGCCCTTCAAGCGTTCTGCCCAAATGCCAGTCTCCCGTATGCAAAATGCGCATCGTGATACTCCTTCCCGGGGTCCAAGCGTACCCGCTTGATCCTTTTTCTCATTCGTGAACATGTTCTACAAAGCACCTCGTTACCTCTCCCCGCCAGAGAGAATTCCAATCCGAGGGCAATTGCAATCCGTCCGGCCTATCCTCAATCACAACATGATATCCTCATCATCCTAGAGCTGCACCGCATGGCCCCCATCAAAAAAGTAAAGCCACTTCTCCTGCACCTGCTCTCCCAAAATGTCGGCCAGCGCCTGCGCATACAGCTCCAGCTGGAAGCGGTACAGTTCCGTGAGCGCGTCCAGGCCACCCCGATGCTCCAGCACTCGATCGGTCTTATAATCGAGAAGCACCAGCCGATTGTCGATGCGGAACAGACAGTCGATGATCCCCTGAATCAGCACAGACTCGCCCTCCAGCTGCTCGAGCTGCTCAACTCGTTCGCCGAGCGCTGCGGCCTGGCCGAGAAGGGCAAGGCCTTGATAAGCTTCCGCTGCCGGCAGGGCATAGGAGAACGGCATCTCCCGCCAAATTTCTTCTGCCGCGCGGAGCCGCTGGCCAATCGGACTGTCCAGGAAGCGCCCGATTTCCTCGGGACGCACCGCCTCTGCCTGTTCAGGGGTCACAATTTCCTTCTCTACGAGAACGGCTATCGTTTGCTCTGCAATCGAGGCGAAAGAGCCTGCCGCTTCGTGACCCGCATGCGATTGCCCATCTCCTTCCGCTTGATTCAGACCCGTCCCTGCCTGAAGCGGAAGATGCTGCATAATGGTGTGGTATACCGTTCCCCGCTCTGCTGGCGACAGCTTCGAGGCTTCCATGAATTTCGGACGTCGCAAGCGAAGCGTGAACGCGTGCTCTGCCGCTGACGCCCCTTCCCGCATGCCGCGCATCACCGACTGCTCCTCCAACAGATCCAGGGATGGGCTGTCCTGCAGCGCAAGCAGCTTTTTCATTTCCGATACCGAGGTGTTGGCCGGAATTTGGCTGACCGTTTCGTAAGGGTACGACCAGGACAGCCTTTCCCGCACAGCGGAACGGCGCGCATCAGCGTCTTCCCCCGCAGCCGCACGCTCGGCCAGAGATACTGGCTGCAGGTTCCGCAGCGCGTTCCACTTGCCGTGGCGGTCATCCCCATCCTCATCGTCCGGGGCTGCGATCCGGACATCTTGCGCCGCGAGCACATCCGGCGTCGTCACCTGAATGCTCCAGGCAGACTGCTCCCCTGCCAGTACACCGGATGACGACGTCTCCGTCAACCCAGCCATCGTACGCAGCAGCCCGGCGGACGGGTGGCGAATGATCGCCGGCCCGATCCAGTCCAGGTAGCTGCGCCCTCTGGCAAGCAGGTAGTCCGGAAGCAGCAGCTCCGGATGGCTGTCCGCCTGGGCCCAGGCAGAAGCTTTTTTCGCTAAATCCTTCATCGTCCCGATCAAGACCAGCTTCTCTTTCGGCCGAGTCAGCGCCACATACAGCACCCGCATCTCTTCAGCCAGCAGCTCGAGCTGCGACCGCCGGCGGATCGCCAGGTTGGGAAGCGTCGGATAGCTGACCCGAATCGACTCGTCCACATATTTCGGACCGAAGCCAAGTTCCTTATGCATCAGGAAAGAAGCGTTCAGATCCTGCTGGTTAAAGTTCTTCGATAATCCGGCTACAAAGACGACTGGAAACTCCAGCCCCTTCGATTTATGAATCGTCATCAGGCTGACCGCATTCCCCTGATTCTCTGCTCCGCCCACGGCGCCAAGATCTCCGCCGCGCTCCCGCAAACGCGAAATAAATGTAAGGAAACGAAACAGTCCTCTCGAGGACGTATCCTGCTCGTACTGCACTGCGCGGTCGTAGAGCGCCGTCAGATTGCTCTGACGCTGCTTCCCTCCGGGCAGCCCGCCAACCCAGTCCAGATAGCCTGTCTCGCTGTAAATCCGCCAGATCAGCTCGCTCAGACTTCCCTTGCGCGCCTCTTCACGCCAGCGCTCCAGCCGCTCTGCGAATCCGCTCAGCTTCATCCCCAGCTCGGCCGATATGGCAGACTGTTCGCTCTGCCCGTTGTCGGTCCCTGGAGGATGGCCGGCAACCAGCTCATGCGTCACGGCTGCTTCGGCCAAGCTTTCCGGCTCATAGCCGCTCACCCAGCGCCCATTCACCAGTCCCGTTCTCCGCTCAGACGAGAAGGCAAGCGGTCCGCCTTGCCGAACAGCCGCAAGCAAAGCGTCATAGAAGCTTCCCTTCGCGCACAGACGAACCTGTGCCAGCTCCTCTTCATTCAAGCCAATGATCGGAGAACGCAGCACCGCCGCAAGCGGGATATCCTGCCGGGGATTATCGATCACCTGAAGCAATGACTGCATGATCTCCACTTCCGTTGCCTGGAAGTAGCCCTTGTTCTGCTCCCCCAGCGCGGGAATACCGGCCTGCCGCAGCTCCTCCAGAATCAAAGGCGCCCACAGCTGGGCCGAACGAAGCAGAATAACCATATCGCCATACTCGACCGGCCGCATCGCTTTGAGCGACTTATCGTACACCATTAACGGCGCGCCCGTCTCCCCGGTCATCTCGCGAATCTTGCTTATGATCGCTCTGGCTTCCAGCTGGGCGGTTTCCATCTCCACCGCCTCGATGACAGTGTCGGCTCCTTCCTCCTCTTGCTCAGATTCAGAGCCTGATTCATCTGCGCCTTTGCCGCCGCGGTCAATGAGTATCAGCTCCGGCTGAAACGGACTTGCCCCAGCCCCATCATGGTCAGGGAAGGAAGCGCCGCAGACAAGCTCAGCCCGCTTGTCATAAGCGATTTCGGCCACCGATTCATTCATCAGCTGCCGGAACAGCAAGTTGACGGCATCGACAACTTCCATCCGGCTGCGGAAATTCCGCGCCAGATCGATGCGAATGCCTGCAGCTTCTGAATCCAGCCCGCCTTCGGCCTGCGCTGCAGGAGACTGCCCCTCCGTGATGTCTGACACAAACCGTTTATATTTATCCAGAAACAGCCCCGGTTCCGCCAACCGAAAGCGATAAATGCTCTGCTTCACATCGCCAACCATAAACCGGTTGCCCGGCTGCTCCCTGGAGATCAGGCGAACGATGCTTTCCTGTACGCTGTTCGTATCCTGGTATTCATCCAGCAGCACTTCATCAAACTGCTGGCGATACTCAAGCGCCGCATCCGACGGCATCGTATGGTCAGGCTCGGAATCCGTGTGCCGCAATATATGCAGGCAGTAATGCTCAAGATCATTGAAATCGACGAGCCCCTTGGCCAATTTGGCCTGCCGGTAACGCTCACCGAAAGCGATAACGGTTTCCGCAAGCTCATTCATCAGCGGAGCTGCCGTGTGAAGCTCCTTCAAGAATTCGGCTGCCGGACGACCGAACAGGGAGGTTTTGAGCTCATTCACCGTCTTTTTCACATTTTCGCGCAGCTCTTTCACCCGCTCTTGCAGCTCCGGCTCCACCTCGTCCTTGCGGACCGATTTCAGCTTGCCGAACGAGGCATCGCGGAAGATGCTGTACAGCGATTCCCACGGCCCGCTCTGTACAGCTTCCAGCAGCCTGTTCACCAGCTGTAAATCTTCATCCAGCGTATCCGCATATGCTCCCGGTCCGCCAGGCTGAGCAGCAAGGACACGCGCCTGCTGCAGCAGACCGGCTGCCCCGCTTAGAGCCAGGGCTGCATCCGCCATGATGCTCTGCACCCATCCGGTGCTTCCGAGCGCAGCCGTGTCGCTCACCAGAAAATCGGCCGCTGTCGTTCTGAGCCAACGGTCCGGCCAAGGATGGCTGCGCGAAAAATCATACAGCCGCTGCACAAGCCGATACAGCGCATCATCGGTTCGCTCCCCGCTGAACCAGTCAGCCAGGCGTATAAAATCACCGCCATCCCCAGCTTCGCCGTACTTCTCCTCGAACAGCTCCTCCATAATGTCCTGCCGCATCAGATCCGCTTCATGTTCATTCAGAATGCGAAAGCCAGGGTCGAGCGGAATGAGCTGATAATAGCGCCGGATCACATCCATGCAAAAAGAATGGAGCGTCGTGATCGAGGCTTTGCCAAGCAAAGCAAGCTGCCGGCGCAAATGCTCATTATCCGGGTCGCCGGTCAGCTCCCGTTCCAGCGCTTCCCGAATCCGCTGCCGCATTTCGGCAGCCGCCGCCTTCGTAAAGGTGGCGACGAGGAGCCGGTCCACACTGAATCCGGCCTCCGGATCCAGTACCCTGCGAATAATCCGCTCTACCAGAACCGCGGTTTTCCCCGATCCGGCAGCGGCAGCCACGAGGATGTCATTGCCGGAGAGGACGATCGCTTTCCATTGATCATCGCTCCACAAGCTGCCCTCAGGCTTGGGCGGAATTTCGTTTCTGCCGATCATCTCGCTCACTGTCCCTCTCCCTCCTTCATCTGTCCGAGCAGCTCCCATACCTGATTTCGTCCAGGCTTGCCAAGCAGCTGATAGTCGCTGCCTTCAATCGCTTCGTCAAACTGGCACACTGGACGGTACGGACAGAACGCACACGCTGTCTCCTGCTGTATGCGATACGGCTCGATTGCAACATCCCCGCCAGTAATCCGGGCGCCGATCGTTTGAATATTGTCCCGTACGGCCGAGAGAAGCACATCCCACTGCTCGGGCGTCGCCACAGCCGCACTGCTGTAGAAGCTGCCGTCGGCTTTCACCGCCACCGGCAGAATGGCCGAGTGCCCCTTCTCCAGATAGGAGTCCATGAGGGACACCGCCTCCCGATCCGCCAGCAGCAGACCCTTCATCTTGAACCGCTTAAGCAGTTCCTCGGCCGCCTGCTCAGGGGCCATGCCGTTAGCCGACTGCAGCACGGGATCATGCACGTGAAAATACAGCGTCCCTCCAGGCAGCGCGTGCTCTCCAAGCCAATCTTCCGCGAACGTCAGCAGCACGTCGAGATAGGTCAGCATCTGAAGAGACAGCCCGTAGTATACCTCATGCAAACGCAGATCCGTCTGGCTGGATTTGTAATCGATCACGCGCAGCAGCAGACCGTTCTCGCCACGCGCCATATCCACCCGGTCGATCCGTCCGACAATCTCCATCGTCACCCCGCCCGGAAGCTGAAAGGTAAGCGGCGGCAGCGGCTGGCCCGGACCGAAATCCAGCTCAAGCCCCACCGGCTCAAAGTGGCCTCTGCGCGCCTGCTCGCCCAAAATGACGGAAGCCCGGCCGACTATATTTTTAAGCTTGCGCTTGATGTAACCGTATCGCTTGGAGCTGAGCAGTATTTCGCCCTGCAGCATCGGCGCTAGACGCTCTACCGTTTCCTCGGCTTCGCGCAGGCATTCCTCCGGCGTCAGCTGTCCCCAGCTCCGATGCTGGGCCTGAAATTTCTGGGCCATGCTGCTGAGCGCAGCATGAAACAGCTGCCCGATATCCGGGGCTTGAAGGCGGTAGAGCTGGCGCTCCCGCAGCTTCAGGCCGTGAGAGGCAAAATGCGAGAACGGACAGGCAACAAACCGCTCCATTCGCGATACGCTCGTCCGCAGCTTCGTTCCGTACAGCCGCTTGCTTGTCTCCTGCCCCAGCCTGCGAGCCTCATTCGTATATTGAAGCGAAGTCAGCATACGTTCCAGTGAACCTCTCCACTCCGGCTGCTCCGCAAACCAGTTGTATACATGCCACCACAGGTCGGGAATCCGCTCCCCGTTCATCCACTCTCGAAGGCGAGCGGTCAGATAGGCCAAGGATTTTCCCGGATGAACCGCATAGCGCTCCTGCTCGTCGGCGCTTAGTCCTCCGTGCGGCCGCGGCGGCAATGCACCTTCCTCGACCCTGAACATACGCTTCAGATGACGGATCACCTCCGACGGCAGCAGCGGCTTCCCTTCATCATCCGCTGCAGGATAGCTGACCCACAGCTGCATGCTCGCTGACGTCAGCGCCCTGTAGATCAGAAATCGTTCATCGAGCAGCTTTCTGGCGATGCCCGGGGCCAGCTCCACGCCGGCTTGTTCCAGGCTTGTCCGCTCCTGCTCAGTCAGAACGCCGTCGTCCTGAAACTGGGCCGGAACGACGCCTTCATTCATCCCGAGCAGAAATGCGTATTTCACGCCGCCCGCTCTCGTCCGGTCCATGCTGCCAATCAGCACCTGATCCAGCGCCGGAGGAACCAGTCCCATCTTCAGCTCAGTCAGACCGGTGTCCAGCACGCCGGCGAACAGCTCGGTCCCCAGCTTCTCGCTTCCCATCATCTCCACAATTTGATCCAGGAGATCAAGCACAGCGCTCCATACCTGACGATGCTCCCTCGCCTCTTCCGGCCGCCCGGCCTCCAGTGCAGCACGGCTCAGCAGCTCCAGCTTCTCCGGAATCGCCAGCTCTTCCATAAGCAAGTACACCGCCGTGCACTGCTCCTTGGCTGTGCCAGCCTTCTTCAATCGCTTCTCGAATGACAGCAAAGGGGCCGCTATAGCAGCCCTGCAGCGCTCGATCAGCTGATGTGCTTCATCCACCCTGTCGGCCCTGCTGTATGCATCCTCCCCATCTTCAAGCGACAGGCTTGGCACGCCGCGCCATGGACGTCCATCGGTCCAGCGCGAGCCTTGAATGCCGGAAGCCAGCACGAAGTTCTCAAGCTTATCCATGTCTTCGCGGGACAACGAGCCGTCCAGCGGAAGCACCAGATCGGTCTTGATGCAGCGGAACACATCCTCATATCGCCAGCGCCGCACAATGATATCTAGCGCCGAACGCAGAAATTCCACAACCGGGTGGTGCAGCTCGCTTCGCTTCTGGTCCAGAAAGTACGGAACGCCATATTCCTGGAATAGCGGACCGGCCAGATGCTCGTATACATTCAGGTTGCGTACAAACACGGCCATCTCGCGGAACCGGGCTCCTTCCTCCCGGACGAGGCGGAGCATTTCACGCAGCGCCCCCTCGATTTCCGCCCGCCGATGGCTGGCCGCATATAGAAGCAGCCCGTCTGAGCCATCCAGCGCCAGCGGCTTGCCTTGCCACCGGATCTTCCGGTCATAGCCCGACTCCACATGGGCAAGTGCGGGCCGATCCTGAAAGCGGGGAAGCGGATCGGGTCTAAGCACATGATCTTTCGTCTCTACGCCCAGCTCATGGGCGATCCCCTTCAGCTTTATGTACGTAACCGCAGCCGGGTGGAACAAATCGAGCTCATGCGGGGCCGTTCCTTCGGCATAGGGCTTGTCCAGCGTCAGCGCAACCGTAACGCTGCCCGCATGCCGGATCAACTCGCTGAGCACCCTGTATTCCTGGGGGGTAAACCCGTTGAAGCCGTCGATCCATACCTCAGCCCCTCGCATATACGCGGAAGCAGACATCCCTTCAGCCAGCGTGGCGAGCGTATCCTCCTCATCCATATACAATCGCGAGATTTCAAGTTCAAAATCCCGATATACCTTCAGAATATCTTCAAGCTTCCGCTGCAGCAGCGGAGAGCCGTTTCCTGGGGCGGACAAGCGCTCCAGCTGCTCCTCGATGCAGCCGGCATCCACACAATACCGCTTCAGCTCCGTATACAGCTCGCTCAGCTTTCCGACGAACCCGAGCTGCTCCCCAGAATCCTTAAACAGATTGAGTTCCTCTTTGCGGCGCCTTAAAATTTTGTAAAGGAGCATCCGCTTGCCTTCCTCACTGACGGCCACTTTGGCGGCACCGCCCGTCTCCTGCATCACTCTGTAGGCCAAACGGCGGAAACTGAGCACCTGGGCCCGCATCGTCCCCCGGACATCATCCGAAGCGACGAGCGCATATTCAGCCTCAAAGGAGCCCTGCTCCGGCACGAGCAGAATCATCGGGCTACCCGAAGGGTTCTCCTTCAACCGCTCTGCAATCGCCCGACGGATGGCCGTGCTTTTTCCGCTGCCGGACCTGCCGATCAGAAACTGAACCGACATGCTGTTCCTCCTCCCATGTTCCAGCTCTGCTGAAACGTTATATACGAATCCATTGTCTCTACTTTAGAGCGATCTATAAAGCGTCTATTCACGCAAATTACTATGCTTCACTAAAGAGCCGGCCCTTGGGTATCCAGCAGGCTCAAGCCGCCCTTCAACTCGCTTCGCAGCATGCCTGACGGATCGTAAATCCAGCGGGCAATAGCCTGAAGCTGATGGTTAATAGTATAACATAAGTCCATATCCACGGAACATACGTTTGGATTTATTTAGCATTCGGACCAGCAGACTGGGGACCGTATCTCCACGCCAAAAAGCCCCCTCCACACCGGGAGAGAGCCTTTCATTTCCATATGGATGGAGCCAATCCGAACCGCTATATTTTAAGTTTGCTTCTCACTTCGAAGATGGCAAACTTCAGGTAGTGTCCTTCCTGAACACCGAGAATTTGCGGGTGATCCTTGCCCGCAGCCCGCCATTCGACCAGACGCAATACTTTACCTGCATCTTGCGCTGCCTCCTGGATCGTCTCGAGGAACAGATCCGGACGCATATGATAGGAACAGCTTGCGGTGACAAGATAACCGCCCTCGTTAACGAGCTTCATGCCGTGCAGATTGATATCCTTATAGCCGCGGCAAGCGCCCTTCACCGCCGATTTTGTCTTGGCAAACGCCGGCGGATCAAGAATGACAACATCCCAGGATCGCCCGCCCCCGGCCGTGAGCGGTTTGGAGGTATCCACCTTCTGATCCGCGCGTGCGCGCTGCTCACGCTCCTCCAGTCCTTTAACCTGGTTCCGCAAGTAGACAAAAGCGTCATCAACAACAAACTCCACCCGTTCCTGGAAGCCATTCAGCTCCACATTCTCCCGCGCGCTGTCAATGGCGTGCTGGGAAATATCCAGGCAGGTAACCTTCTTCGCCCCGTACTGGCAGGCGTGAAGGGTGAAGCTGCCCGTATGCGAGAAGCACTCCAGCACCGTCGCGCCGTCCCAGAACGGAAAGGTAACCTCCTTGCCGCTTTTGTTCACAGGCACCCTCTTCTTCTGTCCGTCCGCTTCGATCTCCTGCAGTGTAATGCCGCTGCGTTTGCCCCAGCCGGTCATCAGCGGCTTGATCGACGCACGATTCTCCCGCTGATCGAAGAAATAGCCCGTTTTCTGGCCTTCCACAATGTCCACTTTGATCTTCAGGCCGTTCTCGGTCACCGTGACATGGCGCGGGCATTCCCCATACAGCGGGCCCTTGCGCTGCTCAAGGCCTTCCAGCTCCCGAACGGATACATCGCTCCGCTCATATATTCCGGTCGGGTTCACAACTTCAACCAGCGCGCTCACAATCTCGTCACGGCAGCGATCCATCCCGAGCGTCAGCAGCTGGATAACCAGCACGTCAGCAAAGCGGTCCACGATGAGCCCGGGAAGAAAATCGGCTTCGCCATATACAAGACGATACGCGTTCTCCCCTTGCACAAACCGTTCTCTGTGACTCATGCACTGACGGAATCGTTCAGCGAAGAAAGCCTGGTCCATCTGCTCAATAGGCTCATAAGATACGACCCGCACCGTAATTTGCGAGGCCGGATTATAATAGCCGGCGGCCAGGAAGCGACCTTGATGGTTCAGTACCTGCACCAATTCCCCCGCAGCAGGCTCCCCTTCGACAGAGGCAATCTCGCTCTTGAATATCCAGGGATGGCCCTGCTCTAATCTTTTTTTACGGCTCCGATCCAAAATTACCGATGGCACTTACACTTCACTCCTCTATTTGTCTCCCCGGGGCTATTCATTGGCATGCATGTCCGCCCCCGGTCATATACGTAGTTAAAAAGGCTGCCTTCGAAGCAACGAATTCATCTGCCAGAAAAGGAGAACATCATGCTGTCTTCACTATGGTTTCCTATCTGTTACGGCCTTGTCCTGTTTCTGCTTGGCATGAAGGTGATGGAAGCCGCGCTGCAGCGCTGGGCCGGTCCCCTCCTGCAGCGCTGGCTGCACAAGGCGACCTCTACTCCGCTGAAAGGCATGGTGTCCAGCATGGCGGTTACGGCCCTGCTCCAGAGCAGCACAGCCGTAACCGTGCTGTCAATCGGATTCGCCAATGCCGGACTGCTCAGCTATTCCGGAACGCTTGGCATCATCCTCGGCACCAACATCGGGACGACCGTCACCACCGAGCTGATCAGCCTGCAGATCGGACAGGCTGCGCTGCCGCTGCTGACGCTGTCCTTGATGCTCTGGGCAGGACTGGTCATATCCGCCGAGCGGGTCCCCCGCGGCTATGCGTCGCTGAAGAACCTGCTGACACGCAGCCAGTATCTGTGCCTTGCGGCCGCCGGTTTTGCCGCCATTCTGCTCGGTATCCGCTTCATGCAATCCATCGGGGCTGACCTGGAGCGCCTCGGCCTGTTCCAGTGGTTCCTTGATCAGGCTGCCCAAAGCGTCCTCTGGGGCATTGCCGCAGGCGCTGTACTGTCGGCGATCATGCACAGCAGCGCGGCCGTGATCGCGATGGCGATGAGCCTGGCTACAGCCGGCGCGCTGCCGCCCGAGCTTGGCGTTGCCATCGTCGTCGGCTCCAATGTAGGCACCTGTGTCACCGCCCTGATCGCCGCCATCGGCAGCACCGCTGCCGGTCGCTTCGTCGCCTGGTCCCATATGGTGCTCAATATCGGGGGAGCGGTGCTGTTCGCCCCATTCATCCTCGGACTGACCACCGTCTCGGGCTGGTTTGCCGCTGGTCCGGCCGGACAGATCGCCCACGCCCAGACGCTGTTCAACATCATCTGTTCCCTGCTGGCCCTGCCGTTATGCTATCTCCCGGTATGGTCCCGGAAACCCCGCCCCTGATCGGGAGGTTCGGCCGTTGCGGCGGATTTAGCGAGGAATGTTCACCTGAAGCAGCTCCAAAGCTTTGCGCAGGATGACATCATTGTTGTTATACCCGTTGCGGCGCTGCTTGTTCCAGGCTTCCAGCGGCGCATGCCAATCCACCCCGTTGATTTCTTCCAGCTGGGGTTTCAAGGTGCCTTGCACTGCTTCAACGAGATAATAATGAACCTCCTTGTCCACAATACCGTATTCAGGATGATTGTATTTATAAGGAATGATATCCACTCGTGTGATGATGCGGCCAACAATGCCCGTCTCTTCAACAATTTCGCGCAGCGCGGTCTGCTCCACCGTTTCACCCGGCTCCATTTTGCCTTTCGGAAGAGAGGTCTTGCCGTACCGGTCCTGGATGAGCTGAATTTGAAGCTCGCCTTCATGGTATCGGTACACGACGCCGCCTGCGGATATCTCTTTTCGTGTCATGTCTGCATCCTCCTTCATGTGCAACAAGGATTTCACTTCCGGTTGAATTCGGGAAATGAAATCCTTGTCAGGTACGGCCAAGCCGAAAGATTACTGGGCGGCTGCCGTTAATCCGTTGTGCATAACGCTGACCAGTTCGCCTTCGCACTCATTGACTCCGGCCTTGGTCACCTTTACGCGGCACATCTGGCCTTCAAGATCTGACGATCCGTTGAATACCAGTTGAAGATAGTTGTCGCTGTATCCCTGCATTTTCCCGGAACCGCCCTTGTACTCGCGCTCCGGAATCACTTCCAGCACCTGGCCGACAAAGCGTTTGGCATACGCCAGCTGAAGCTGTTCAGACAGGTCGATCAGCTCATGAACGCGCGCGTTCTTCACCTCTTCGTCCACCTGATCCTCCATCCGGGCAGCCGGAGTGCCGGTCCGCTTCGAGTAAGGGAAGACATGCATCTCCGAGAATTGAATTTCTTTCATCAGGTTGTAGCCGTTGCGGAACATCTCGTCCGTCTCCCCAGGGAAGCCGACGATCACATCGGTCGTGATGCCCACATCAGGCATCGCTTGACGAATCAAGCCCATCTTGTTGTAAAATTCCTCGGTTGTGTATTTGCGGCGCATCCGCTTCAGAACCGTATCATCGCCCGCCTGCAGCGGGATATGTAGATGACGGCACATTTTGCTGGAGCGGTTAAGCACGTCGAGCATCTTCTCGTCGATTTGGCTGGCTTCGATGGAGCTGATGCGAATGCGCTCCAGGCCGTCCACCCGGTCGAGATCCCACAGCAGATCGGACAGTTTGTAATCCTCCATATCGTCGCCGTAACCGCCGGTGTGAATGCCGGTCAGCACAATTTCCTTGTACCCGGCTTCCACAAGCTGGTTGGCCTGCTTGAGGATGCTCTTCGGATCCCGGCTGCGCGACAGGCCGCGCGACCAAGGAATGATGCAGAAAGTGCAGAAATTGTTGCATCCGTCCTGAATTTTGAGGAACGCCCGCGTGCGCTCAGCAAAATCCGGCACATCCATTTCCTCGAACACTCTCGTTTTCATAATGTTGCGTACTGCATTGATTGGCTGGCGTGTTTTTTCGATATCATGAATGAAGCTCATAATTTTATCCCGGTCCTGGTTCCCGATTACGAGGTCAACCCCCGGAATATCCAGAATCTCGGCTGGCGATGTTTGCGCATAGCAGCCTGTAACCGCCACGATGGCGTCAGGGTTGCGGCGAACGGCCCGTCTGATCATCTGCCGGCTCTTCTTGTCTCCGGTATTGGTCACGTGGCACGTATTAATAAGGTATACATCGGCAGTTTGCTCGAAATCCACCTGCTCGTAGCCTTCATTCTTGAAGTACTGCCAGATGGCTTCTGTATCGTAAAAGTTGACTTTGCAGCCCAGTGTGTAAAATGCTACGGTTGGCATGATCAAACTCCCCCCATTTCTCCAGATTCATATAAAGCGCAGGTCAACGCCGTCATTCCGGCGGTTTCGCAGCGCAGTATTCTTCGCCCGAGTCCGACAGCTTCCGCTCCGGCTTCTTCGGCGATTCGGACTTCATCCTCCGTAAAGCCGCCTTCAGGACCGATAACCAGCAGCAGGCTGGCCACCGCGCCCGAATCGGCAAATATCTGCTCAACAAAAGGCTTGAGCCGGTCCCGGATGTGCAGTCCCTGCTCTTTCTCATAACAAAAGTATACGGCATCATAGGCCGAGAATGTCTGCAGCAGCGTCTTGAAAGATACCGGCGAATCGATCACCGGAATCCGGTTGCGATGCGCCTGCTCTGCTGCTTCCTTAGCGATTTTGCGCCAGCGCTCAAGGCGCTTTCCTTCCTTTTTGGCATCATACTGAACGATGGTCCGCTCAGACCAAAAGGGCGCAAAAGCCACCGCACCGATCTCGGTGCACTTCTGGATCACCGTCTCCATCTTGTCCCCTTTGGGCAGACTCTGGGCAACGGTCACTTGCAGCCGCGGCTCTGCGGTCATCTCCAAATATTCAACAACAACGGCGCTTACAGCGGCCGAGTCGATGCTGTCGATTTCCACCAGCGCTTCCCGGTCTTCTCCATCGCTGACAATAAACTTGTCTCCGGCCCTTCCGCGCATCACCTTGGCAATATGGCGGGCGTCATCGCCCGTTATCTCAACGCGCTCCCCAGCGAACTGCGCGGGAGCAACAAAATATCGCTGCATCTCTTATCCTCACCTAACTCCAAAATCGCCAAACCCCATCATACAACTTTTCCGCTTGCCTGACCAGAGAAAAGACGTGAAAATCCCGTTATTTTAGCCGCTTCACCGAAATGAAGCATCATCATCCTCCGAAGAGGAGGATAAACAGATTCAAAAATTCGATCGACAGCATATGGGCCGCATTATACAGCGGTCGGATCGTATGCGCCTGAAACGCCGGTACAATGATGATCATCAGGAAGATCAGAATCGACCATTGCTCGATCACTCGCAGTCTGGCACTGACGCGCGGAGGAAGCACCTCCGACAAAATTCGATATCCATCCAGCGGAGGAAGCGGAATGAGATTGAACAAGCACAGAAAGAAATTCAGTAAAATAAACGTATTAAAGAAAATATGAACCGCTTGATCCACCCGATTCGTTCCGACCGCGTCGATCACTCCGAACTGGTACAGTGCCGCATAGATCAGCGCCCCCACAATGCCGAGCGCCAGATTGCTGAGCGGCCCGACAGCCGACACGATCACACTCATCCTGCGCGGGCGGCTGAAGTTGTCGCGATTCACAGGGACCGGTCTTGCCCAGCCGAAACCGGCAATAAGCAGCAGGAAGATGCCCAGAAAATCAAAATGCACAGCCGGATTCAAGGTGACGCGGCCCAGCATTTTGGCCGTTGGGTCTCCGAACTTGTAAGCCGCATAAGCATGCGCAAACTCATGGACCGTAAAGGCAATCATCAGAGCAATCAGGTAAAAAGGAAGCTGGTCCAGCGGATAAAATAAAAGCTGATCTAAAAACTCCATCACTCACTCTTCCTCGCTACAAACGCTACCCAGTCATCCTCGCGGCGAATATCCGCAATCTCGAAGCCGGACGCCTTGAGCGCCTGATCGACCATCTCTTCCTTGTTCTTGTAAATGCCTGATGCAATGTAGATGCCGCCGGGCTGAAGCGCCTGGTACACATCATCCACAAACAACAGGATCACCTCGGCCAAAATGTTCGCTACCACAATTTGCACAGGCAGCGTTACGCCAAGCTCTGCCTTGTGCTCGCGATCCGTGAGCACGGACAGCAGGTCGCTCTCAACAATCGTAATCCGGTCCTCCAGCCCGTTCAAGCGCGTGTTCTCCTTGGCGCTCGATACCGCCACCGGGTCAAGGTCAAGCGCCAGAATCCGGGATGCCCCCAAATACGCCGCGCCGATGGACAGAATCCCCGAGCCGGT
Source organism: Paenibacillus sp. 7541 (assembly GCF_002276395.1). Taxonomy (NCBI): domain Bacteria; kingdom Bacillati; phylum Bacillota; class Bacilli; order Caryophanales; family Paenibacillaceae; genus Paenibacillus; species Paenibacillus sp. 7541. The sequence goes on along the minus strand of NZ_NQLZ01000005.1, from coordinate 227,245 downwards.
ACCGACATCAATCACTTCCTCGCCGCCTTGAATGACCGACTCCAGCGTCCGCAGACAAAGCGAGGTCGTCGGATGCGTACCGGTGCCAAACGCCATGCCAGGGTCCAGCTCAATGATCGATTCCGCTTCGGATTCAGGCTCATATGTCTCCCAGGTCGGCTTGATGGTCAGCCGCTCGGACACCCGGATCGGCTTGAAGTACTGCTTCCATGCCGTCGCCCATTCTTCCTCGTTGACGGTCTTCATCTCATACCGGACTTCCCCGGTGTTAATGCCGAAATCGCTAAGCTCCTCAATGCGCGGAGCGATCTCGCTTACGATCGATTCCAAGGATACCGTCTCATCAAAGTACCCTTTAATGACGGCGCAGCCCTCGGGAATATTGTTAAACGGGACGATCTCATCGAACCATTGTCCGAGGGAGGTGTCCCTTTTTTTATGGACAGTACCGGATTCCTCGATGGAGACGCCCCCGGCCCCGGCTTCATGCAAAAAGTTCGTAATCATCTCTACGGCTTCTTCCGTAGTATGTATCGTTAATTCATGCCATAACATGTGCAGCAGATCCTCCTCATTTGTACATAGCTTCTATTGTACTATATAGTGGACCTTTGACACAAAAGGAATCAAACCTATTTTCACTCGGCCAAAATACAAAAAAGCCCCTCTTACCGAGATCCATTCCGGGCAAGAGGGCTTCGTTCCTGATAGCGCATGTTGCACCGGGCCATTCATTGGCCCTGCTGATCCTTCAAAATCTCTCTCAGCTGCCGTTTGTCAGCCGCCTCGCTGCGACGAAGCGCCTCCGCATCATCGGCGTCCGCCTCGGCTGCTGCAAATTCTACATCCTCGTTCTGCACCGTTTCACGGGCAAGCAGCTTTTCGGTTTTGCTAAGAATTTTACCTTTCTTTACTCTTCGCATCATAAGTATATGACTCCTTTCTTGATCCATAACTCTAGCGGCTAACATCAAGGCTTAGCCCGCCCTGTCTATACCATCCCGCCAGACTGCTCAATGATGTTCATAGCCCGGTCAAACACGCTTTCGTCCAGCACGACAGTCAGCAGAATGTCGCGGCCCTCAAGTCCGTCCTGCCGCCCATCGCTCATCCCGCTGGCCGATGGATCTGCGGCGCCAAGAATGCCTGCCGAACGGTTCGACAACGCGGCATTCTGGGTCATCGAGGTCAGACTGTCAATATCCCCGGTCAGGGGGTGCATCGTATCATTCAATTCGCCACCCGGATACGCGCTGAAGCGGTCGATGGACATGTCAGCCACCCGCAGCGCCTCCAGCTTTCGGGCGACGAGCTGGGCTTGCTCCGGACTTTTGAAGTAAGCAAGAATGTTCTTCTCTGCCATTTCTTTCACCTGCAATTCTTCTGTTCAATTTTCGTGGCGGATTCTGTATGTTCGGGTGGAACGATCCTAGGTTGCTTCAATGTCCGCCGTTTTATTCCGCTCGTTGTGCCAGGCGCTTCTTGCGGAACTGTGTGCACGGCCAGTCGTCGATTGGACACGTCAAAAAGCCCGGTGCAAGAACTTATGTCCCTGCACCGGGCCATTGCCGGAATGCTGTGCCTATTCACAGAGTAAAGAATCGGCGACTTTGCCTGCCGCGTCGTAAGCTTGAGCTTTCGCCTCAAGCTTACGACGCGTATCTGGCATCATCCCGAGAACGGAACCGATTGCGCTTCCTGATCCAATGTATACTTCACTTGCATCACGATGTTCTGCTCATGGTCGCCGAACTGACGGCCAAACAGATTCAGCCCTCCCTGGTGAACGGCATCCGGCTTGATGCCGATGCGCAGCCGTAATTTCGGGCTCTCCGTGAGCCCGAGCTCACTCAGTTTCACATCGGATACCTTTTCCATGTCCAGCGTTGTTTTCTCATGATCCACACGCCATCTTTTCAGAAGACCATATTGCGTAGCCCAGTCATACCACCAGTTCGGATTCAGCCTCCCGCGGCGGTCTCCGAAATCCCCGGGACTTGTCCACATGCCGATCTCGATGCCGTTCACCCAGACCGATATGTTCGACGGCCAGTTATGATCATAGTTCGGCGCCTCAGAGCACATCTCCATCGACAGCTCCAGCGACTCGATACGCGCCCCGGCCGGAATGTCCATCGGCAGCAGGTATTCCAGATAACCCTTGCGCAGCCAAATAATCTGGGCATTGACATGCTTCGGATGATAGAAGCTTGCCGGCTCATCTTCCTTGATAATATAACCTTCCGTATTGGCCATTCCGCAGGTCGGATGCACCTCACAGTCACTGTAATGCCCGATGGGCATCTCCACCTCATAGACATGGGTTACCCCTTTAGGCATGGATGTTCTTAAATTCAAGGCAATATGAATGTCGTCATAATTCCGGCTGCACACTTTCATTGCCCCACGGGATGCAGGAAGCAGTTCAGTTTGTATGAGTTCAGCGGCCTCCAGCACTTTCACGTTGCTGGCTACAGTCGAGACGGGAAGCTTGAGCTCCTCGGCAATCTCCATAATATTTAAATTTTTGGAGTTCAGAAGCCGAAGAATATCCACGCGGGAACGCGTCGATAAGGCATGAGCCACCGTTACAAGCTTCTCCGGGTCGTTAATATTAAGTTCCAGCACGAATTTGCTCCCCTTTTATGTTAATCGTTACCTTCATCTTACTTGGTAATGAATCGAAAAACAATCCAGCCGGAAAGGCTTCCACTCGTGCGCTGCTTAGGGGTTGCCGCCTGACAAAGAGCACGCCGCGGAAGGAAAAGGGCTCCCGGAAATCCGGGAGCCCCTCAGCATTCAGCTTGTATTGCACGGGCAGCGGCGGCATCATCCGCCGCTCCCTCTTCCCTTTAATTCGCCGGTTTGATGTCAAAGAAATCAATCTCTCCGTAGCCTTCGCCTTTAGTAAACCGGATCGTGTTCTCACCGGCATTCAGGTGAATCCGGGCAGTGGACAGGGTCCAATTCTCCCAGCCTTTATTCGTAATATGGAATTGGCTTGAAGGCCCGCCATTGACGCTGAGAAGAAGATGCGACCAGCCTCCGCCGGCGGTTCCATTTGCCGTTCTGGCCAGCAGGATGTATTCGCCTGCACTCGGCACATGCACCGTATACTGTGCAAAGCTGTCCGCTGTGTCGATATAACCGGCTTTGGCTCCCCCGGATCCGTTCGGGCTTGCCGCCGCGCGCGCAGTACCGCCAAAGACGCCTTCCTCTCCCTCATAACGGATGTGCGGCGCCTCGCCGGAAGGCAGCGCTATCGGCACATTCGGATTGACAGGCACACCGAGATTTGGCGTGTTGTCGGCGTTCCAGGTGAATTTTTGCATCCGGATTTCCCGATTCCACCCGGCATTGTCGTACTTGGCCGTGTGGTATAACATCCAGTCCTCAGTGCCGTCCGGCGATTTCGTGAACGAATGATGGCCCGGTCCGAACAGTCCGTTCCCAGATCTGAATATCGGCTGGCTGCGCTTGGTCCAGGATGCCGGATTCAGCAAATCACTGGACGTGCTCGCTGTGATCAGCCCCAGGCAGTAGTCATTCGTCCAGCTGCCGCTGGCGGAATACACCAGGTTGATGACCCCGTTTCGAATGATCACCTGTGGCCCTTCATTCACATGCGGGGAATGGTTGGTTTCCCAGCTGTAGGTTGGCCTTGCAATTTCGACACGATGCGAGCCAATCGTCCAAGGATTGCTCATCCGCGCGATATACAGATTCTGCCGGACATCCGTATCACCTTCCCAGCCAGACCATATGAAATACAGCTGCCCGCCTACCTCCAGCACGGTGCCGTCGATCGCCCATTTATTGGTCGGATCGGTAATCTGGCCTTTATACTGCCATGTGCCCTGCGTTGGATCTGGCGACGTGTTCTCCATCACGTACATGCGATGATTGACATTGTCCCCGTCATCCTTCGCATAATAGATGTACCAGGCGCCATGGATATAATGCAGCTCAGGGGCCCATATATTGCAGCATCCGGTTTCTACAACGGTGGTTGGCGCCGCATCTACCGTTGTCAAATTCCGTGATTTCCAGATCGTCACGTTGCCGCCGGTCGTCTTCGTGAAATAATAGTAGCCGTCCGTGTGCTTGTAAACCCACGGATCTGCACCATCCTGCATGATCACGTTATAGAAATTATGCTGCTGAGTTGCAGCATGCGCAGTCGGTCCGATCGGAAAAATAAGAAGCAGGCATACCGTGATCAGCAGTGTATTCCGGTAACTCATCTTCATCATTCATTCACGTTCCTTTCGGATTAAATATTAGAACCAGAGCCGGCTGTGACAGGCATATTATCGTCCCATCATGATGCTGCGAATCGCTTCAAGCGGCGCCTTCGGCTCCCTGTCATAGGTCAGCAGACCGTTGATTTCCTGTTCCACATCCGTCAGCTGTGTATAGCAATACCCTTGGATAATCGGGGATGAGAACATCGGATCCACGACCGCCTTCAGACGAATCAGGAAATCCTCCTCGTTCTCCGCGCCGGAATATCCCCAGCCATCCCACTCACTCTTCTTGAAGGCGATGCCGCCAAACTCCGATACAAGAATCGGCTGCCCTTGGTAGGAAGCGCCTCCGACAAAAATTCTGCGGTTGGCCGGCATCGCCTCGACGGCTGATTCCGCCGTTTGGTAGCGCTGCTCCAGCACCTCCTGGCGGCTCTCATAATCATGGATCGTGACCAGATCGGTCGTCATATGCTCCCAGCCGTCGTTATACACAACAGGTCTTGTATCATCAAGGGATTTCGTTAAATGATACATCGCCAGCCCGTGCTGCTGCTGACGCACATCAATCTGCACGTTCGGCACGCCCCAGCTCTCATTGAGCGGAACCCAAGTCACGATGGACGGATGATTGTAATCGCGCTCCACAATTTCCTGCCACTCTCTGGTGAAGCGGCGGACATATTCCTCGGAATACTCATACGCATTGGCGGCCTCGCCCCAGACCAGCAGACCCAGCCGATCACACCAGTACAGGAATCTCGGATCCTCTGTCTTCTGATGCTTTCTGACGCCGTTAAAGCCCATTTCCTTCGTTAATTCAACATCCCGCTTCAGCGCTTCATCTGTCGGGGCAGTCAGAATGCCTTCAGGGAAATATCCCTGATCGAGCACCAGACGCTGGAAGTATGGGCGGTTATTCAGGCACAGCTTTCCGTCCTCGATAGACACTTTGCGCATGCCAAAATAACTTTGGACCTCATCCACAACATCCCCGCCCTGAATGAGACGGAATTCGACATCATACAGATTCGGATGTTCAGGGCTCCACAGCCGGCCCTGGCCGTGATCGGTGAAATCGCCAAGCCCAATGGCCCGCAGCTGCTCGCTGCTCCGCAGCGAATATTGATCTTCCGCAATCCGGTCATCCCCGAAGGTTACGGTAACCTGCACTTTCAAATCTCCGGATGCCGGATACCCCTCAACGAACGTCCGGATGCGAATTTCATTCCGGTCAATGTCCGGAGTGATCATCACTTTGCGCAGATGAGCAGGGGACACCGGCTCGAGCCACACGCTTTGCCAGATGCCGGTCGTGCGGGTATAGAAGATGGACTCGGACTTCTCACGCCAGTACTGCTTGCCCCGAGGCAATGTGACATCGCGGCTGAAATCCTCCGCCCGCACAACGACCGTATTGCCATCTTCCCGAAGTAAGCTCGTAATGTCAGCCTGGAATGGGGTGTGTCCCCCTTCATGCACCGCTGCCAGCTGACCGTTCACCCAGACCTTGGCGATATAGTCTACCGCCCCGAAATGAAGGATGATGCGCTTGTTCTTCCAATCTGCCGGGACTTCGAACGATCTGCGGTACCAGACGACATCATGAAAGGAAGGATCCCCGATGCCGCTCAGCTTGCTTTGGAAAGCAAAGGGCACATTGATTTTGTGCGAAAAAGGGACGCGCTTCTCCGTTTGGTACCAATATTCCTTCTCCCCGACACCAGCATCGTCAAATTGAAATTCCCACTCTCCGTTCAGGCACTGCCATGCCTTGCGGACGAATTGGGGGCGCGGATATTCCGCACGCGGGTACACGGTATGGTTTGCTTCTGTATTTTTCAAGATGTTCACTCCTAAACATATGGTTAATTTTTTTATATATCAGCCTTTGATGGAACCAACGTATACGCCCTTCACAAAATATTTCTGAAGGAAAGGATAGACCATTAAGATCGGAGCCGTCGATACCACGATCGCGCAGTACTTAACCAGCTCCCGGAACGCATTCGAGCTTTGGGCGCTGTTGATGACAACGCCGCCTGCGCTTCCCATCGTCGTGGCCGTGGAGTCATTCGCAACCAGAATTTCCTTCATTAACAGCTGCAGCGGGAACAGTTCCCGGTCTTTGAGCAGCACCATGGCGTTAAACCAGGAGTTCCAGTTGCCCACCATGTAATACAGGAAAATGACGGCCAGCGTTGCTCTTGACAGCGGTATGATGACATGCACCAATATTTTCGCCTGACCAGCGCCATCCATAACCGCCGCTTCCTCCAGCTCTCGCGGAATGGCTTGGAATGCTGTTCGCAGGATGATGATGTTCCACGTATTCAAGGCCGTTGGCAAAATCATGGCCCAGAGATTGTTGTACAGCCCGATGTCTTTCATCAGCAGGAACCAAGGAATAAGACCCCCGCCAAAAAACATCGTAATTGTAATGAAAACCATGATGTAATTTTTGAAATAGAGATCACGCCGGGACAATACGTAAGCGCCGAGAATGGTCATCACCATGTTGACCAGCGTTCCGAGTCCGACATAGATAATCGTATTTTTGTAACCGTTCAACAGGCTGTTGTCTTTAAATACCAGCTTATAGCCATCAAGCGTAAAGCCCAGCGGTTTGAACAGCGCGCCTTTATGGGCGATCAATGAGACCGGATCGCTGACCGAGGCAAACAAAATGTGCAAAATCGGATAAAAACAGACCAGTGTTAAAGCCGCTAACAGCGCATAGTTCGTAAAGTCGAATACTCTGTCTCCGATCGACTTACGCTTCCAGCTTCCTCTTGCCTTGAGCTGCTTGTTATTCATGGCTTTCCCTCTTTCTTACCATAAGCTGACTTCCGATCTGCGCTTGACGATGTAGTTCGTCAGCCAGAGCAGACCGAAGTTGACGACAGAGCTGACCAGGCCTACCGCAGCGGAATAGCTGAGACTGGCCTCTCGCAAGCCTCGCCTGTATACATAGGAGGCGATAACATCCGCCGTCTCATACGTAAGCGGGTTGTATAGCAGAATGATCTTTTCATAGCCGGATGCCATCAATCCGCCGACCGCAAAAATAAACAGAATAATAATGACCGGGCTGATCTGTGGCAGCGTAATGTGCCACATTTTCTTCACTCTGCCGATGCCGTCCATGTCTGCCGCCTCGTACAAGGCGGGATCGACGGAGCTCATCGCCGCCAGGTAAATGATGCTGTCCCAGCCGATGCTCTGCCAGATGCCGGAGAACGTATAAATCGGCCGGAAGAAGGAGGCATATCCGAGCAGTGACGAGTAGTCTTTTCCCGTAATGGCCTGCAGAATCTGGGTGATGATCCCTTCATCCGCGGTAAAAATGTGAATGATCCCGCACACGACCACCAAGGAAATAAAGTGTGGCATATAGGTAATCGTCTGAACGGTTCTTTTGAATTTCGAGGACTTGACTTCGTTGAGCATCAGCGCCAAGATAATCGGTGCGGTGAAGCCGAAAGCAATGGCCCACACATTCAGCATCAGCGTATTCTTAACGACCCTCCAGAAGTAAGGCCCCTCGAAAAAGTCAATAAAATGTTTAAAGCCTACCCACTCACTCGCCCCGAATCCAAGCAGCGGCTTGAAATCCTTGAAGGCGATCATGACCCCCCACATCGGGCCGTAACAGAAGACCAGGAACCATGCAATCACGGGGAGCGCCATCAAATAAACGAACCAGTTCTTTTTCAGGTCCTTCTGGATCAGCAGCTTCGTATTTTTCGGTTGTGACTCCGTGTGGGGCTGGTTCATCTTCCTGTTTCTCCGAATGATCTCCATCTTCTAACCACCCGTTCTTAAGTAATCGAAGCTATCTTTGGTTATACCGATCCAGTGCCGCTTGATGGATGCTTAGAAACTCGTCAAGCCCCATGTTCTGCGCTTCTTTCAGGAACTGATCATAAGCATCTACCGGCAATTCTCCCATGATGATCTTCGCAAAATATTCCCCGCGCAGCGTCGACAGCTGATTGCCCAGTGCAGCTTCGCGTGAAGCTTCTTCTTTCGTGAACGTTAACGGCGGCACCGCCATGCTCGTATCCATATTCTCTGTCCAGTATTTGCGAATATCGCCCGAATAGCTTCCTTTGGCCACAATCAGCGGGTTGGAATGATGCTCATCGCGGATGTTCGGCCAGCTGTGCCAGCGGTATTTCCAGATCGTCACGGCTACCGGCTGACCATCAGGGTCGTTGTAGATGTGACTGTCCTCATGTAAATATGGCATGCCATTCTCATCCACCAGGTGAACGGTGCCGTATTCTCCGAAGTTAATGATTTCCCAGCCCTTCTTGCTGTAATTGAAATCCAGCCATGCCATAGCGGCTTCGATGTTGTCGCACTGGGTCGTAATGGCTGCTTCCGTTCCGGTACGCATGAAGTTTTTATACGTTGTGGCGGACTTGTCTCCCGCGTTCAACACCGGGTTCAGTGCCCCCACAAAGTCGATGGCGTTCTGTTCCTTCCAGAAGCTCCACATCGTATCTGGCGAATCCATAATCACCGCGGTATCATCGGAGATCGCGCTCGCCATCCGCTGGTTGAAGTCAGCTGTTGCCCAGTCGCGGTTCAGCAATCCTTCCTGATTCCATTTCTGCATGGTGGCCAGATATTCTTTCGCTTTCGGCTGTGCCGGCCCCCAGGCCACCTTGCCGTTCTCATCCAGGAACGTCCAGTCCCATACCCCAAATGCGCCGTTGATAATGCCTGTAAAAATCTGACCGTAGGACGAGCCGTAATTCAGCGGCGAGTTGTATCCAACTTCCTTCGCTTTTTTCAGGAATGTGTACCATTCGTCGATGGTGTTTGGCACATCAAGACCGGTTTTGTCCAGCGCCTCCTGCTTGATCAGCATGCCGAACCACGTCCATTCGGAGTATGGAGCAATGCCGTAGAAGCCCAGCAATCTGCCGTCGTCGGTCACCGTTGTTTTTCTTCTCATTTCATCCGAATTACGCCATGCGGTGTAGTTCGGTGCATGCTCTTCCATCAAGTCGGTCAAGTCGATGTAAGCTCCGTCGTTCACGCCAGCCTCAAGCCCTCCCGGATAGCGCCCCGGTTCGATGATGATATCCGGCAGATCACCGGAAGATATCATAAGCGTAAAAGCGTCTGCTTCCTGTCCGACCGGCGGTGTAATGAAGTTGACTTTAATGCCTGTCAGCTTCTCAATTTGTGCCTGCACCGCATGATTGTTCATATCCGGCACGTTGGAGTTGGCCGGCATCCATACATCCAGCACGACCTCTTCTTCAAACGGATAAGCCGAATAATCGCTTGGAATGACGGTATCGTATAAATCACCGAGATAGCTGTCATTGAGCGTGCTGTTCACTTCGTCAATCTGCTCTTGGGTCGGTGAGGTGTTGCCGCGGATGTCCGCGCTTATATCCGTAAATTCAACCTGATTTCTTTCCCGGGGTGCGGTTTCTTCTTTCGCCTCGGGCTCGTTGTTTGCACCTTGGCCGCTGCATGCGGTTACCGTCCAGATGAGCAGCAAAGCGGTCAACAGCATAGGAATCATTCGTTTCGGAATCGTTTTCATCTTAATCCTCCCTATTGATAATTACAGAAGCCTGTTACTCATGACACGTCCAATCTGCTCCCTCTATACGCTCCCCCCTCGGTACCGAAATGCTCATTACATCTCATGAACACCTTTGTTTAATACAATAATTTTGTATTTTAACCGAAGTATAAGTTTATAAAATTCGTTTGTCAACGCTTTCATTCATACTTTATGTAATAAATTTTGATAAAAAAAGACTTACCTACAACAAAACTGTAGATAAGTCATCTGTAATTCAAACACTTTGGATTTTCTTACAAATATTAGGGGATGACCCTCGCTTCACTCGCCAGAGGGCACCGGCTGCGCGGCTCCATCGCTGGCAGGCACACCGAAATCAGGCGTGCCATCCGGCTTCCAGCCGAATTTCTGGATGCGGGTAGAGCGTAAAGAGACCTTGGCATCCGGGGCGGGAAGCGCATGATACACGATCCAGTCCTCCGTGCCATCCGGAGACTGGGTAAAGCTGTTGTGCCCTGTTGCATAGATGCGGTTCTCCGGGCTTTTGCGAAAGACCGGCTCCATCGATTTATTCCAGGAATTCGGGTTCATTGGATCGCCTCCTTCATTCATCGTCAGCATGCCCAGCGCATAATCCTCCGACCATGTGGTACTGGCTGAATAGATCAGGAAAATACGGCCGTTTCGATGAAGAATAGCCGGACCTTCGTTAATCGCCATCCCCCCCTGCTTTTCCCATTCCAGTGTCGGAGCCGTGAGCAAGACATGCTCCCCTGTCAATGTCCACGGGTTCGACATGCGGGATATGTAAATGGCCGAGCCATAGTCTGGAAAATGGCCGTATCCCGCGTATAAGAAATACAGCTGATCCCGCAGCTTCATGACGGTTCCATCGAGACCAGGACGCGTCTCTAATGCACCCTTCCATGTCCATTCCCCTTCCAGCGGATCCGCCGAGGTGTTCTCCAGCACACAGATCCGGCGGGACTCGTCTCCTCCCCCGTCGTTGGCCGTGTAGTAGATATACCACGTTCCCTCCAGATGATGAATTTCCGGTGCCCACAGGTTGTGGCTGTACGGCCCTTCGGGCTCCGGCGTCCAGATCGTTTTCTTCTCTCCGTCAGCGAGCTGGCTCAAACGGGCGGATTTCGTCAATTCCAGACGTCCGCCCACCGTGTGCATGAAATAATAGAAGCCGTCGGTATGTCTCCATACCCAAGGATCTGCCGCGGGTTCAACGATCGGATTATAAAATGTTGCGCCATGTACCATTCTTGTTCCCTCTCCTTCATCTCGCGAATGCGGTCTGTACGCCGCATCTCGCGCATCAAATGATTTCCCCTTCACAGCCCTTCCCGTGAATAGTTGGAAAGCGCTTACTAAAAGGGGCACCGCTCTGTCGTTTCGGAATTGCATCGTCAAGCAAGTCCATATTAAGGGGAATCCCCCTGCTTTGTCGAGTAAACCTAACACTTTGATAAATGCATTTTTTTAAACCGGAGAGGCTGGGACCAAGCAATGGCAGCCTTCCTATAGAGCCAGAAATTCAGCCATAAAGGCTTGGAATTACGTATAAAAAGACCCCGATTTCACTTCATCGCAAAGTAAAATCGGGGTCTTCCTTACCTATGTCATTCTCCGTGTGTCATTCTCCGCGGAATGCTTTTTTCACACGGTCAAAAAAGGATGAATCCTGCCCATGTCCCGAATCGCCTTCCAGTGAGGAGAACTGGCGGAGCAGATCCTTCTGTTCATCGCTCAGCTTAGTGGGGGTTACAACGACCACCCGCACATGCTGATCGCCCTGGCCCATCCCGCGAAGTTTCGGCACTCCTTTGCCTTTCAGGCGGAAGAACGTGCCGGTCTGAGTTCCTGCCGGAATTTTCAGCTTCACTTTTTCGGTCAGTGTTGGAATTTCTATCTCATCGCCAAGCGCCGCCTGTGCAAAGGTCAGCGGAACCTCGCAATAGATGTCGTCCCCTTCCCTTTCGAAGAACTCATGCGGCTTGACGCGAATGACAATGTACAGGTCACCTGCCGGGCCGCCGCGCAATCCGCCTTCGCCTTCACCGCTCATGCGCAGCTGTGCTCCGTCATCAACGCCTGCCGGAATCCGCACATGGATTTTCCGCTGCTTTTTCACCTTGCCACTGCCGTGACAGGTGCCGCAGCGGTCTTTGATGATTTTTCCCGAACCTTGACAGTTCGAGCAACTACGACGATTGACCATCCGGCCAAACGGCGTATTCTGTACCACTTCCTGCTGACCGCTGCCGTGGCAGACGGAGCAGGTTTGCGGCTTGGTGCCCGGTTTCGCGCCGGAGCCATGACAAGTATCGCAAGTCTCCGTTCTCGGGATGGTGATGTCAGTCTCCTTCCCGAATACGGCCTCCTTAAACTCCACGGTCATCGTATACTGCAGGTCATTCCCCCGCTGAGGCGCATTCGGATCCCGGCGGCCGCCGCCGCCAAAGAACATATCAAAGATATCTCCAAAACCGCCAAAGTCGCCGGAGAAACCGCCGCCGCCCATACCCTGGTTCGGATCGATGTGCCCATATTGATCATAGCGCGCACGCTGCTGGCTGTCGCTCAGCACATCGTATGCCTCTTTCACTTCCTTGAATTTGGCCTCGGCATCAGCCGCTTTGTTCACGTCGGGATGATACTGTCTTGCCATCTTGCGGTACGCCTTCTTGATCTCATCCTCGGAAGCGTTCTTGCTGACACCAAGCACTTCATAATAATCACGCTTTTCAGCCACGGTTTCACCTCCATTTCACACAATCTGCTCGCATGACACAAGGAAAGTCAAAGTGCGAAGATGCGCAGCTTTGACCTTCCCATACAATCTATTCAGATTAACCTTTGTTTTTATCTTCGTCAACCACTTCGTAGTCAGCGTCCACCACGTTGTCCTTGTTCTGAGCTGCGCCTTCGCCGCCTGCTTCTTCCCCTTGCTGGGCTTGAGCAGCCTGCTCATACAGCTTGACGGACAGCTGCTGCACGATTTGCGTCAGCTCTTCGGTAGCCGCTTTGATCTCCTCAAGGTTGTCGGATTCCAGTGATTTCTTCACTTTTTCCTTCGCTTCGTTTGCTTTATCCACTTCGGAAGCATCTACCTTGTCGCCAAGATCCTTGATTGTTTTCTCTGTTTGATATACGAGCTGGTCGGCATTGTTGCGAACTTCAACAAGCTCTTTGCGCTTGCGGTCTTCTTCGGCATGAAGCTCCGCATCCTTCATCATCTTCTCCACTTCTTCCTCGCTCAGGCCGCTGGAAGAGGTGATGGTGATTTTTTGGCTCTTGCCTGTACCTTTATCGGTAGCCGACACGTTCACGATCCCGTTCGCATCGATATCAAACGTAACTTCAATTTGCGGCACGCCGCGCGGTGCTGGAGGAATGTCTCCGAGCATGAAGCGTCCCAGCGTTTTGTTGTCCGCCGCCATCGAACGCTCGCCCTGCAGCACGTGAATCTCTACGCTTGGCTGATTGTCCGCATAAGTGGAGAAGATTTGAGATTTGCTTGTCGGAATCGTTGTATTGCGCTCGATCATTTTCGTAAATACGCCGCCTGCAGTTTCAATACCGAGTGACAGCGGAGTTACGTCAAGGAGTACCACATCTTTAACGTCCCCAGTCAAGACGCCAGCCTGTACCGCTGCACCGAGTGCTACAACTTCGTCAGGGTTCACGCCTTTGTGAGGCTCTTGACCTGTCAGCTTCTTGATCGCTTCCTGAACGGCAGGAATACGAGTGGAGCCGCCGACAAGAACGACCTTGTTGATGTCGCTAGGCGTCAATCCTGCATCGCTCAGCGCCTGACGAGTTGGCCCCAGCGTGCGCTCTACCAGATCCGCAGACAGCTCTTCGAATTTCGCGCGAGTCAGGTTCACCTCAAGGTGCTGAGGCACGCCGTCAACCACCGTGATGAACGGCAGGGAGATCGTTGTTGTCAGTACGCCGGACAGCTCTTTTTTCGCTTTCTCAGCTGCATCCTTCAGACGCTGAACCGCAGCTTTGTCCTTGCTCAGATCGATGCCATGATCCTTCTTGAACTCAGCTACCAGATAGTCGATGATCACTTGGTCGAAGTCGTCGCCGCCGAGCTGGTTGTCACCGCTTGTCGCTTTTACTTCGAAGAATCCGTCGCCAAGCTCCAGAATTGATACGTCGAAAGTACCGCCGCCAAGGTCATAAACGAGGATCGTCTGATCGTCGGATTTCTCCATGCCGTATGCCAGAGCCGCTGCTGTTGGCTCGTTGACGATACGGAGCACTTCAAGTCCTGCGATTTTACCCGCATCCTTGGTTGCTTGACGCTGGCTGTCGTTAAAGTATGCCGGAACAGTAATAACCGCCTGGGTTACCGGCTGGCCCAGATACGCCTCGGCATCCGCCTTCAGTTTTTGCAGAATGATCGCAGAAATCTCTTGCGGCGTATATTCTTTTCCGTCGATCACTTCCTTGTGGTTCGTCCCCATATGACGCTTGATGGAGATGATGGTACGGTCAGGATTCGTGATCGCCTGACGTTTAGCCGTATCACCAACGATACGCTCGCCGTCTTTTTTGAAGCCGACAACCGACGGGGTTGTACGGGCGCCTTCCGGATTCGGGATTACGACGGCCTCGCCGCCTTCCATTACCGCTACGCAAGAGTTTGTTGTACCTAAGTCAATACCGATTACTTTACTCATGGGAAAAATTCCTCCTTCATTAGTCAACGAAGCTTAATATGTGTTTCTCATAACCTTTATTTAAATAAAACGGCTGGCGAGGTACGATTACATGCTCACCTTAACCATAGCCGGTCTAAGCACTTTATCTTTCAGCATATAGCCCTTCTGGACTTCCTCCACCACGATGCCTTCCTCATGCTCGTCGCTTTCCACTTGCATGATTGCCTGGTGGAACTCGGGGTTAAACGGCTGGCCTACGCTGTTCATCGCCGTCAAGCCCTCGGCTGCCAGAATTTGCTCCATTTGCCGGAAGATCATGTTGACCCCTTTCGAGAATGACTCGAACTCCGGATTGTCTCCGGAAGCCTGCAATGCACGCTCGAAGTTGTCGATCACCGGGAGCAGCTCCTGAATGAGCTTGGAAGAAGCATATTTGGCCAGCTCCTCCTTCTCCTTCTGCGTGCGTCTGCGGAAGTTGTCAAAGTCAGCCTGTGCGCGAAGCGCACGCTGCTGCGTCTCGGAAAGCTCGTTTTGCAGCCGTTCAATTTCCTCCTGCGCCGCATTATTCCCTGCTGTTTCGGTTGCCTCCGCATCCGCGGCTGGCTCCTGCTCCGATTGCGGAGCGCTTGAAGCCTCTGCAGCCTCGCTATTCTCTACCGTCTCGGGCGCTGTTTCTTTCATTTCCTCAGCATGTTCTGCTTGTACCGTATCTTGAACCGTTTCGTTGTTCTCCTTA
The DNA here is from genome assembly GCF_002276395.1 of Paenibacillus sp. 7541. Taxonomy (NCBI): domain Bacteria; kingdom Bacillati; phylum Bacillota; class Bacilli; order Caryophanales; family Paenibacillaceae; genus Paenibacillus; species Paenibacillus sp. 7541. The sequence continues at coordinate 212,023 of NZ_NQLZ01000005.1, read as the reverse complement.
TTCAAGATGCGCTCACCTCCTTATAATGTAGCCGCTAATCTTGTGCGCTGCCCTGTCCTATATACCAGCAGAATCGCCCAAATCTTTCATCTTAATAACATGATGTATTCGCAGCACCGCCGCGGCAACTTCCCCTGCCGCCCGCAGTCCGTGAAGCTTCACCGGTGCCGGGTCTACAATGCCGGCCGTCTCATAATCAACGACGCTGCCGGAATCGCAGTCAATCCCCATGCTGTCCGAGCCCTCGTTAATCTGCGCTGCCCGCACCTCTTCCATCTTCTCAAGAGGGTTGTAGCCAGCGTTCAGCAGAATCTGCGACATTGGCTTGCGCAAAGCAGAAGAGACTGCTTCGAAGCCGAAAGCTTCCATCCCTTTCTGAGCCTCGCGTATTCGCTCCAGCTCATAGGAAACGGCAAGTTCGCTCGTTCCTCCTCCCGGCAGCACCCCGCCGGTAATCGCAGCCTGCAGTGCGGAAGCGGCATCCCCGGCTATTCTTGCGGCCTCTCCGACAACCTCGGAGGTGCTGGCGCCAACGATCACCGTGACGAGACGTTCGTCCGTTCCGCCGCATGCCAGGCGAACCCTCTCAATCCGTTCATCATAGGTCACCTTCGGCGTGCGGCCCATCAGCGATAACAACGGTTCCGCGTCTTTATGTAACGCCTTGCGGCGTCCGGCAACCGCACCGGTCATGTCACACACCTGGCGCAGCACAGCCCGTGATACGCGCGGCACAACCATAATCCCGTGATCAAGGCAGAACTGCTCCGCATCGGGATGAACACCCTTCTCAAGCAGAATCAGCTTCACCGACAGATCGGCCAGTTTGGCCAGATCGGAAGCAAACTGTTTGCGAAGATCCATATACTGCGCGAAGCCAGCTTCAGTGGTCAGCGCTTCTTCATCCATCTCGTCCGGCTCCAGCGCATCGAACAGCACCAGGACACGGGCATCATGAAACTCCCGGGCCTCCCGGTTATAGATGGGCTTTTGCCGGAGAAGCAGTCCTTCAAACACCTCGTTCTCGGCATTTTCCAGCGCAACAATATGATCCGCAAGCGTATAGGCAGGGTCCTTCAGACGTGCAAGCCCTGCCTTGCTTGCGGCTTCCATGATCAGTTCCACAATATCGCGCCGTTCCCGGCCGGCTACATATACCGTGCGCTCCAGCAGCGGATCGTCCAGACCGTCAATGTGCCGGACCCGATCGCGAAGCAGCTGCAGCGCCGTAGCCACCCCCTGCCGCATGCCCTCCACCACTTTCGAGGCGGGAACGCCCTTCGTAATGCGGGAGACCCCTTCCTGCACCAATGCCCCTGCGAGCACGGTCGCTGTGGTAGTGCCGTCCCCGATCTTCTCCTGCTGAGCTCTGGCGACCTGAATCAGGAGACGAGCGGCGGGATGGGACACATCCATCTTGTCCAGAATCGTAACCCCGTCGTTCGTAATGATAACCTCGCCCCTCGGTCCGACCAGCATGACATCGAGCCCTTTAGGTCCCAGCGTTCCTTCGACAGCCGAGGTTACCGCCCGAACGGCATTGCTGTTATTCAGCAGCGTGGAGTATCGGTCATCACCGTCCACATGACCTTGTTGTCCTTGGCTCACCTGTCTCACTCCCTTATTTGTACCAGTGTGACAGCAGCTTCGTCAGATCATGGGACAGAATGTTCAAAATGCCGATCACCCGCGCATATTCCATGCGCGTCGGTCCCAATATCCCGATCGTGCCCAGCGCCTTGCCGTCAATCGAATAGGTTGCTGTAATCAGACTGCAGTTCGATATTGCTTCATGCGTGTTTTCCGTGCCAATCTTCACCTGAATGCCCTGCTCTCCAGGAGCCGGCGCCATCAATTTGGTCAGCAGCGGCGTCTGTTCCAGAAGCTCGAAAATATCCTTGACCTTCTCGACGTCCTTGAATTCAGGCTGGTTCAGCATATTGGTGGTGCCGCTAAGATAAACCCGATGATCCGGCTGATTGTCCAGCGCAATATCCAGCATGCTCATGATCTCCTCATAATGCTCGATATGGCGCTGCATCTCTTGACCAAGCTCTGTGTACAGCCGGGTCTTCAATTTATAAAGAGGCACGTTGACCAATTTGCTGTTCAGGAGATTGACCACTCGCTCCAGATCGGAAACCGATACTCCTGGCGGAATCGATACGGTCTTGTTCTCTACTTGTCCTGTGCTGGTCACTATAATCGCTACAGCCTGATTCTCATGAAGAGGCAGCAGCTGGAAGTGACGCAAAGACGTATGAAAAACTTCCGGTCCAAGCAGGATGGAAGTATAGTTCGTCATTTGGGACAATATGCTGGCTGCATGCTGAATCATCTGTTCCATCGCGTTCAGCTTCTCCGCAAAAAACGTCTTCATCATATGCAGCTCCGCAGGATTCAAGGAAAACGACTGCGTAAGATGATCAACATAGTAGCGATATCCTTTATGCGACGGAATTCTTCCGGCGGACGTATGAGGCTGCTCCAGAAAACCAAGCTCCTCCAGATCGGCCATCTCGTTGCGAATGGTCGCCGGACTGAATCCTACATCCCCGCGTTTGGAAATACTTCTTGAGCCTACCGGCTCTGCCGAACGGATATAATCATCAACAATCGCATTTAATATCATGCGCTGACGGTCTGTTAACAAGTCGCTCCCCTCCTTGCTGACTGCTCGTATTCACCTCGTTAGCACTCAACGTCATCGAGTGCTAACCGATATAACAAAAATACCAAACCGACCTGAGTATTGTCAAGTCAGTTCAGTACTTTAAGGACTGCTATTTCGTCACAGGCATGCTGCTTTTTGCAATGGATGCAATCCGTCCAAACCTTTTCCGGAAAGATCTCCTTTTCGACGACAGCAAAGCCGTTTTTCACAAAAAATGAAACCTCATAGGTGAGCGCCATCACCTTCGGAATTTTCCGCCGCCGGGCTTCTACTACGAGCGCTTCCAGCAGCATCGAACCGATCCCTCTTCCCTTGTACCCTTCGTTGATGCCGAGTGAACGAATCTCGACCAGATCATGGCCAAGCTGGCACAGCGAACCGCATCCGATGACATTCCCCTCTTCTTCCGCTACAACGAACTCCCCGATCTGTCTCTCCAATACCTTGCGGGACCGGGGCAGCATAATCCCCTTCTCCGCATAGCCCTGAATCATCTGAAACAGCGGCTCGATATCATCAGGTGTCGCTTTTCTGCAAACCGCCGACATGTTGAATTCCGTCTCCCCTTTACACGCTCCGTCATGTTATGAATAAATATACAACAGGGCGTATAGAAGTTCAATAGATTAATTTGCGGACAGGCTGCCGATAAATTCTGCGAACACCTCGTTGCCGAATAGAACGCCCTTGCTGCTCAGCTTGTAGCCCTCATCGGTCGACTCAAGCAGGCCGCGTTGCGTCATTCTTCCGAGCGGCCCTGCAAACACATCGTCCAGTGAAGCATCGAACTGCTGTGCGAACCGGCTGCGCGAAATGCCGTCAAGCACACGCAAGCCGACCATCACAAAGTCCTCCATCGCTTCCTCGTGTGTAATTTCATAGCTCTCCAGCCTTGGCAAGCCAGCTTGGGCCGCCTGAATATACGGGGTAACCCCCTTAATATTGATATGCCGCTTTCGCCCGATATAACCATGCGCCCCAGCGCCCAGCCCGTAATAGTCCTCATTGCGCCAGTAGGTCATATTATGCCGGCTTTCAAAGCCCGGTTTGGCAAAATTGCTGATTTCATATTGTTTATAACCGGCCTCGCGCATCCGTTCCATCAACAGCAAATACATGTTCAGCTCATCCTCCTCATCGGGAAGCGGGAGCTGGTTTTTCTGGAACAGGGTATGGAACAGCGTGTTCTCCTCCACCTTCAAGCTGTAGATCGAATAATGCGGCAGTCCGAGCTTGAGCGCCTCGGTTACACTTTCGGACAGCATCTCCACCGTCTGGTTTGGCAGGCCAAACATCAGGTCGATCGAGATGTTGGAGAAGCCCGCGCTTCTCGCATTCTCCAGACTGCGATAGACGTCATCCGTATCGTGAATCCGTCCGATCCCGGTCAGCAGGCTGTTCTGGAAAGCCTGAACCCCGAAGCTGATCCGGTTGACGCCTCCCGCTCGCATGACGGACAGCTTCTCCAAATCGGTCGTGCCGGGATTCGCCTCCATCGAGAACTCGATATCCTCCGCCCAGTCCGGGAAATGCGTTTTAACACTCTGTAAAAAATACGCCATCTCATCCGGTTTCAGCACGGTAGGTGTACCGCCGCCTACAAAAATACTTTTGATCCTGCCCGGAGGATTCTCCTTCACCGTCAGCTCCATTTCCTTATCGAGCGCTCTCAGATAGTCCATTACGGGCTGATCTTTCAGCACATAGGAGTTGAAGTCACAGTAAAAACATTTATTCGTACAAAACGGAATATGGATATATACCGCTTCCGTCTGTTGATTCATGGATCGCATCCTTAAACCCTCCTTGCTGCCTCTATTACTTGCTATATTCATATATTAAATAAGAAGAAAGAAAGGAAAGCCGATACCGGCTTTCCCAGCTGCATTATTTGTCGTCGATTTTCAATACGGCCATAAACGCCTCTTGAGGCACCTCAACGCTGCCGACCTGCTTCATCCGCTTCTTACCTTCTTTCTGCTTCTCCAGCAGCTTCCGTTTCCGCGAAATGTCGCCGCCGTAACATTTGGCAAGCACGTTTTTGCGCATTGCCTTGACGGTCTCGCGCGCAACAACCTTCGTGCCGACCGATGCCTGGATCGGCACTTCGAACATCTGGCGAGGAATCAGCTCGCGCAGCTTCTCGCAAATGCTGCGGCCGCGATGGTAAGCGCGGTCCCTGTGCACGATGAAGGACAGGGCGTCCACCTGTTCGCCGTTAAGCAGAATGTCCATTTTGACCAGATTCGATCGCCGGTAGCCGGACAGTTCGTAATCGAAGGAAGCATACCCCTTCGTGCTCGACTTGAGCTGGTCGAAGAAATCGTACACGATTTCCGACAGCGGAATTTCATAGGTGATCGTGACACGCGTTGTATCCAGGTATTCCATGTTGATGAATTCACCGCGCTTGCCTTGACAGAGCTCCATAATAGCACCTACAAAATCATTCGGCACAATAATGGCAGCCTTGACATACGGTTCCTCGACATAATCGATCTTGCCGATTTCGGGATAATGCGACGGGTTGTCGATCTGTATCTGCTCACCGTTTGTCAGCGCTACGCGATAGATAACGCTCGGGGCTGTCGTAATGAGCGGAATGTTGAATTCCCGCTCAATCCGTTCCTGGATGATCTCCATGTGGAGCAGGCCGAGGAATCCGCAACGGAAGCCGAATCCGAGCGCACTTGAAGTTTCCGGCTCGAAGCTGAGCGATGCATCGTTCAGCTGCAGCTTCTCCAGCGCCTCCCTCAGGTCGTTGTAATCCGAGGTTTCGATCGGATACAGACCGCAGAATACCATCGGATTGATCTTACGGTAGCCTGGCAGCGGCTCCAGCGTCGGATTCTTCGCATCGGTCACCGTGTCACCGACCCGGGTATCGCCGACATGCTTGATTCCGGCAACGATAAAGCCGACATCGCCCACCTGCAGCTCGTCCACAATGCTCATGCGCGGCTTGAAGGCGCCGACCTCGATGACCTCGAACGTTTTGCCCGTCGCCATCATTTTAATCTTGGAACCGGCTTTGATGCTGCCGTCGATGACCCGCACATAGACGATAACGCCCTTGTAAGGATCGTAGTGAGAGTCGAAGATCAGCGCTTTCAGCGGATTCTCGGATTGGCCCGTCGGAGCCGGTACCTTCTGCACGACCTGCTCCAGAATCTCCTTGATCCCGATTCCGGCCTTGGCCGAAGCCAGAACGGCTTCGCTCGCATCCAGACCGATAACATCCTCAATCTCCTGTTTCACGCGATCCGGATCCGCACTTGGCAGATCGATCTTGTTGATGACCGGCAATATTTCAAGGTTGTTGTCAAGAGCGAGATACACGTTCGCCAGCGTCTGGGCCTCGATTCCCTGCGCCGCATCCACGACCAGCAATGCTCCCTCACAAGCGGCAAGGCTTCGGGAAACCTCGTATGTAAAATCGACGTGCCCCGGGGTGTCAATGAGGTTCAGGATATATTCCTCACCGTCGTCAGCCTTATAATTCAATCGAACCGCCTGCAGCTTGATTGTGATGCCGCGCTCTCTTTCCAGGTCCATCTGATCGAGAACCTGCTCCTGCATTTCACGCGAGCTTAACGCGCCTGTGTACTCCAGAATACGATCCGCCAATGTCGACTTCCCGTGGTCTATATGTGCAATAATACAGAAATTACGAATTTTTTGTTGTCTTACTTGAACGTCAGTCATGCCTAACCCCCACCAACCACCAGATGTTTGAATCAATTTATTATACCAGTTGAAGGAGATCACAGCAATGCCGTTGCCGTACGCTTTATTATTCGATGATGGAGCCGAACATCGAGACGACCCAGCGGATCCCCTGATCCGACAATTCCTGGAGCAGGCCTGCGGTTTTGTCTGCCAGAACATCCGCAGGCGGCTTCGGCCGGTCCGGGAGCAGAATATCGCGCGGCGCTGGCTCAAACTTCGGCTTCGTCTCCACCGCTTCTGCCTGGGTATCGTCGTAGCCCTCCACCGATTGCGGGAGGCGGGCATTGCCTCCCCATCCGGTTGATACCACATCTTCCGTGACCGGCTCCTGCTCCTGCACACGTCCGATCAGCTCGTTAGCCGGTGTATGTCCGCCCCCCAGCTGCATGCCGATCAGCACTCCGATCCCTGCCCATATCAGCAAAGCCACAAAACGTTTGGCAGCTCTTGACATGATAGTCCCCTCCTAAAAATATCAGATCTCTGATCCGGTCCGCCCCTAGGAAGCCTAACCGCTATGGCTGCCACTTGACATGACGCTTGCCTTCTCCGCTTCCTGCTCCTGCCAATATACCTCGGCGATAATGTCTGCCAATATTTCCGCCGTCCGCTGCAGTTCCTCTCTCGTATTGTCAATGCCTCCGACTTCGATCAGAATGCTGTTCGGCGACAGGGACTGATTGTATTCTCCGTTCCCTTGATCAGCCGATTTCCCCCAGATGCCGCGCGATATTCCAGGATAAGAAGCCTCTAGCTTCTCGTTGATTTTGCTGGCGAACGCTTCATTCTCCCGCCAGTTCTCGTTGCCATGACCGATGATGAAGTACACCTTTGCATAAGTGAGACCGTTAATCGTAGCCGTTGTTTTGTTATACCGCTGAGAATCGCGGTGGATATCAATCAGGTAATCCAGTCCATCATGATTTGCCATTGCCGTCTTCACGGTCTCACGGGAGTATTTGTATGAATAATTATAGTTATATCCTTCTACGGTGGATTGATAGTCGCTTTTATCGTGCAAAGTGCCGATGCCGTTGGCCTCAAGTCTCTCTTTCATAAAGTTCCCTACCAGCATCACATTTTTCTGCGGCGAGACCGCTCCCGGGTTGTCCGAAGGATGCGTTAACAGCGGATTATACGCCTCTTGCGGATGGGAGTGATAGATGAGCACCGCCTTTTTGCCATTGGTTGTTTTCTCCGAATCCGGGGTCCCTTCAGGCTCCTCCTGACCTGTACCCGGCTCCTCTGCTCCGCTCCCTTGGCCGGGGTCTTCCACATGCTCTTCCGGTTGCTGGGGTTCGGCAGGCTCCTCCCCCGTCCCTTCCGCCGCACCTTCTATAGAATCCGGGCGATAATCCGCCGGTGCTTCGCCGGAATCATTGCCCGATCCGCCCCGCAGCTGAACCGGCTGATTCACCTTCATGCCCGGCATTTCACCGGCCAGCAGGCTTTTCGGGTCCCGAAGATTGACATTGGTCAGCATCTGAACCACAAACGTAGTCATTTTGTCCCCGGAAAAAACGGAGCTCTCCTTCGACGCAGCCATATGCGGCATCTCCATCCCGATCATATCCGTGAAAAAGTGGCTTGATAGAGACGCTGCTAGACCTTTCATAGAAGAAACCGGCGACGTGTTCAGCCGCTGCTCCGCCATGCCTGCCAAACCAAGCAAAATAAAAAACACCAGGGAGCCCAGCATGAGGATAATCATCGTTTTCCCCATACTCAAGCCTTCCATCGTCTTTCTTTTGAGCCGGGCAATGTTCCATATCCGAAACTTCTGATTGTTCATATCGAGTCCTCCTCATCGTTCTCGGGAGCGTGAAGCAGATTCCAGCCGTGCCCACGCGAATTTGAAATCTCTTATACTCCCAATCTATGAACAGGGTTGTTTCGATAGAACCTATAGTCTGCCAAAAAAATATAAAGCCCCGCTAGATTCGGAGCTTTAATGGATAGTTGCGTTCGCTTAGTGGGTGTACGCCCCGACATTGCCGGGATCTACCGCTTCATGAAGCGCGGCGTTAAGTCCGGTCGCCACGATGTTCGCGATATCTTCTATAAATTCGTCGATTTCCTTCGGAGTGACGATCAGATCATGTCCGAGCGGCTCCAGCACTTCCTTTACCAGCGCCAGGCGCTCCTGCTCGGGAAGATCGTGCAGCATGCCCATAATTTTGCCCGTTTCCTTCGTTTCACTGCCAAGATGCGACTTCATCATCTCAATCGCATTGTTCACAATGGTAGACGCATAGCAGACCGTTGGCACACCGATGGCGACGCAAGGCACGCCCAAAATTTCCTGTGTGAGCCCTTTGCGTTTATTGCCGATGCCCGAGCCGGGATGAATGCCGATATCGGCAATCTGGATCGTCGTATTTACGCGCTCCAGCGACCGGGATGCCAGCGCATCAATGGCAATGATCAGATCAGGCCGTGTGCGCTCCACAATGCCCTGCACAATCTCGCTGGACTCAATGCCCGTCATTCCCAGCACGCCCGGAGCCACGGCGCTGACCTGCCGGTAACCCGGGGCGACCCGCTCCGGCATCAGCTCAAAGTATTGGCGTGTAACCATCACATTCTCTACAACAATCGGCCCGAGGGAGTCCGGGGTTACATTCCAGTTCCCCAATCCGACAATCAGCACAGTCGCTTTAGGACCAATCCCGATCCGCTGCATGAATGCCTCGAACTCGCGCGCGAACACCATCGACACTTGATCCTGCAGTCCGGTGTCTCCCTTGCGAAGATCAGGTACTTCCAGCGTCACGTAATGTCCTTTCACTCTGCCGATTCGCTGAGAAGCCGCATCGTCCTGAACATCAAGGCGCGTAATTTTGATGCCGTCCTCCTGAACCACATCCTCCAGCACGCCCGCAATCGGCTGCTCACTTCCATTTCCCGCCAGCTCCCTTGATTCTACGGCGAGGTCAGTACGGACAGAATATTTTTGAAGATCCAGTTCCATAAACAATCACACTCCTCCTCATCGATAAGGATAGTGTGCGGGACTATGCAGCGGATTATACAGAAGTCTTATAGAGTATTGCTTTTTGTCCACCCTCGTGCTAAAATATTTTAAGTTGTGAATCATTTCGCTCTATTGAAATGCCTTACAGGAGGTGAATGTAATGCCAAACATCAAATCCGCGATTAAACGTGTTAAAACAAGTGACAAACGCCACGCGCTTAACATTTCTCAAAAATCCGCGCTCCGCACAGCTGTAAAGAACGCTGACGTTGCGCTGAACGGTACTGAAATCGAAGCTGCTAAAGCTGCTTTCCAAGCCGCTTCCAAAAAGCTTGACAAAGCCGTAACCAAGGGCCTGATCCATAAAAACGCAGCTGCCCGCAAGAAATCCCGTCTGGCGAAAAGACTGAACGCTCTTACGTCCCAAGCGTAATAGCCGTTTAATTGAATATGATTATTGAAAAAAACCTGGGCTGACCTATGTCGCTCAGGTTTTTTTGAGTTCAGTGGGCTCAAGGTATAAAGCTCAGGCGCCAGCAGAGGGCTGGCGGCATCCTATCCTCATCCGCCGCTCCCTTCACTGACGCCTGTTCGCACGATGCTGCAAACTCTCTCACCGCGGGTGTTCCGCTGCGTGATGGCGGTTAGTTGATCACATGAGCCATCTCACCTTCCGATTTACGCACCCAGCCGGAGCAGGAACAGCTCTAGACCGAGCACCTTGTCCACAGCCCCGGTCTTCATCTCATAGTCCAGCTGTGCAAGCCGGTTCAGAATCCGCTCAAGCCGCACCGTTTCAAATTTCCGTGCCTGCTCCCCTGCGATTTTCACCGCATAGGGATGCAGTCCGATCTGCGATGCAATTTGCTGCTGGGTGTACCCTTGCGAAGACAAGGTCTTCACCTGCAATATGATTCGGAACTGCCGCGTAATAAGCGCTGCAATTTTGATCGGTTCCTCGCGCTGCTTCAGCAGCTCATAAAAAATAGCCAGCGCCTTGTCCAGCCGGAGATTCGCAATATCCTCGACCAGCGCAAATACGTTCTGTTCCGTGCTGCGCGCAACCAGCATATTGACGGTGTCAACATCAATGACGCCCCCTTCACCTGCATACAGGCACAGCTTCTCTACTTCGGCCGACAATGATTGAAGGTTCGTGCCGGCATTTCGCACAAGGACATCCGCGGCCCCATCGGCCAGCGTACAGCCCTGCTGGCGTGCCTGCTTGTCCACCCAACCGAGCAGTTCCTCGCCACCGAGCGGCGCAAACGAAAGGGCAACTCCGCCTTTTTTGACCGCTTTAACCACTTTCTTGCGTTCATCCAGCTTATCCTGCTGCACCATAAATACGATGATGCTGTAATCAGCAGGATTATTCATATAATCCAGCAACGCCTCGGGGCGATGCTCAACCTTCCCATTGTCCTTGGCGGCAGTGAAAAACGAGGTGTCCCGAACAAAAATCAGCTTCTTCGGCACCATAAATGGAACGGTCTCCGCCTCCTCTACCACACTTTGAATCGAAGTATCGGCCAAATCGAGACGGACGATCGCAAAGTCCCGCTCTTCCTTCGGAATAAGCTGTTCCTCCAACAAAGCTGCAAATTCATTCATCTGATACTTCTCGCTGCCATACAGCAGATACACCGATGCGGCTTCTCCCTGCTTGACCGCCTTGGCCGCCGTCTTGGCATCCATCGGCGCTCCCCCTTTCCTTCTGTGTAACACTATACCAAAAAACTCGGTCCGGGGCGATACGATGTCCGAGGCTTGTATAAAACAAAGGGACCTCGGCTTTATCAGCAGCAAGGTCCCTTTGTCCCAACACATCTATATAAACGCCGAAGAGGATGCTCTAGAATCATCCCCCGAGGCGGTCATACGACGCTACGTTGGTCTTGTGTCTCTCTCTAGTATATCGTATTCATATCTCCAGATAATGTGCGCTATTTCTTATATCTCTACATAAAATTGGGCTTATACAGCTTCGGATGCTTACGGTCTGGCAGGCGTGTTCTGTCCTCCGGAAGAACCACTTGTTCCGGTTCCGGACGTCTCCTGTGAAGACGAAGACTTCTTAACGGTATATACGGACTCTACCGTCTGCTCCTCGACCTTCACTCGGTACCTGAACGTCTGATTGTCAGCCCATTCTCCAGCCACCCACTCCCCTTTCAAAGGCACCGATTCTACAATCTCTGCCGGTACATTCGAATCTGTGGGTACACTGTATACGATAAAATCATTTGCTTCGAGCTGGATCATATATCTGCCATCCGGAGATGCCCAGACTGCAGCAGGCACCGTAGCCATCAGTCCCATATCGAGCCTCCCGCCTTCGGGCTGGGAGCTCTCCAGCGCGCCCGCTTCCGGAGGGTTCACTTCCGCTTGATTCGAAGGCCCTTCTCCCCTGCCGTCAAATTCAGGCGGCAGACTCTCGGCGGCATGCGGCGGAACGGCTGCCGTCGGCGGCGTCGACTCGCTCCCCTCGGAAGGGTTATTGCTCCCTGGGGTCTGCGAATTCCGGGTGCTGTTAGTGCCCTGTGGATCATTCGAAGCACTCGGCGTGCTTGAATCGTTTGGCGCAGACTCTTGCGGTCCCAGCTTCTCGGAAACTTTCTCTGAAGGCTCTTCGGGCTGATGATCCGGTTTCGAATCCGGGGTTAGCCCCGGAGCATCATCCTGGCTTGTCGTGGACGGAGCCGTGTAGATGTGGGCATCGGCAGCACCGGCAGCGTCTCCATCATCCCCTGAATCCATCACGCTGCCCGCCGGAGCATCATCCATCATCATGCTTGCTTCCGGTTGCTCCGCATCATGATTTTCCCCGGCAGCGCTGGTCTCATTGGTAAGCGTCTCAGCCTCCTCATACGGAAGCTCAGCCTCGGAGATAACCTTCGGCTCAAAGCTAAAGATCGCCACACCGAGAATGACAGCAGCAGCGGCCGCGCCGATCGCTGTTCTTCCGCCAATCGTGCTCCACCAGTTGGCTTGGCGTCTCGGGCGCCGAATCTCAGGCGTCATCTCGGCGGGCTCGCTGCTGATTTCCTTGGAAGGAGCAGGGCTCTCGCCACGTTCACGGTCAATCGCATCCAGACGGGGCATAATGGCATCCACCAGGCTGATGGGCGGCGTCACGGCCGGAAGTTCTTCAAGCTCTTTGGATAAGGACTTCAATAACTGAAACGTCTCCGCACATGATGGGCACACAGCAATATGCTGATACATCAGCGCGGTCTCATCCGAGCTCAAGTCCCGGTCCAGATACCGATGCATGCTCTCCACCACCTCTTGACAATTCATCCTGATACACCACCTTTCTGATGCTCATGGAGCATATTCTGCAGCTGCTGTCTGGCTCTGAATAAATACGATTTCACCGTATTCAGCGGAAGGTTCAGACAAGCAGCAATTTCGTTGTAGGATAAGTCCTGCAAATACCTTAGAACGATGACGGTCCGATGATGATCCGGCAGCTTGTTGATGGCCTCGTGGATGTCCTGGGCCAAATAACCGGAGAGCACTTCCCTCTCCACATCGGTCTGATCCTGGAACACCATCTCATGCTCCTCGATGGACACCGTCGGCTTCGTTCTGCGGAACTTGTCGATGCATATATTGGTGACAATACGCTGCACCCAGGTTTTGAACTGCGCTTTCTCCTCATAGGAGTTGATCTTGGTGTACACGCGTATCAGCGCTTCCTGCGCCGCATCCAACGCATCCTGTTCATTGTTTAAAATATAGTAGGCCGTTCGGTAAACATGATGTTCAATTTCTCGCAATAGGGTGATTAGAGCGTCGCGATCGCCCGATTGAGCGGCTCTGATGAGTCCCTGCTCCACCACAGTGGATCCCCCTCTCCCTGCATACATACAGACGGATATGATGACAAAAATGTTGCGTTATGTAACCTATTATTTTCAGGAAACTTCATCTAACTATACCAAATATCAAAGGCAACGTCATCAGGCTGCCTTCGACCAATTCCTGTAACGCGGCTAATACAAACATGTCACGATTCGTCGGAGGCTGTCAATCTCGTTCTAGCCTCGAACAAACCATCCTTTATTCTCAACTGAATTTCCCCGTGAAGATTGGTCTGATATATGAGCGTTCCGCTCTTTTCAAGCCGATGGACCACATCCGGATGGGGATGGCCGTACCGGTTGTTAACGCCTGCCGAGATGACCGACACCTTGGGCCGCCAGGCGCTCAGCCAGGCATCCGAAGTGGATGTTTTGCTCCCGTGATGCGCAACCTTCATAACATCGACCGGCCCCTTTGCCATCACACGGTCGCGTCCTTGCTGAAGCAATAATTTCTGCTCTGCGGCCGCATCTGTATCACCGGTAAAAAGAAATCGTCCTCCGCTCATCTCCATCTCAAATACTAGTGAAGCATGATTCTGTTCCTTAATCAACGGCAGCAGGCTATGATTTCCTGTTCCCTCCGGCAGGCTGGGCGCAAGAAACCGCACCTCGGTATCCTTGTCGATCCTCCATGCCCCTGACTCGGCCTTTCCGGGATATACCGGAATTCTCTTTGACACGGCGGACGCCATGAACGCTGTAAAGGCACTGGAATCCGCGGCCGTTCCGTTGATCCATATCGACTTCACCGGAATTTCCTCGATCACCGCCAGCAAACCGCCCACATGATCCTGATCAAAATGGGTTGCAAGCACGGCCTCCAGCTGATGAACACCGCGCTTCTTCAATAGCGGCACGACCACATTTTTCCCCACTTCAAAAGGGTCCTTTCTTTCTTTCCACGCATCGCTCTCCTTGCGAAAGTTCAGTGTCCCGCCGCCATCGATAAGAATAAACTTCCCTTCCGGGGTGCTCACCAGAATCGAATCGCCCTGTCCCACGTCCAGAAACTGCACCACTCCAGCTCCGTGAGTGGATGGCGACTGATATCCGCTGTACAAAAGCAGCAGCAAGCCGCCTGCACAGCACGTTGTCAGCACCCGGTATCCATAACGCTCCAGCAGCTGCCCCGCAGCGTAGAACCTGCCAAGCATCAGGCTGGAGATAAGCCTGCCTATAACGGGCGGCAGCCCGGCGCCCGCCGGCGGGGCAAGTCCGCGCGTCCCCGGCGCATAGCCTGTCGCTCCTGTATCCCCCCTTCTCGACGCAGGGACGAGGAGAGGGACCGTGTCATCCGAAGGTTGGCTGCCCGGCGCCAAATCCTCGGCTCTCTTTTTCAACAAATAAAGCAAGCCGTACAGCAGACCGAAATATCCGACAATCCATAAGAATGAAGGAGATGCCCAAATCGTCCTGAAGCTTAGAGGCGCATTCATCCATTCTACAATGCCAAACGTGAGTCCATTGATCAGCTCTGCCGCCCGTGCCACCCATCCTGCCCCCTCCATCCATAGCCAGCCCAGGAGCAGCGAGATCATCCCCAGCGGCAGCACGACCATGCTGATGAGCGGAACCAGAACCAGATTGGCCGCCACCGACAGCAGCGAAAACTGGTTGAAATAATAGATCGTGAGCGGAAAAGAGACCAGCTGGGCGACCACCGTTACACTTGCCGATCCTGCCAGCCATGCCGGTAATTTCGAGAACAGTCTCATCATCATCGGAACAAAAATCATCAGCCCTGCGGTGACAATAAACGAGAGCTGAAAGCTGACATTCAGCAAATAATACGGATTCCAGATCAGCATTATGAGCGCGGCCGCACTTAAAATGTTCAATCCGTCCTTCAGCAATCGTCGCTTGGCTGCATACAGCCCGATGACCCCCATCATGCCAGCCCGCACCACAGATGGACTGGCTCCTGTCAACAACACGTACAAGGGAAGCAGCCACATGGCAACCGTCAATGAAGTTTCCCGGGTCAGCTTCATGGCAGACAAGATGAACAGCAAACATCCTGTCACTACCGCGACATGCATTCCGGATATCGCTAATATATGGGTCAACCCCAGACGTGAAAACTCGCGAAACGTCTCCGGGTCCAGATCATCGCGGTTGCCGATGACCAAGCCTTTCATAAAGCCCGCATGCACGCCGTCATACAGCTGGTCCAGCTTGTCTCCGAGCCTCTGCCTGATCGAATCATTCCATCTTAATATATGACCAGGACGCCATGACTTTGGTGCCGCCACCTCAGCCTGGCTCACACCATTCATCCGAACGATCCAATGGATCTTCTCGGTCCGCAAATACGCCCGGTAATCAAAACCGTCAAAATTACGCGCCTCCCCCGGCTGCTGTAGTTCTCCTTGAAGCCAAATCGTATCCCCTCGCTGCCAAGCTCGGACCACCTGGACTTCATCAACGCTCAGCAGTTTGACCTGAACCATCACCGTTTCCTTGACGGATCGTCCTGATGTGTCCGCTCCGCCCCCTTGTACATCGGCAGCTTCATCAACCCCGGCATCCATTTGCGGGTCTGCGGCTGCCAAGACGCTGCCGTCACTCTCGCCGATATCTGCTTCACGCAGCATAACTCTAAAACTGGCCCGATCTCCGTCCATCTCAACCGGAGATGCAATCGTACCCGAGCCGGTAATCGTCACCATCTCATCCCCGGACGCTGCGCTGGACGATAGCTGGCTCACATTGGCCGCATCATGCATCTCCCAATACAGAGTCCCCAGAGACAGTGACAATAGCATACACAGCATTATTCCTCGCCCTGCCTCTTCCAGGCAGCAAAGGACGAGGACCAGCATCAGCATGCCTGCCAGCACGAGCATAAGCCGGGAGCCCGACCACATGCTTGCCGCCCCGCTTCCGATGACCCACATCACGGTAAACGCCAGAAGAGGTCTTCGTTTCATATCATTCCACCCACCTTTCCTGTCCCAGCTCACTAAAAAACCCTGATCCGCTTTAAAAAAAGCAGACCAGGGTACTTCCCCAAACTGTATGAATGATCTATTAAAGCAGTCTCATTCGACCACACTCATCAACGTCTCGCGCGGAGGTTCATATTGCAGGAACTGGCGGAATTGAATCCCCTTCTGCTCCATCATCCGCGATACCTTTTCCGTATCCTTAGGATACGGGCGATGATACACAATTTCAACGATGCCGCTGTTCGCTAGCATATTGGCACATGTCCAGCAGGGCTCATCCGTCACATAGACGGTGCTGCCCTCCCTGTCGATCCGATCGGTAAACAGCAGCAGATTCTGCTCCGCATGAATCGTGCGGATACAGCGCTGTTTTTTCACCATGAACTCCTGCCCGTCCTGGTTCACAACCTCATATTCCTCCGAAATCATGCAGCCTGCCTCCGAGCAGTCCGGCACACCCATTGGCGCCCCGTTATAGGCAGTGCCCAGCAGCTTCTTGCCCTGTACCAGCACGGCGCCCACATGACGACGGGGGCACTGGGAGCGGGTCGATACCATGTAGGCGATATCCATAAAATAGGTATCCCAATCTTTACGTTGATCCGTACTCATTGTAATGTCACCTGTTCCCTTATCAGTAATCTGTCTTGCCTTTATTGTAGCACACAGCTAAAGTCCAACGTAAGGCATCATCTTCTCCATCATTTTCGGTCCGATGCCTTTGACATTCATCAGATCGGTGGCATTCCGGAAAGGTCCGGACCGGTTGCGGTATTCGATGATCGCTTGGGCTTTCTTCTCGCCGATGCCTGGCAGTTCCATCAGCTGTGCCGCGGATGCGGTATTGATGTTGATTATGCCGGACGAACTCGAAGCCAGGTCAGCGGGCTGAACAGATGGAGCGGCGGCGACCGGCGGCGAACCAGTACTCCCTTCAGCCTGGGAAAGGGCTTCAGCTGGCGGGACTGTGCTCGGGATCGCACCAGCGGGCGCTGGCTGCCCGCCCGCTTCATCCGGACCAGGCATCTCCTGCTCTTGTGAAGCGGCTCCCTGATGCTGGGCCAAAGCTGCTTCACCGCTATTGTTCTGCGGCGCCTTCGCATTCGTATCCGCCGCAGCCATCGAAGCAGGCAGCCCAGCGTCTCCGCTCGCTTCAACTACAGGGGCCGGCTGCTCCAGCTCCAGCAGCGTCTGCTCTAACCGGTCATTAAGCGGTTCCCAGCCCTCCATCCCTTTGGAAGGCGTTCCGGCAAACAAAATAAGTCCACAGCCGACAATGCCTGCTGCCATCATGAACCCGTGAGATATTCGTCTCATTTACACCACTCCTGTTCTTCAATTCAACTTCACTGAAAGAACTTCCTTGCTAACGCAAATCCTGTAATCTAAATGCTGCGAAATTGGTCATGATTCGCCGACTCTCACATACATTAGACGTAAGAACGGTACATTTCTGCCGTAACGCGCGAAAGGAGGGAAGTAACCATGAAGGTCGGTTTTATCGGTACGGGCAGTATGGGAAGCCTGCTGATCGATTCCTTCATCCACTTGGGTGCACTCCAGCCTAAGCAAATTCTTGTCAGCAATCGGAGCCCTGAAAAAGCGTTGTTGCTGGCGGAGCGGCATCCCGGCTTAAGCGTTTGCAGCTGTAATTCGGAAACCGCCTCGGAAAGCGACCTCATCTTCTTATGTATCAAACCGTTGGAATTTAAGGCTGTCATTGATGAAATCCAGTCCTCGCTCAGGCCCGAGCAGATCGCGATTTCGATCACCAGCCCGGTCCAGCTGATCCACCTGGAATCGTCGCTGCCATGCAAGGTGGCTAAAATTATACCCAGCATCACCAACAAAACGGGAGGCGGAGCGACGTTATGCATGTATGGCTCCCGAATAAAAGAAGAAGACAGGCAGCTTATTGAAAGCCTCCTGTCTTATATCAGCAGGCCCGTTGAGATACTGGAATCGCACACGCGAATCACTTCCGATTTCTCCAGCTGCGGGCCTGCTTTTTTGAGTTTGTTTGTGGAAAAATGGATCGACGCTGCCGTCGAACTAACCGGGGCTGACCGCGGAACGCTGAACACGCTGGCCGGTGAAATGCTGCTTGGCACCGGCAAGCTGCTCACGGAAGAAGGTTTCTCCCCTGAGCAGCTTCAGGAACGTGTAGCGGTTCCAGGCGGCATCACCGCTCAGGCGCTGCGCCTGCTTAACGGTCATCTGAACGGGCTGTTTTACCAATTAATCCAAACGACACATGACAAATATGATGAGGATTTGGTAAAACTCGACGCCGCCTTTGGTTTTACAATTAACCGGCCACGATATTGACCAGTTTACCCGGTACAGCGATTACTTTGCGAATACTCTTCCCTTCCAGCGCCTGCTTGACATTTGGAAGGGAGAGGCTATGTTCTTGCATGGCTTCTTGATTCATGTCCGGCGCAACCTTGGTGCGCTCCACAATTTTGCCGTTAACCTGAACGACGATTTCGACTTCAGCTTCCACGGTCCAAGCCTCGTCATATTCCGGCCAGGATACATAGGTAATGCTGCCGCTGTAACCAAGTCGGCTCCACAGCTCCTCAGCCAAGTGAGGCGCAAGCGGGGACAGCATCTGTACGAAGTTCTCCATCGCCTTGCGCGGAAGCACATCGGTTTTGTAGGCTTCATTAATGAAGATCATCAGCTGGCTGATCGCCGTGTTGAAGCGCAGATGCTCGAAATCGTCGGTTACTTTTTTAATCGTTTTGTGCAGCATACGCTTGAACTCGTCGGTACCCTCAGCGTCCACAATTCTAGGATTGAGGCTGCCATCTTCTCCGATGAACAGGCGCCATACGCGCGAGAGGAAGCGGTACGTGCCTTCCACTCCGTTCGTATTCCATGGCTTGGTCGCTTCCAGCGGCCCCATGAACATCTCGTATACACGCAAGGTGTCAGCACCGTATTCCTTTACAATATCATCCGGATTGATGACGTTGCCGCGGGATTTACTCATCTTCTCATTGTTGGTCCCCAGGATCATCCCCTGGTTCACCAGTTTCTGGAACGGCTCCTTGGTGTCGACCACACCCAGATCATACAGCACCTTATGCCAGAAACGGGCGTACAGCAAATGCAGCACCGCATGCTCCGCACCGCCGATGTACAGGTCAACCGGCAACCATTCCTTCTGCTTCTCCTTCGAGCACAGTTCTTCGTTGTTCTTCGGGTCGATGTATCGCAGATAGTACCAGCAGCTGCCGGCCCATTGCGGCATCGTATTGGTCTCGCGCCGCGCCTTCATGCCGGTCTCCGGATCCACTGTCTCCACCCATTCCGTCACGTTCGCAAGCGGAGATTCACCGGTGCCGGACGGCTTGATCTGATCGACATCCGGAAGCAGAAGCGGAAGCTGATCCTCAGGAACCGGCTTCATCGATCCGTCTTCGAGATGGAGAATCGGTATCGGCTCTCCCCAGTAACGCTGGCGGCTGAACAGCCAGTCGCGAAGGCGATAGGTCACTTTCTTCTGACCTTTGCCGTTCTTCTCCAGCCAGGCGATCATTTCGTTGATGGCCGCTTCGTTGTTCAATCCGTTCAGGAAGTCGGAGTTGACATGCTCTCCATCGCCCGTATAGGCCTCTTCCTCCACATTGCCGCCCTTCACCACCTCAATGATGTCCAGGCCAAACTGCTTGGCAAACTCCCAGTCGCGGGTATCATGGCCCGGTACGGCCATAATCGCGCCTGTGCCGTAGCCTGCGAGCACATAATCGGCAATCCAGATCGGCATTCTGGCACCGTTCGCCGGATTGATGGCATAAGCGCCCGTGAATACGCCGGTTTTGTCCTTGGCAAGATCTGTCCGCTCCAGGTCGCTCTTGCGAGCAGCCACCTCTTGGTAAGCTTTAACCGCCTCGCGCTGCTCTTCGGTTGTAATCCGTTCGACCAGTTCATGCTCCGGAGCCAGTACGCAGTAGCTCGCTCCAAACAGGGTGTCCGGGCGAGTCGTGAATACTTCGAGCTGGCTGTCATGGCCCTCGATGTCAAACCGGACTTCCGCACCGGTCGACTTGCCGATCCAGTTGCGCTGCATCTCCTTCAGGCTGTCGCTCCAGTCCAGCTCATCCAGATCCTCAAGCAGGCGATCAGCGTATGCCGTAATGCGCAGAATCCACTGACGCATCGGCTTGCGCACAACCGGATGGCCGCCGCGTTCACTCTTGCCGTCGATGACCTCTTCATTCGCGAGAACCGTGCCGAGTGCTTCGCACCAGTTCACCGGAACTTCGGCCACATAGGCAAGACCCCGCTTGTAAAGCTGTATAAAAATCCACTGGGTCCATTTATAATAGTCCGGGTCGGTGGTGCTGATCTCCCGATCCCAGTCATACGAAAAGCCCAGCGACTTAATCTGTCTGCGGAAATTATCGATGTTCTGCAGTGTGAAATCGCGCGGATGCTTGCCCGTATCCATCGCATACTGCTCGGCAGGCAAACCGAATGCATCCCAGCCCATCGGATGAAGCACATTGTATCCGCGCATACGCTTGTAGCGGGATACGATATCAGTTGCCGTATAACCCTCGGGATGCCCTACATGGAGGCCTGAACCCGATGGATACGGGAACATATCCAGTGCATAAAATTTCGGTTTGGAAGATTGCTCTTCGGTTTTAAAGGTTTTGTGCTCGTCCCAATACTTCTGCCACTTGGGCTCGATTTGCGTCGGCTGGTAGCCGTATCCTGATTGCTGATGATCCGTCATACTTCCTGCTCCTCCTTCACAGTCGGGCACGCGCGCCTGCGCCGTGCCATTGCAACCTGCGCCGATCGACGCAGGTTGCTGAAACCGGACCGCATCATAGACGCGGTCTCTTGCTTTCGCTATCCTCAAGCTAGCCAACAGCGTCTTGATGGCAGCTTGATGATAGGGTTAAAACCAAAAAACCTCCCGTCCATAGCGTCGATCGCTAGGGACGGGAGGTTAGATTCCCGTGGTACCACCCTAGTTAGTCAAAGGCATGCTTCGCCTTTCACTCACTTTTGCATCCTTAGCGCGGATGAGACGGCAATGCTTCGTCGGTCACTTCAGCGAGACTAGCGCTGCTGACACCGGTTGACACCGCTGCTCCGAGGTGAGTTTCATTCCCATCGTCAACCGGCTTCCACCTAAAGCGCCGGCTCTCTGGATGATCAATGCAGAATTACTGGTCCTCATCATCGCATTCCATGTGTATCATTTTAATGTGGCTATTATAACCAAAATGCAAGGTGAAGTCAATGAATGTCGACCCCGCTTTTGCGGTAATGCTCCGGCGTTGCGCCTACCATCTCTTTAAACATCCGGCTGAAGTGAGCCAGATGTTTGAACCCTGCAGCCTGACTGACTTCCGTAATGCTCAGATCGGGATTCAGTCTCAGCAAAATTTTGGCCTGGTTGATCCTGCGATTGTATACATATTTGAACACGCTCGTGCCCGTAATCTCTTTAAAGAGGGAGGACAGATAATGCTTGGTCACATGCGCCTCCCTGGCGATTTGGTCCAGGGTCAAATCATACATATAGTTTTGCTCTACAAATGAAATAACATGCTGCACATGCCGCTCCTTATCCGAAACGGCTTCCTGGTCCTGAACCGCGCCCTGACACCAGTCTGATATCATGTACATCATCTCTTGCAGCCTCAGCGCCATACGCTCCCGAACGAACCTGTTCTTCGACAGTCCAAGCCGATGCATGCCAGCCAGCATGCTCTCGAATTCAGCCTTCCTTGCTCCCTCCAGCGTCATTCGGTAATTAAGCAGGGAAGCAAAGGGTTCAAGCAAAGCGCTTCTTACAGACTCGGGCATATCCCTGCACACCCAAGCGGGATCAAAATGGATGATGCTTCTTATGTAAGGCGTGCCCGGCTCAACCTTCGGACAATGAAGCGTCAGTCCGTTCATCAGCAGCAGGTCGCCAGGCTTCAGCACAAAGATCGAATCCCCGATCAGATATGTGCAGCGCCCTTCGTGAAAATAATAGATTTCATACAGAGAATGGGAATGAAACTGGCCTCCGGTCATCGGGGAATCCACATGGTAACCGAAATCGAACGGCTCCTGCTGCCCCATAGGATCGAAGAGCGAGATGCGCCCGGAATCGGATGATGAAGTCATGAGCAACCCTCCTTATACCACCGCTGCCCCTCTTGCCTGAGCGGGCTCTCCATGATCTTCATTATATAGCAATTATTGAATTCGCACGGCTTCTTTTTGCGCGAGTACACATAACTCCCCGGCTTTAAATGCATGCTCCTGCGTCATCGCGTGTTCCGTACGGTTCAGACAGTCGAGAATAAGCTCCCCGAAAAACGGATAACCTACCTTCCCCCGCAGATCCATATGGAACTCGCCCTCGCCGTTTACGAGATACAGCTGATCCCCATACGGATGCCGGGCCACATCAATATATTTGCGAAGCTCGATATACCCTGCTGTGCCGAGAATGATCGTTCGCCCGTCCCCCCAAGTGCCAAGTCCGGCGGGAGTCAGCCAATCGACGCGGAAGTAGCCCGTTGCTCCGTTGTCGCCGATCAGGGAAGCGTCACCGAAATCCTCCAGCTCCGGATATTGCGGGTTGGCGTAATTAGCCACTTTGCTGCCGGCAATTCTCGCATTCTTGTTGCCTGTATAATAAAGAAACTGCTCAATCTGGTGAGAACCGATATCACATAAGATTCCGCCATACTGCTCATGCTTGAAGAACCAGTCCGGCCTGGACCCGGCGTTCAAGCGATGCGGTCCCGTGCCGATCACCTGGACGACCTTGCCGATCGCCCCGTCGTGAATGAGCTTCCCCGCATGAACCGCGCTCTCCACATGAAGGCGCTCGCTGTAGTAGACCATGTACTTCCTTCCGGTCTCTGCCGCCTTCGCACGCGCAGCAGCTACCTGCTCCAGCGTTGTGAATGGCGTCTTGTCTGTAAAATAGTCCTTTCCATGGGACATCACCTTGAGGCCCAGCGCACAGCGTTCCGAAGGAATAGCAGCCGCTGCCACAAGCGCAACTTCAGGGTCCTCCAGGATTTGCGCCTCCGAGGATGCCGCTTTCACACCGGGATATTTATCACAAAAGCTTTGCACCTTGGCCGGGTCCGCATCATACACCCATTTCAACACAGCACCCGCCTCGATCAATCCGTTGCACATGCCGTATATATGCCCGTGCTCCAACGCCATCGCCGCGATTACAAACTCGCCTGGCTTGCATACCGGCTGCGGCTTGCCCTCGGGCGCATACATCATTCCGTTGCTGCGATCCATCACCTTTCCTCCTCCCTTGCTTCAGCATCAATAAGAGCCGAACGTTGAGCTCATATCCACAGATTCAATCTCCTGAACCGGCTTGCGCTTGACCGAGTTCGCTGCCCGCTCCTGCAGCATGCTATGATACAGTTCCTCATCCAGCGGGAGCTCAACCCAGTTGTCCGTCCAGGTGGACAGATGCATCGCATTGGACAGGGTCAGGCCATGAATTCCCTCTTCTCCGGGAGCAATCAGCGGAGTGCCTTTCAGAATCGCGTCGGTGAAATTTTGTAAAATTCCGTTATGCTGAGGATGATGCGGATCTACCGGAACGTCGCATTTCCAGCATTCGGGTTCGCCGAAGCCGCCCTTATAGGTTTGATTGAATTCAGGCTCCGGAACACGAAGCCGCCAAAATGTCAGTTTGCCGTCCTCAATTACGATTTTGCCGCGGTCCCCGTTCACCTCATACCGATTCGTCCCCGGCGCTTCGCCCGTGGTCGTAATAAAGACCCCCGTCGCCCCGTTTTCATACTCCACATAGGCCGTTACATCATCCTCAACCTCAATGTTGCGATACTTTCCGAAGGCGCAGAAGGCGCGAACCCGGACAGGCATCATGCCGGTCGTCCACTGCCATAAGTCAAGCTGATGCGGGGATTGGTTGATAAGCACGCCGCCGCCTTCGCCGGCCCAGGTTGCCCGCCATCCTCCGGAATCGTAATAGCTCTGGGAGCGGTACCAATTGGTGATAATCCAGTTGGTGCGGCGGATTTCCCCCAGCTCTCCGGCAGCGATCAGCTCGCGCAGCTTTTTATACAGCGGATTGCAGCGCTGATTGTACATAATCGAGAACACCTTGCCGCTGTCCGCAGCGACCTTGTTAAGCTCCCGCACCTGCTTCGTATATACGCCGGCCGGCTTTTCGATCAGCACGTGCAGCCCTTTGTTCAGACACCGGATCGCTTCCTGCGGATGTCCGTAATGCGGCGTCGCGATCACGACAGCATCAACCTCGCCCGAGGCCGCCATCGCTTCCGCATCGCTCCACACCTTTACATCGGCTGGCAGCGTCTCTGCAGCCGCCTGCTGCTTCGCCGGATTAATATCGCATACTGCAGTCAGCTTCGCCCCGGCTATGGCTCCGGAAGCCAGCGATTTCGCATGCGAGAATCCCATTCCAAGTCCAATGACACCGATTCTGACCTGTTTCATGTGCATTCCTCCTCTTTATCTAAAAGCTGCTTATACCGTTTTGAGGCTGGTCCATAACCCCATTTTCTCTGCAAATTGAATCAGCATCTCTCGGGATGCATGAGTGCCGCTGAAATCCTCAATTCCGAAATACCCGTCGTATCCCACCGCTTGCAGATCCGCAATCACCTGTGCCCATGGAACAGCACCTTCATCGAGCGGAGACCATGACGTACCCCAGACCGCTTTGCCCGGACCGCCTGCGGTCGCTCGGTGGTAACCTCCATTCTTGACATGAACATGGGCCAGGTAAGGCCCCAGCAGCTCCAGCCCCATCCTGTAATTCTCATATCCTTCATGCACCATATTACCTGGATCGTAGAGCACGCCGATGTGGTCGGGGTGAAAATGCCGGACAAGCCGGTACGCCAAGCTGGCGCTCGGGGCAATCGTCTGATGATGCGTCTCCACCAGCGCCTTCAGCCGGTAAGAGGAAGCCATCTGCTCCACTTCAGTTAAATAGGCCACCGTTTGGGCATACAGCTCATTGTAATTGGACGTCCGGTCATAACCTGGAATCCCGATACGAATGAAGGAGGCGTCCAGTAATGCAGCCGCTTTCATAACGCTGTCCGTCGCTTCCAGATCCCCGCATGTCAAATAAGGGACCACCGCCAGACTTTTACGTCCATATAACTCTGCTGCTCGCTTGAATCGAAGCCATTCCTCCTCGGAGCCCCCGGGGTCGATGGAACAGCGATTATTCCGCCAGAAGGATGGGCTCTCATCGGCAGCCTCCGGCGGCACCTCCTTGAATCTCCATTCAATGCCTTCAATCCCGGCATCCATGGCTGCCTTGGCCAGCTCTTCCGGCGTCAAGTCCGGGGTTGCTACGGTAAAAACAGATAGCTTCATGCTCGTATACCATCCTTTCCCGTCGGTGATCCATCATCAACAGATCCGTGACAATGACAGGTGCGTTGATTTTTTGATCATCCTATCACAGTCCCATCGCCAAACCTATACCGTTTCCGCTCCATCTTAACCACAGTCAAATAAACATGCGCATTCGCATCTTTCAATTAATCCGGCTGCATACAAAAACACCTTCACACAGCGCTGGAACGCTATACGAAGGTGTATTTTATGCCCATCGATTTCATTTAAGAACGCGTGCATGCCGCCGCATTACTTGATCGCAACATAGAACAGCCGGCTCGCATCCGGCCCGGCTTCGATCCATTCGAAGTCCGCGTAGCATTGCACGTCGCGAAACCCGGCCTTGACCAGCTCGGTTCTCATCCATTCAGGGTCGTAACCCCGCTGGACATGTGTCTCTTCAAACCGGCGATAGATGGATGGATCTTTCTCATCGCGCGCAAAAATCGAGAGATGATGCTCGATTTCGCAGCGGGCTTCATCCAGTGCGCAGGTCCATATGTAGGAAACGCCCCGCTCATCCAGCACAAACGGCTGCTCTTCATCGTAGCGGACAAATGTGTTCGGATGATGAACATCAAACAGAAACGTGCCGCCTTCCTTAAGACCGGCATAGGTTCTGTCGAATGCGGAGCGGATATCGTCCTCTTCCAGCAAATAGTTGAAGCAGTCACAGAAGGAGATGACGGAGTCCACCTGCTCCGGCAGCTCCCAGGAGCGCATATCCTGCTGAATCCAGCGGATGCTGCCTTCCCGGTACAGCCGGCTTCCGCCCGCAGTGTCCTCCAGCTTGCGACGGGCAACGGACAGCATGTCGGCAGACAAGTCGATCCCGGTAACCTCGAATCCGGAGTTGACCAGCGGAATTGTAATGCTGCCGGTGCCGCAGCCCAGCTCCGCAACGCTTTTCGGCATCCCGTGCTTCTCCCATGCCGTTCTGGCAAACCTGATCCAGTCCGGGTAGGGCATATCCTCCATAAGTTGGTCATATACGTAGGCGAACTTGCGATAAGACATCATGACGGCACCACTTTCTGAAACTTTGCTTAATTATTTCGTCGGTTTGGCTGTATCTGGGGACTCAGGCTCGTCTTTATTCACAAGGTAGGTCCAGCTTTCCTTCTGGGTAACGAGACCGTCCTTCATCAGTTTCCCAAGCGCCCGCTTGAAAGCCGATTTACTGATCCCAAACCGCTGTTTGATAATATCTGGCGGTGTTTCATCGGAATAAGGCATCGCATGCCCCGGACGCTCCTTCAGAAAAGCAAGCAGCCGATCCGCATCATCGTTACGGCTGACTTCCTTGCGCGGCACCATCGACAGATTAACCCGGCCATCCTCACGAATATGACTTACCCGCACACGGACCTCCTCACCAAGGCGAAGAAGGCGCGTCCGTTCCGAGGAGTGAATCATGCCGATTACGCCAAATCCGATGACCCCGCCATCCACGATGACAAACGTTCCCATCTGAAGCGGCTTGTACACCAGCGCATTGAACCATTCTCCCTTCCAGGAGTCAGGTGCATGGAACGCAAGCGGAGCCAGTTGCTCTTCTCCGGCCAGCTTGGCCCGAAGACGGCCCTGCTTGTCATGCTCCATCGTAACAAACACATGGTCGCCAACCTGCGGATGGAGCTCGCGCAGCTCCGGAAGCTCCCGAATCGGAAGCAGCAGCTGTCTGCCAAGTCCCATCTCCAGAAAGCAGCCCAGTCTCGGGTGAACGTCAGCCACCATCAGCTTGGCTGTCTCGCCGAGAGTCAAGTATGGTTTTTTCATCGTAGCTGCGAGCCGGTCCTCGGTATCGAAGAAAATAAACACCTCAACCTTGTCGCCAGGCTGAATTTTCCCGATAATCTCCGAGTAATGAAGCAGAACATCCCGATCCCCGGCATTCAGAAAGTATCCATACGGAGATACCTCTCGGGATACTTCAAGCTCAACGATGGTCCCTGCGAGCAGGCTCATACTTTCTCCACCACTTTGGCGTCAGACCACAGACGCTCGATGTTGTAATACTCGCGCTCGTCCCGGTGGAAGATATGAACGACCACATCTCCGATATCCATCAGCACCCAGCGCGCGGCATCCATTCCCTCAAGACCGCGCAGGGAAGCTCCAACCTCATGCACCCGCTTGCGAATTTCAGTTGCAATCGCCTGTACCTGGGTGTCCGAGTTACCGTGACAGATGACAAAATAGTCAGCCACCAGCGAAATCCCTTTTAGATCGAGAACTACGATATCCATTGCTTTTTTGTCTTCTGCAGCCTGAACGGCCACTTGTAACAATTCATTTGGACCTAATGTCATGAATTCGCCTCCAATTGCTTAATAAGATCATTGCGTGCCATAAACGTTAATGGAAAAATGATCTGCCTTCTCGACAGAAGAAATTGTATTGTTGACTCGAATCCGGCAACCAGCGCCTCCTCAAGGCTATGGTTGGCCAGATCGCGAATATTATTCACCCCGGGAAAATCGCGTCCCGGCTCGATGTAGTCGGCCAGACAGACCACTTTGTCAAGCAGGGTCATGCCGACGCGGCCAGAGGTGTGATATCGGATCGCATCCAGCACTTCCTGATCCTCCACACCGTATTCCTGCCTGGCTACAAAAGCGCCCACCTCGGCATGCCACAGCTGTTTGTCATAATCCAGCAGCTCTGAAGACAAGCCGTGATCCTTGATCATCTGCTCCAGCTTCTGTACCGGCCAATACTTCGCAACATCGTGCAAAATCGCCGCCAGATCCGCCTTGACGGGGTCCGCGCCGTATTGTTCCGCCAGCCGGACTGCCGTCTCCATAACCCCAAGGGTATGCGCCCATCGTTTGGCTGGCATCTGGGCAGATACCGCCTCCATCAACTGCTCACGGCTGTACACCATAAATACCGCTCCTAACAATATAATCATATACCCGGTCCGGCACCATAAAACGAATGGATTTACCCGCTGCCGCCCGCTCGCGAATCGTCGTGGACGAAATATCGACAAGCGGCATATCCGCCGTCACTACCGCCTTCTGCAGGAAGTCTGGCAGCTGATCAACCGCAAGCTTCGAACCCGGACGGTTGACGCCAATAAAAGTCAGCATCCCGGCAAGCTCCTCAATCCGGTTCCACTTTGGGAGATAATTGACCATATCGGCCCCGATAATGAAAGCAAAGCTGTGATCGGGATATACCTCCTTCAGCTCCTTCACCGTATCAACGGTGTAGGAAATCCCGCCCCGCTTCACTTCCCAATCGAGCAGGCGAAAGGACGGATGACCGGCTATCGCTTCAGCGGCCATCGCAAGCCGCACGCGGCCGGTCATGCCTGCGTCCTCCTTGTGCGGAGGGATGTGGCTCGGCATGAACCATACTTCATCCAGGGCGTGGGCATCGCGGGCAGCTTCGGCGGCCAGCAGATGTCCGATATGAATCGGATCAAAGGTGCCTCCCATAATACCTATCTTCATCACGAATCCCCTTATGCACCAAGGTGGCTTTTATGCGTCAAGGAAGCTCGATCGTTTTGTGATCCTTCGATTCCTTGTACAGCACAATCGTTTTGCCAATAACCTGAACCAGTTCCGCATGTGCGCCAGCCGAAATCTCCTCGGCAATATCACGCGGATCCTCCAGGCAGTTGTTAAGAACCGATACCTTGATCAGCTCCCGCTTCTCAAGCGCCTCAGACACATGTCTGATCAAATGCTCATTGCTTCCTCCTTTGCCGACCTGAAAGATCGGATCCAGATGGTGGGCCTGAGACCGTAAAAATCGCTTTTGCTTTCCAGTTAACATGTATATACGTGCTCCTTAATGATTCATCTATTGAAATCCAAGTGTCTTTATTTATTTTAACCCTAGTTTACCCTGAGCGAAAGCTGTTAAGCACCGCTTCCCGCATGGCCGTCACCGGGGCATCCAGCCCAGTCCAGAATTCAAATGCGTAAGCGCCCTGGTTGACAAACATGCCAAGCCCGCCGTGAACGGTGCACTGTCTTCGCTCGCTTTCGCGCAGCAGGGACGTCTTCAGCGGATTGTAGATCAGGTCACTGACGACAGCCCCCTCGCGAATGAAGTCCGGATTGACGGGAACATCTCCAATGTTCGGATGCATGCCGACCGAGGTCGTATTAATGACGACATCTGCAGCAGCCAGAACTTCGCAGCTTGCCTCCTCGCCAAACCCCCGGATGTCCGCGAGCTTGCTCCATTCCTCGGCCAGCTCCCGCGCTTTGGCTTCCGTCCGGTTCAGAATCGAAATCACTGCAGGCTGCTCGGCGATCAACGCGTAGACAATAGCGCGGGCTGCGCCCCCGGCTCCGAGAACCGCGATCCGCTTGCCGGACAGATCCGGGCACGCCTCGTCCTTAAGGGAACGGACGTATCCGATGCCGTCCGTATTATATCCCTTCAGCCTGCCATTGTCATTCACAATCGTGTTCACCGCCCCGATCTGGGCTGCGCCTTCATCCACTTCATCCAAGTACTTCATGACCTCAACCTTGTGCGGAATTGTCACGTTCACACCGCGAAAATGTAAGGAACGCACGGCCGAAATTGCATCCGCAAGCCCTTTCGGACGTATGTGAAGCGGGACGTAAGCGCCTTGCAGGCCAAGCTCGGCTAACGCCGCCTGATGCATGACCGGCGATTTGGAGTGAGCGATCGGATCGCCCATGACACCGAGCAGCAGCCAACTGCTGCCGTCTACAGTGCCGTGCATAATATTACCGTTCATTTCTCCGCCTCCATCAATAACCGTCTCCATCCTGCTGTCAGATCAAGGACGGGCGCAGCAGCACCTTGACGCCTCGCGGCACATGAACCGCTACGAGCGCGCCTTGATCGCTGTTCACCTTAACCCAGCCAAGACCGGACATGAACACATCAAGACGGGATCCCTTCGGAATCCGAAGCTCGTGTCGGGTCCATTCCGGCATCTCGGCCAGCCGCTCTCTCGTCGGCGGAGACAGAAGCTCACCCGCATGTTCTTCGAACAGCTCATCCGCCCGCTCCAGCTTAGTGCGATGAATCTTCAGCCTTCCGCTCACAAAGCAGGTGAACGATTGATGTTCCCCCTGTACAAAATCAAACCGTCCGAGCCCGCCAAAGAACAGCGTCTGCCCTTCATTGAGCTGATAAACCATCGGCTTGAGCGGATTCCCTGGCATGATCGCGCCCAGATCCTCACGGCTCACCAATTCGCTATATCTCCACGGGTATACGATCCCCGGTGTATCAATGATGAATTTTCCGTCA
Source organism: Paenibacillus sp. 7541 (assembly GCF_002276395.1). Classification (NCBI taxonomy): domain Bacteria; kingdom Bacillati; phylum Bacillota; class Bacilli; order Caryophanales; family Paenibacillaceae; genus Paenibacillus; species Paenibacillus sp. 7541. Next base: position 181,168 of record NZ_NQLZ01000005.1, on the reverse strand, counting down.
TCCAGCGGGATGTTGACCATATCGAGCGTCGTCCCTGGATAACGCGATGTCGTAAGCTCCTGATCCAGATCGCTGTAATCCCGGATCAGCCGGTTGATCAGCGTGGATTTGCCTACATTGGTAGCCCCCACGACATAGACATCCCGGTCTCCTCTGCGGGCTGCGACCGACTCCAGCAGCCGATCAAAGCCCTGGTTCTTCTTGGCGCTGCACAGCACGATATCAACCGTTCTCAGGCCATGCTCCTTGCAGCTCTTTTGTACCCAGTTGAGCACCTTGTTCCAGTTGGTCACCTTCGGAAGAAGGTCTGTTTTGTTAACAGCCAGAATGACCGGGTTATTGCCAACAAACCGCTGCAACCCCGATATCAGGCTCCCCTCAAAATCAAACAGGTCCACAATATGAATAACGAGCGCATTCTTGCCGCCGATCTGTCCCAGCAGCCGCAAAAATTCATCCTGATCCACCGCGACGGAAGATGCCTCGTTGTAGTTTTTAATCCGGAAACATCGCTGACAGATGACCGGCTCCCGCTCCCAGGCCTTATCCGGCAAATATCCCGGCTCGCCCTGCGCTGTACTTTGAAGACGAATGCCGCAGCCGCTGCATTTCTTGATGTCTTGTCCGCTCCAAGGCTCTGTCATGTATTCTTTTCCTCCTCAAACCATAATCCCTTTTTGCGGAGCCGCGTCAATGCGATCCGCTCGATCCGGCGATTGATCAGGCGTGTGAACCAGCCTTCGTCACCAATGGCAATCGGCATGACGAGAATCGTAAACAATCCCAATCGATTGCCGCCATAAACGTCCGTCAGCATCTGGTCTCCGACCACCACCGTCTGGTCCGCAGGCAGGTCCATCATCGTCATCGCTTTGCGGAACGGCGCATTGGTCGGCTTGCGCGCTTGGTGAACAAATTCAATATCCAGCGGCGTCGCAAACTTCGACACGCGCTCCAGTTGGTTATTGGACACAATAATCAGCTGGAATCCGATCTCCTTCACCTTCTTGAACCATTCAACCAGTTCAGGTGTAGCCAGCGGCGCCTTCGCACCGACAAGCGTATTATCCAAATCCGTAATGATGCCGCGGTAACCCTGCTGATAGAGCTTCTCCAGATCAATATCAAACACGGTGTTTACGCGGAGCTTGGGCACAAGCATTTCAAACAAGATACGTCACCTCAATTTCATACGAAAAACTATACCATATTCCGGTTCCTTAGTAAAAAAACATCTTGGCTCATTTCAACCCCAGGCGCTGTATTCGAGCAAAAGACCACCCGGCATTCCGACAGTTTCGGAAACCCGGGCGGTCTTATTTAAATAAGTTTGACTTTCTTCATCGATTTCTTGAGCAGATCAGCCTGCTCCTGGACGGCGCGCCACTCGTCCTCCTGCACCTGGGCAGGGCTGTAACGGGCGGACTCAAACTTCCGCAACAGCGGATGCAGTTCAGTCCGAAGTGTCGGATACGTATCCGCCCAGCGCATGATGGATTCCCGCAAAGTTTCATGTGACTCGCGCACAAGCCCTCTCCGATGGACAAAGCGCAGCCAGCGTTCCGTCTCGGCAATCACCTTGTCCGCTGGTGTCAGCGGCTTGCCTGCTTTCAGGCGTGCGCCTGCGAAACGCAGATCGAGCTTCATTCTCCACAGAATGTAGGCCCCCCACAGGGCGATAATTGCCGCTGCGATCATCACAATCCATTTCATAAGGCCGGAGGATGCCTGCTCTGGTGCCGCAGCCGGTGCAGACTCTTCCAGAGCCTCCTCCTCTTCCAGCAGCTCCTCCGAAATGACCGGCTCGGATTCCTCCATGCTAGTCAGAATCGGCATGCTGAAACCTGGCGTAGCCTCAATTGGAATCCAGCCGTACTCCCCGAAGTACACTTCCACCCAGGAATGCGCATCGGCATTGGTGACCGTGTACATGCCAGGATCCATGCTGACCATCCCATCCATCGGCATGAACTCTTGAATGGACACGCTTCCCGGTGCGTAGCCTTTCACCCAGCGTGCAGGAATATCCAGCGATCTGGCCATCATGACCATCGAGGTTGAGAAGTAGTCGCAATAGCCTTCCCGGATTTCAAACAGAAACCCTTCCACAAAGTCGGGACTTTGCTTGCGGGACAGATCCGGCGAGTTGGTGTAGGTATAATTCGATTGCAAATACTCCTGCAGCAGCACCACTTTCTCATAAGGCGTCTGCCCCGCAGCGGTTACCTCTTCCGCGAGCAGCTCTACCCGGTCCGGAAAATTCCTCGGGATTTGCAAATAAGCATCGTCCACCGAGCTTGAGTACAGCTCTTCATAAGTTCGTTTACTTAGCTCTTCCACAGGAATTACCGGAATTTCCGATGTCACGGTGTAGCTCTTCGGATAACGCTGCTGGCTCCTCATGTGAAGCTCCGATCCTTCAGGCACCCAGCGCAGCAAGTCAGGGTCGATATCGGCATCCATGCTGTCGATGCGAGAAACGGCGTAGGCCCCAAATAATACGGGATAGACATCATCGCTCAGCATCGTTATTGTTTGCTGAACGCTCTTCGTTGATACCGTCGTGGACAAATCGCCTTGCAGGTCATCGTTCAGGCGGACATCCGAACCGCCTCTGCGCCCGCCTCCGTCTGCCCAACCGGTCCCTGAGTATTGCGTTCTGACCTCTCCTCGCCAATAGCTCCGCTCATCAGAGCTCACTGTCATAACAGGTGAGTAGTCGAAGTTGAATCCAGCCCCGAGGTTATTGTCCTCCCGGCCATACCCGGACGTGCTTTCCGTCGGCACTTCGAGCAAAGATCCGGTGCCTGTTGTAGAAGTACCCGACAGCGGTGATCCGCTCAGTTCCCTCCACGCCGTATACGGGTCTGTCAGTGTTGGCTGAACATAGGGCATGTTCACCCCGGCCAATATAATTAACGAAAAGATAACCAGGATGTTGGCGATAATCTTGAACGGAGACTTGGAAAGATGACGCCAACCTTGCGGAAACCGCGCCCTGAATTTATTGAAATGGCTTGTCACCAGCCAGCCCATGCCGGCAGCGGCAATCCATGCCGTTTCATCCCACAGCTCAAGATGGGTGAAAGAATCGAGTATCGTAAAGCTGATGACGTTGATCGCAATGATCATTAGAATCTTTCTTCTGCTGTCCGACAGCCTAACGATGAGCAAGACGATCGCCCACGCCGCCAGCGCAAACCACAAGTAAGGCAACAGATACGATGCTTCGTCCGACAGCAGGCCCCTCACCATGTCCGTTGGCACAGGCAACCCGTGAGCATCCAGAATTCTGTGGACGGAGAAAGCGATGAGTGCCACCTGCAGCAGCATCCTTAAAACGAACGTTGCCGGTATCAAAGCTTCAATGATCGCTGTAATGGACAACGCTGCAATAACGACTGCTGTCGTCTCATCCAGCCAGATCGTTTCCGTAAAGGATACCCACTGCATGCCAATGATCCATATCCACAGCATGGTCAGCCCCTGAAAGAATACTGACGACAGCTTGTCCACCCATAGCTTCACGTGACACCACCTCCTAGTGCGGCAGGAAGCCCCTCCAGTGTCGAAGTGGCGTAGCTGGATATCCCCCGCGTCTTCAGCAGCTGCAGCGTTTCATCCGGCGCAGACGCCTGATTCGCGCTTTCGATTCGCAAGAAACAAGGGTTCATGCCCCTCGTCTCGGCCCAGCGCAGCACCTCTACAGCTTCCCGGCCTGTCATCGGACTGATCAGCATAAACAGGGCGCCTTTAGGAAAATGACGATATGATTTCTCCAAAGCGGTAATAAGATCGCCCTTACGGTCTTTATCTACGTCCACCAAATGCTGGATCATGCGCATCCGGTCGCCCTTGTTATCGGTTGGCGGAAACAGCTTCGGCTCCTGGCCCGCCGTGAACAAGCCTGTTCCTGTATGCTCGCGGCCCGTATATTCGATCAGAGAGGCTGCAGCGGATACCGCCAGTTCGAATTGCTGCGAATGCTCATAGCTCGAGGCGGTACAGTCCAGAACGATCATCGTTTTCGGAAAAGACTCATGCTCGAACTCCTTCGACTTCCACGATCCTGTCTTGGCAGTTGCATTCCAGTGGATCCGCGAGATCCGATCGCCGTATACATAATCCCGGACGCCGTTGATCTGTGTCGTCTCCCGGCGTGAAGACGAGATCGTCGTCTGTGTGCCACCAAGCCTGGAGTTGCGAATGCTGCGCTGCCAATCCGGAATATGGATCGTCCGCGGCAGAACGCGGAATTCGGTAGCCACCTCGATACGCCCCCGGTGTTCCATCAGTCCGAAAATATCTTCACTGATACATTCGGTATTGGAGAAGGCATATCTCCCCCGCTCCAGAGAGGGAGTCTGAAATGTAAGACGCCCTTCACCGCGAAAGTTGGGAATGACACTGTCCTCAAAGGACCAGGTGTCGCCATTATGTCGTTTGAGCACTTCGCGGATAATGAGGTAGGGCATCGGCAGCAGGCCCGGCACGTTCACGTTCAGTTGAATGCGCACCTGCTCCCCGGCGCGCAGCGTCTCCCGGTTGCCTGTGCCGGATACGCTGCGCGAGGCTTTCACGCGATTAACTCCGCCGAACCCGGCACCGATAATATAAATCGCAAGCAGACTTACCATAGAGAACAGCATGAGCGAGGTTTTGCCGCCTTGAAAGAGCACATACAGCAAACAAATGCCCCATACCGCCAACACCGCTGCCAGTTTGGACGGCTGCATCCCTTTCAGTAATAAGAAAACCGCACGACGCATGCTATTTCCCCATCTGTACAGGCACTTTCACCTGACGCAAAATATATTGAAGCACCGATTCGGCATTGGTGTTATCTAGCCTGGACTCCGGACGCAGCATAATCCGGTGCGAAAGGACGTAAGGGGCAAGGGTCTTGACGTCATCAGGAAGCACGTAATCGCGCTCCTGCAGGAAAGCATAAGCTCTGGCCGCGTTCATGAACGATAGCGTAGCTCTCGGGCTGGCCCCGAGCAGCACAGCCGGATGTTCACGGGTAGCGCGGGTTATATTCAACAAATAATCAGCCACAGGATCTCCGAGGTATACCTCACGAATCTCATGCTGAATGGCCGCGATTATTTCCATATGAGTGACCGGTGCAAGCTTGTCCGTCAGCTGTCCTTCACGCGAGCGAACCATCAGCTCCTTCTCGGTTGCGGCATCAGGATAGCCAAGACTCAGCTTCAGCATGAAGCGGTCCAGCTGCGCTTCTGGCAGCATGTACGTACCTTCAAAGTCAATCGGATTCTGGGTTGCACATAGCATAAACGGATGCGGAAGCGCATGGGTTTCGCCATCAACAGTTACGCTGCGCTCTTCCATGACTTCCAGCAAAGCGGATTGGGTTTTCGTGGTGGCACGATTGATTTCATCGGCCAGAAGAATGTTGGTCATCACGGGTCCCGGCCGGAAATAAAAGCGTTCATCCCGCGGATGAAACACGGACACCCCTGTAATATCACTAGGAAGAATATCCGGGTTGCACTGGATTCTTCTGTAATCCCCTTGCATCGATTTGGCAAGCCCTTTGATGAGCTGGGTTTTGCCGGTTCCAGGTACATCCTCGATCAGAACATGGCCGCCAGCCAGCAGCGCTGTGAGGAGCAGCTGTATCTCAAATTCTTTGCCTAGCAGGCACGACTCCAGATTGGATCGCACCGAGGAAATGATTTTCATGGATTCTTGGCTTACGGGCATGTATGACTAACCTCCTGTAGGGAATAAATAGATGGTTTAGTACTATTGTACATGATTGGGATGCCGGAGTACATTCAAGTGCGTTATTTATCGCCGTCCACAGCCAAATTCCTTTAATACACAGCAAAAAACCCTGGTTTAACATACCAGGGCTTTCGTGCTATGTTCGGCAATTCAGTTTTGAACGATATGTTGGCCGGATCATGTTTGGCAAATCGGCTTCCCGAAAGCTTCAAGGAAAAGTTCTTAACCTTTTGGGCGAAACAGAAGGGCGGCAATAAAGGAGAAGATAATCGCGGAGGATATCCCCGCGCTAGTCACCTCAAATATCCCTGTGACAACACCGATCCATCCGTCCCTCTCCAGCTCGGTCAGCGCGCCATGGACAAGCGAGTTGCCGAAGCTGGTGATGGGTACCGATGCGCCGGCTCCCGCAAATTTCACGAGCGGATCGTACAAGCCGAGGCCATCGGCAATCGCTCCGACAACGACCAGCGTGCTCATCGTATGCGCCGGCGTCAGCTTGATAAGGTCCATCATGAGCTGCCCGATAACGCAGATGAGGCCGCCGACAATAAAGGCCCATAAAAATTGCATCTCGTTAACCTCCCATCTCTAATGCTACTGCGTGCGCGATACAAGGAATCGTCTCCCCCTGCTGATAAGAAAGCGGCGACAGAAGCGCTCCCGTAGCCACGACAAGCACTCTTTTCAGCTCCCCTTTTCGCATGCGCTTCAGAATATGACCATACGTAACCACGGCTGAGCAGCCGCAGCCACTGCCGCCGGCGTTAACGAATTTCTGCTTGGTCAAGTCATAGATCATCAGGCCGCAGTCATCAAATATCGTTCCGTCCATCACAACGTTGTTCTGCTTCAGCAGATCCTTGGCAATCGGCAAGCCAACCGAAGCCAGGTCACCGGTTACAATCAGATCATAATCGGAGGCTTTGCGCCCTGTGTCCTTAAAGTGCTTCGTAATGGTATCCGCTGCCGCCGGGGCCATGGCCGAACCCATGTTAAACGGATCCTTGATGCCAAGGTCCATCACCTTGCCGATCGTCGCATGCGTTATGGAGGGACCGTCGCCCTGATCAGATACCACGGAGCAGCCTGCGCCGGTAATGGTGTACTGCGCATAGGGCGGCTTCTGGGAACCGTACTCCGTCGGATATCGGAACTGCTTCTCAACCGTACAGTTATGACTTGCCGTGCCGGCCATAACATATTTCGCCCCGCCCGAATCCACGATCATGGACGCAACGGCCAGGCTTTCCATCGAGGTCGAACATGCGCCGAACACGCCCAGATAAGGCACGCCCATCTGTCTGGCGGCAAATGAACTGCTAATAATCTGGTTCATCAGGTCTCCGCCAACAAAAAACTGAACTTCGTCTTCCGTGATTCCAGCGTTCTCGGCAGCCTTTCGGGCGGCTTCTTCCAGCAGTCTCCGCTCGGCCTTCTCCCAAGTCTTCTCATTGATCCGAATGTTATCGTAGACATAATCAAAATCTTCGGCCAGCGGCCCCTCCCCTTCCTCAGGACCTACAATGGTGCCTGTTCCGATAATGACCGGTTTGTTCTCATATTCCCATGTCTGTCCGGTTACCTTCATGTCCGCTTACCCCCTTCCACCGAAGCCCAGCAGGGCATAGATGATGCCGATAATGAAAGCAGCCACTGTACCGAATACAATAACGGAACCAGCCAGTTTAAACATTTTGGCCCCCACACCCAGAACCAGCCCTTCCGAACGATGTTCCAAAGCGGCGGAACACATGGAATTCGCAAACCCGGTCACGGGCACAGCGCTGCCTGCACCCGCCCACTGGGCGATTTTGTCATACACGCCAAAGCAGGTCAGAATGACGGAGATAATAATAAGAACCGCCACGGTCGGACTGGCTGCCTCTTTGGTGGTCATGTCAAACACCGACATAAAAAACTCCTGAATGCATTGACCAATCAAGCAAATAAGACCTCCGACCAGAAACGCCCGAATGCAGTTTCGAATGACCGGTCGGGAAGGTTCGTGTTTTTTGGCAATGGCTTTATATTCATCCGAGCTCATCTGGCTTAAGCTTGACTGGGATGCTTGATTGGAGTCAGACATTATGAACGCACCTCCGGTATGTGATTTGATTCGCACGAAAGGATCCGGCGAAATAGCTAGGATATCCTAGTCATCATTATGCTTTGAATGATCTTCCTTTATGTTTGGAAAATGGTCCTTGCTTGCCAATATTCATTCCCGTTTTGGCACAAACTGGCGGTTTATAATAGGCGCTCCCTACCGCCTGTTCGATAAGCTTGTCCATTTAAACGGCCTGAAATCGCCCGGTGTTAGCGCGTCTCCCCATAGCCGGTAGCCGCATACAACAAAACAGCGCCCAGCGAAGGCTGGACACTGTTTTTCAGACATCGTTATTTACCAGGTTAAATCAATACATACAGCAGCAAAATAACCAATAATATAAAGAGCACCACGATGAGCAGAAGATCTCTCACATCCGCTTGCCGTTCCCACACATCCCCTGAATGTTGGCCCATAGTCAGTCCTGTCCCTTCCCTCCGAGATCCAAGTAAAGCAGTGGTCCATATATCGTATTCCCGCTCAGGGGATCGGGTGCTTGTTCAAAGTGTTCATGAACAGGGTTCGCGCCGTTCCTTTCTCGCGGAGTGTCATGACGAAGGTAATCGTATGTATGCCCTCAAAGCCGCCATGGCATATCGTCGTCAGGTGGACAATTGTACGTGCCGGGGGCATACTAGAACTATGCAGATTATACATACCTTTATACGAAGGAGCGAATCATAGAATGAATGAATCGACACGCGAGCTATTCCGTACATTGACCGAATTCCCGGCAGCGCCGGGCTTTGAGCGCGAGCTTCGGGCTTGGGTGAAGAACGCCCTCTCCCCCTACACCGACGAGTTCGTACAGGACCGCCTCGGCAGTCTGTTCGCCGTATTGAGAGGGAAGGAGGAAGGACCGCGGGTCATGGTCGCAGGCCATATGGATGAAGTCGGATTTATGGTTACCGGCATTACCGAGGCCGGCATGATCCGCTTTCAGCCACTGGGCGGTTGGTGGAGCCAGGCCATTCTCGCCCAGCGTCTGCAAATTATAACGGACAATGGACCGATCATCGGGGTGGTCGGATCGACGCCGACCCATTTGCTGGATGAAGCTCAGCGCAGCAAACCGGTTGACATCAAGTCGATGTATATCGATATCGGCGCTGACAACAAGGCGGAAGCCGAATCATTCGGCATTCGTCCGGGCCAGCAGATTGTTCCAATCTGCGAATTTACGCCGCTGGCAAATCCGAAGAAGATTATGGCCAAAGCATGGGACAACCGCTATGGTGTCGGTTTGGCCATCGAGCTGGTCAAAGCGCTTCATGGCGAACAGCTGCCAAACATCGTTTATGCTGGCGCTACGGTTCAAGAAGAGCTTGGGCTTCGCGGTGCCCGCACCGCTGCCAATCTGATTCAGCCGGACATTTTCTTCGGACTCGATGCCAGTGCTGCAAATGACATGACGGGTGACAGAAGCCAGTTCGGCCAGCTCGGGCAAGGCGCGCTGCTTCGCATCTTCGACCCGACTATGCTGACCCATCGCGGGATGGTCGAATACGTGCAGGATACTGCCGAGACACACAAGATCAAATATCAGTACTTTGTATCTCCGGGCGGAACGGATGCCGGCCAGGTACACCTGAGCGGTATCGGCGTGCCGTCCACCATCATCGGCATCTGCTCCAGATACATTCACACGTCCTCATCGATTATCCATACCGATGATTACGAGGCGGCCAGAGAGCTGCTGATCAAGCTTGTCAAAGGGCTTGACCGCACCACACTGAATACGATCTTGGAACGGGCTTGATCCTCGCTTGCCGTCCACATCGTTCACTTGGAAGATCATCCGGCTTTTGCCGGATGGTCTTCTTTGTATATTGTCCACTGCCTAGGATGAAGAAGAAAGCTCCTTATGTCTGGCCAGCCGAAAGGACAGCACAATCGCAACAAGAACCGCAGCTACGAGCCCGGTCGTCAGCGCAAACATCATCCGCATCCCGCCAGCGCTGTCAGCGCCCCCAGACTGAGACAGCAGCACGCCTCCGGCGGCTGTTCCAAACATCATGCCCAGATTGCGGGAAAGGGCCAGAAGACTGCTGATTAGCCCGAGATCCGATTGGGCAGCCCGGTTCATCACAAGGGAATTGTTCGGCGGGGTTATCGTTCCCATCGATCCCCCTAGCAAGACAATCAGTAAGATAAGAACAATTAAAGGATAGGAAGCTGACACAAAACTGAGCGCCATCAAAACGATTGTCATCATGAACAGTCCGGCACTAAGCAGCGGGAAGGTGCCGAGCCTGTCTGACAAACTGCCCGATAGAGGCGAGACAATAATGAGAGATAACGGATATCCCGCCATAATCAGGCCAGCGATAGCCGGGGCGATACCGAGGTCCCCAAGCAGAAATATCGGCAGCGCCAGCTGGGCCGCAAAAGCAGCCATATAAGTGATAATGGTTGTCAATATGCCGAGGCTGATTCCGGCATCCCGGAACAGCTCCAGCTTGATAAAGGGACGCTCCCTGCGCCCTTCCTTGCGCCAGCGAGCAGATAGGCACCAGCCGACGAAACCGCAAGCCCCGGCAAGAAACAGGAGGATCAGCAGGGAAACCTGCCAGGACCCCCAACCCCAGCGCGCGCCCATATTGACCGCCGTAACGAGTCCTGTCAGGGAGACGGCAAACCATATGGCCCCCGGCACGTCCAGACGGCTCTCCCCATCCGGCTCATCTTTCGGGATGAAGCGCTGTGCGCATATCCACATCCCAAGCGCAAGCACAGCAAGCATCCAGAAATTGCTGCGCCAGGAGAACCACTGAATCAGAACCCCCCCGAGGCTCGGTCCGATCATAGACCCCGCTGCGACAAAGGTGCCGATTAACCCGAGCGCTTTACCCCGCTGCGCGGTTGGAAAAGCAGAAACAATCAGCGCCATATTGGTAGCCTGGTACATCGCGGCCCCCGCTCCCTGCAGCCCTCTTGCAGCAATCAGGCCATTCAGTGAAGGGGATAGCGCACAGAAGACCGATCCGGCCATAAACAGAAACGCTCCTGCGTTATGAATCACGCGCCTGCCCATCTTATCTCCGAGCTTGCCCATTACGGGCAGAAGGATGGAAATGACCAGCAGATACGCGGTCACAATCCATTGAGCGGATGAAATGGTCGTTGCAAAGGAGCCTGCGATATCAACAAGCGCAATATTAAACATCCCTGCCGACAAATTTGATAGAAACGCCCCCATGCATATCGTATATTGCGCAAGCCGCTGTGTCCTGCTATTCATCTTGATTCACCAGCTTTGTTATTCAATATGGATCATTCATGTACTGGTTCAAACAAAAAGCCCCCTTAAAATTTAAAGAGAGCTTATCCATCCGTCGTTTCTATTCCATCTCCTTCTGTCAGCGGGAGAGTGACATTGACTCGCGATACTCCGGGGCTTTGTCAGCCCAGACATCCACGATTCGCTGTACTCCGCACACGCTGCCAAAATAGCCCGCGATATTCTCCATTGTCATCTCGTGTGCTGTTCGGGAGTATGAGGCACAGGCATCCTCGGCCAACACAATATGATAATCAAGCATAAAACCGTCTCTGGCGGTCGATTCTACACATACATTCGTGCTGACGCCCGTCATAATTAATGTTTCAATCTTGAGCGTTTTTAACACCGAGTCGAGACGTGTGTTTACAAATGCGCTGTACCGATGCTTGTTGACGATAATGTCATCCTGCGTTGGTGTCACCTCATAAAACTCGGCCCCCCAGCTGCCCACCCGGCATACGCTCGCAGAACGCCCGGAGGAACGGGTTGTCCACGCTTCAGAGTCCGTTGCCGGTTCATGAAGCGTCTGAATATAAATGACCGGAACTTGGTGCTCCTTCGCAGATATCAGCAGCTTCTGCAGCTGCCCGATCATCCCCGGTATGCCGCTGATGTCACATCCGGCGCGGGGCAAAGCCCCTTCCGGGTGGCAGTAATCATTTTGCACATCCACGACAACGACGGCCGTTTTACTGTTTAACAGCAGTTCGTTTAATGATTTCATCGGATAAAGTCATCTCCATTTCGAAAGGTTTTCGCCCCATCAGAGCGCAGGATAGGATGGCAATCGTTATTGGCCGGATCGTTCCACAAATTGCATATCTACCAGCCCGTCATACGTATAGTCGCCCTTGAAAATGCCGGTCTGAATCATAACATCCATGTCGGTGTCCAAAGCCGTCTCCGAGATCATTCCGTCCAGACTCCACAGATGATCCTCATATGCACGATCCAGGGATGCCTGAATGGCCTCGTCAGACAACGTAGGAAATTCGGCCTTCAAATTGCGCTTGGCCAGCTCCTTGTCCGTCTGTACCGCTTGCAGCGCTTCGATAATCGCGTCGGTAAAGTTTTGCACCGTCTCCGGCTCCTTCTCAATCGTGGATTTCTTCACGCTAAGCACGGAATACGAGAAGTCGCCGAGATCATGAAATTTATAGAACGGCTCGTCCCATACCTCTTTCGCAATGCCGTCACTGATCTGCGGTTCAGCCCCGTTGGCGATATCGGCCGCCCCTTGTTGAACCATCGTGACAACGGTCGAAGCATCAGCCGGCTCAAGCAGCTGTACATCCTTCTCCGGATCAAGCCCGAGCTGGATAAGCAAATACCGGGTGAGCAAATTCGGAGTTCCACCGTGACGTCCGGCGTTAATCTTTTTGCCCTGGAGAAAAGCTTTCAGCTCTTCCGGCGAGCTTCCCGCCGGGCCTGTCCCTTTTTTAGCCATAAGATAGACGTTGGCCCGATTCACCACATTCACAACCGAAATGATCGGGTCCGAATTGTTGTTGTTCGCCAGCGCGTTGGACTCTGTGCCGCCGATCACCGCCCAGGCGTCTCCGCTGACAACCGCCGCTACGTGGGCCCCGCCTGCAGCCTGAATAACCTCAACCTCCAGTCCTCTCTTCTCAAAATATCCTTCTCTCTGCGCCACATAGAGCGGCAAATAACCCGTGGAGTGAAGCGGTTCAGCGATCACAAGCTTCCTCAGCTTGCCCCCGTCCGAAGCGGCGTTCGCGCTGCCGCCCGCATTCCCGCCCGAACAGGCGGAAAGGATGCTTACAATCATGATCATGGCAAGTAACAGCGGCAGCAGCTTCGTCATCTTTTTGTACATAGGAATCCCCCTTGATTAATTAAATGGATTAATCCGTCGCCATGCTTGTGAAGGCAAGTCTGAGTATAGGTTGTCTACTGCTTGGCCAGCCCTTTGGACAGCCATTTCTCCAGAACGACCACACCCCAGTACATCAGCATGGACAACAGCGACAGCACCACGACGCCCACCCACACCAGATTGATGTCCAGAATCGTTCCTGCATACATAATCATTCGTCCGACACCTTGACTGGAGGCGATGAACTCTCCGACAATGGCGCCAGCGAGGGCAAGCGCTATGTTAATGCGCAAGCTGCTAATGATCCAGGGCATCGACCATGGAACGACCACCTTCGCGAACACCTGATGCCGCTTCGCGCCCAGAGAGTACATCAGCTTCTCCATGTCCGGGTCAACGCTTTTCACACCGCTGTAGGCAGACAGCGCGGATACGACCACCGTCATGGAGAAGGCCAGCGCAACTTTGGAGAAAAATCCGATCCCCAGCAGGATGACCAGCACAGGCGCAAGCGCCAGCTTCGGCATGGCGTTCAGAATGATCAGGTACGGCTCACTGATGCCCGCATAAGACCTGGACCACCAGAATGACAGCCCGAGCAGCGCGCCTAGAAAGGTGCCAAACACAAAGCCAAGCAAGGTCGAGCCTGACGTATAAGCGATATCCCCCAGCAGCGACCCCTCCGTGATCTGAGTCCAGGTGGTCGTTAGAATGGCGCTCGGACTGCTCCAATAATAGGAATCCAGCCATCCGATCCGCGTAAACACTTCCCAGACCAGAAAGATAAGGACGGCAACGGCAAAGCGCCCCCACACAATTCGTCTGCTTCTGGCGCGCGCGATCGCCTCTTCATCCAGAATATAGGGCACCACCTCCGGCCTTACAGACGTTTCCGGCACCGTTTCCGCCGGTGCAACAGCATGAACGATAAAAGCTTCCTTACGTGCAGTTTCCATCGGCAATCTCTCTCCCTTTTATGAAATTTGCTCCTCGTCATGTCCGGCAGACAGCAGATCCAGCAAATGATGCTTTAAATCCATGAATGCCGGAGAGGTCATATCCTCGGTTTTTCGCGGGCGTTCCATCGTAACGGTAATCTTGGTCTTGATTCTCCCCGGCCTGGAAGAGAACACATAGATGTCGTCAGATAAATAAATTGCTTCATCAATGTCGTGGGTGACAAACAGCACCGTTTTGCCGAAATCGGCCCAGATTTGCAGCAGCCAGTTTTGCATCGTCAGCCTCGTCTGCGCATCCAGCGCCCCAAAGGGCTCGTCCAGCAAAATAATATCCCGGTCATACAGCAATGTCCGAAGCAGCGCAGCCCGCTGTCTCATTCCCCCGGAAAGCTCCCGTGGATAATGCTTGTCGAAGCCCTTCAGCCCGTACTTCTCCATCAACGGCAGCGCCCGCTCGGTCGCTTCCTTGTATGGAACTCCCCGAATCTCCATGCCTAAAATGATATTGTCCAGAATAGTGCGCCAAGGCAGAAGCATATCCTTCTGCAGCATATAGCCGACATAGCCGGTCTTGCCCACAATGTTCTCCCCGTCGGCAAGCACCTTGCCTGTGGAGGGCGGCATGAGCCCGGCGATAATATTGAACAGCGTCGATTTGCCGCATCCGCTGGGCCCGATGATGCTGACGAATCTCCCTGCTTCAATCGAGAGGCTTGTCTCCCTCATGGCAGGAATCTCTTGACCGTCTCTGCGAAACCATTTGCTGACACCGGAAATCTCGATTTTGTGACTCATTATGCGTCCTCCTTTTGATCGTATAGTGAGTTTGTTGACAATATGGGTATAAAAAAATCGCCAGTCCAGTCCCAAAATGCAACGAAGTGCATATGGGTACCAAACTGACGATTGGCCAGCTCTCCTCTCAGAGTTCGGGCTTGTCGTTCAGATAAGCTTCCACGTCTTTCTCCAAGAACACGATGGTACCGGAGTATTCGGTCTCTGCATCGTAATCTTTAAGAATCGTAATGATATTCAATTTAAACTGCGTTTCAAAAGATTGTTTGATCTCCTGTTTCAACAATTGAAATAAAAGGTGGTCCAACTGCCGGGTAGAGAGGGGGTAATTCTCATCCAGCAGTTTAAGGACGGGGACTCGACTGTTCCTTGACACAATAATGATTTTGTTGCCGACGAAGTCGACCTTTTGCTGCTTTACACCCACGTTAAATATTTTCTTATTTATCGCGTTGTAAACCCTCAAAATGTCCTGTTTGAGTTCGCCTGCTGTTGTCATTATTCAACATCCCTTATGTGTAATATATTATTACATTGACCGGGGTAGGTATTCGGGTGTTCATCAAGAAACATCATCCTTGGGTTTAATTATAGACAGTATCAGCGTGATGTCAATACTATAACGTCAAAAAAGTTAACAATTATTCTTATTGTGTCATAAATGATAACATAATAATGACATGAGGGGCTGTTGTAACCGACACACCCACACCCTATCCACTTATCCCAGCACGCTTTGTAAAAATTGAACGGCCTGCCGCTTCTGATACTCGTTCACCTCATGCCCCGAAAATGGATAATCTTTCATTTCCTTCGGAGCCTGCATTCGATTGTATGCGGCATATATCGTCTCAGGCATGCAGACGGTGTCCTTCCACCCAGCCGACACGAGCACAGGCGCCTTGATCCGGGGCCCCAGGTTCAGCATGTCAAAATGGGCCAAATGCTCAAGCACGGCATCGAGTTGATCCGGAAATCTTTTAATGTAACCCGCCACCTCGCTCAATGAACTTGCTGAGTGCAACACGCCATAATCCATGCGGCACATGTTCGGAATATCGGCTACGATCGCAGCGACCTTCCCGCTGAGGGCTCCGCACATCAATGACAGGCCACCGCCTTGACTGCCGCCCGCTACAGCAATTCGATCCGGATCAACCCCGGGCAGGACCGCTGCTGTGTCGATTGCCCGCACAGCATCTATAGAAATCGCCATATAGTAAGAACGGTGAATATCCGTAATGCCCTGCGTCATCCATCCTTTGACAACGCCGCTGTCCATCGGCAGCAGATTGCCGGTTTCCCCGCCCTGTCCCCTTACATCGACCGCAAGCACCGCATAACCAAGAAGCACCCAGTGCGCATATCGCTCGGGATATCCCTTGTCCCCGGTATAGCCCGGAAATGTCACGATACATGGAATGCGGCGTTCTTCCTCCGCGCGTGATTTCGGCCTGATATACCATGCATGAATCGGAGTGTCATCATATCCCCGATAGCTGACTTTGGATACGTCCATGGCCGAATAAGGGGTCACTTCAGGGGTTAACACGATATCTAGCATTTTGCCGGAATATCCGGTTAGCGCTTCATCCCAGAAGCGGGTTAACGTCTCTGTATCCATGGTCGGTTCCGGTCTGCAATTGTCCAGCTCCAGCTTTCGCTGCTTGATTGTGTTCATATCGGTTATAAGCTCCTTTACGACTGGATTATGATGTTAGGGATCGGGACAGCAACAAGCCTGTCCGCATGGCAAAATCCCGGTATGCTCATGATTCAGCTTTTCTAGCCGCCCCAACTCCTTATTCGTCATTGTGCGCCCAATCCCTGTCCCGGCCGCCAAATTCAAGAACGATCACATCTCAAGCTATGCCCCGTATGAATCGCCTCAGCGATTAAAATGGCTTAGTGGAATGTGAGCATAACCCTGTTCATTTGCTCTGCTTGGTTTTATACTGTTGGAGACAGCCTGATGTTTCGGTGTGATCTTTAATCAATTCTAATCATGAATGGAGTCGATAACGATGCAACAAGGACTGACAGGAGCAGGTTTGGGGAAATTGGAAAGCGACACACAGCTGATTGAACTGGCCTCCCGCTATCATTTTTCCGTTGTGGATGTAAGCGCTAAAGGACTTGTCGATCGCCTGGGTACAGACGAGGCGCTTTCTCTGCTTGAAGAGCGGCATATCCGCATTGGAGCCATCGGCCTCTCGGTAGAATGGCGTAAAGGAGACCGCGAATTTCTCGAAGGACTGGCGGCATTGCCTGCCGAGGCTGCTGCTGCAGCGGCGCTCGGATGCACCCGTTGCTGCACGTACATTCTTCCGTCCACGGATTTGCCGGCAGCGCATTTCATGGCGCAGGCAACCAAGCGTTTGCGTCTATGCGCTGAGATTCTCGGTGCCTACGGCATCCGGCTTGGCCTTGAATTTGTGGGGCCGCACCACCTCCGTACCCAGTGGAAACATCCTTTTATCTGGACGATGCAGGAGACGCTTGATTGGATCGACGCGATTCACGCACCGAATGTAGGACTGCTGCTCGATGCATTTCACTGGCATACCAACGAAATGGAAGTGGCGGACATTCACAGCCTGAAGCCGGAGCAAATCGTCCATGTACATATCAATGACGCCAGAGATGTTCCTGTTCAGGATGTCCTCGATAATGATCGCTTATATCCTGGCGAAGGGGTTATTGATCTGACTGGATTCCTCCAGGCTTTGGACACGATCGGATATAACGGGCCGGTAACGCAGGAAATACTGACAGCTGCGGCGCCGGAAGGCTCGCCGGAGGAGCTGGCAGCCAAGTCGCGCCAAGCCTTTGACAAGGTGTTCGGAGCAGCTGGACTGGTGTAAAAGTAAGGGGAGCCGCGACTCGCACCGTGCTGCACGGCAGTCGATAAATTGCTGGCGGGGCCGATTGTCGCCGGATGAGGGCGTCTAATCATTCAATCATGCTCCACGGGGATGACTTGGGACATATTTCCCCTTTTTACCGGGCACACTACCGACATATCCTGCAGAAGGAGTCGCTGCCATGAGCCCTTTCAAGAAGGAAGACCGCGATCGTTACACCGATCTGTCCACCGTGGAATCCCAGCGGAACGACCTTACGGCCGAGGAATTCCCGGAAGGACCTTTCGGATCCAGCATCACCGCCGACTCTCTCGGCAAGAGCACACCGTGGAGGGTCGATCAACGACCGCCGAACCGCTTTGACTATGAAAATCGAAGTCTGCATAAACAGCAGCAGCGGGATTTCCCCTCCGAGGATCAAATCCTTCAGCCTGAGCTTGATGCAGAACAGGCGTCTTACGAATCCGATCCTTCATGAAACGACCCTCCTGTCCATCATCGGACAAGGAGGGTAATTTTTTGGGAGAAAATCGGACATTCAGATGAATACCGCACGCAGGCTGGACATAAAATGGCATGAAAAATATCGAATGCTGAGTGCTGTGAAAAAAACGATACAAACACAAAGGGGAGCGGAATGAGAACGAGGAGAAACGATGAATTTGTTGTCTACGTGGTGTCGTTATCCAGCCTAACGCGGTATGTTTCCATTGAGTTTATCGGCGGGTTCTGCGGATATGTCATTGGGCAGAAGGGACTGCACTCCGAAATATTCGGCATGGTGGGCAGCGTTGCTGCACCGATGCTTCTCCGTACCGTGACTTACGGTCCCCCTACCCTACTCCGTCGTCTGGCATCGCTGCGCAGAGTTACGTAATCGTCGAACTAAACGTGGGGGTGGGTAATTTCCAGAGTTTGGGCACCGAACATTCGGATTATTAATATTTAGGATGTTTAAGAATTGAAATGATATAAGCCCCTGACGGGGCTTATTCTTAGTCCATGAATGTTATCTCGTTTCGTTCCTTGTCGTGCCTGATTGAACATTCATTTCTTCTGCTTGTAAAACTCATGATACAGCTTCATAAGCGCACGCTTCTCGATCCTCGACACGTAGCTCCTTGAAATGCCCAGCTCCTTAGCGATTTCTCGCTGTGTTCTCTCTTCCCCGCCTGCTTCCAGTCCGAAGCGTCCGATGACCACTTCCTTCTCTCGGTCATCCAATATGTCGAGATTTCTGTAGATTTTACTTTTCTCGATTTTCAATTGTACGGCATCCACGATATCATCCGCTTCACTGCCAAGGATATCGATTAAGGTGATCTCATTTCCTTCCTTGTCCGTCCCGATCGGATCATGCAGAGAAACATCCTTTCGTGTCTTCTTAAGTGATCTGAGATGCATCAGTATCTCATTTTCGATACAGCGAGCGGCAAACGTAGCCAGCTTGGTCCCTTTGTTCGGGCGAAAGCTTTCAATCGCCTTGATCAGTCCAATCGTTCCGATGGAGATTAGGTCTTCGAGGTCCTCGCCAGTATTGTCGAATTTTTTGACAATATGCGCCACGAGCCGAAGGTTATGCTCAATCAGCTTGTTGCGTGATTGGGGATCGCCTTCGGCCATTAGCTGCAAATGCTTAGCCTCCTCTTCCTCGGTCAGAGGCTGGGGAAACGCATTGTTTTTCACGTACGATACGAGCAGGGTCAACTCTTTGATAAATAATGCAATGGCGGTAAACAATCCAGGCACTTGGGGACACCTCCTGCGAAAATACAATGCAACCGGTCCTAGATCGGCACGGTTTCTCGGTCCTTTCATTGTATGTAGGCAGTCGCCCAGAAGTGCATGTACAGCCACCATTTGCTAAAATAACAATGCGACGATTAACGGTCCCGAAGGTGAACCTTCGGAGTACCCTTCCGCTTGCCGATTGGAGCCGGCAGAAGCCCCCATCCTCTTGTCCCCTCTACATCTGCTCTACCTTCTCATCTCAACCAGCACCGCCTCTGGTCCCGTCGGTCTCAGGCTGCCTCCCTTGGGCTCCATGCTGACCACGATTCGCTCGGCATCTCCCGTCACAACACCATAATAATAGCTTCTTCCTTGCGGCCCCGGAACGAGCATAAATCCGGCACTCGACAGTTGATTGCCGTTCTGGAGCCAGACCTGGTAGTCCTTCTCCTCCAGAGAGTGCAGGCCCTTTACAACGATCAGCATCTCCCCGGAAGCCCGCTTGAGCCATACCGATCCGCTGCCATAGAAAGGCCCTACCGGTTGAATGACATATCGTTCGGTATCCTCGCTCTGCATATGGGCGATTC
Source organism: Paenibacillus sp. 7541 (assembly GCF_002276395.1). NCBI lineage: Bacteria > Bacillati > Bacillota > Bacilli > Caryophanales > Paenibacillaceae > Paenibacillus > Paenibacillus sp. 7541. The sequence goes on along the minus strand of NZ_NQLZ01000005.1, from coordinate 161,248 downwards.
GCTGGTTCACCGTATGCTCAAAGGTCGCTTCCTGTTGGCCCAGATCGTTCTTGAACGAGAACAAACCGATGACAAGCATCACGAGCAGCGCACCCGCCAATGCCTGACTGGCAATGAATGGCCATGGCCTGGATTTGATTCTTCTCACAATCGCGCGTTTATATGCGGCGCGCATCAGCTTGCTCCTTAATCGGGCCGATGGCTCATGTGCGGCTGTCACTCCTGGATATGCATCGCTCGTAAGATTCCATTCCGCAACCGAAGGTATATAGTCATATACAGCATGCTCGTCCCCATCCCTGACCATAACTCCCTCCTGGCTAGTGGCTGCGGTTCCGAGCGGCATATCATGCGTAATGGCTCCCGCTTCGGCGCCAAGCAAGTTCTGCCACTCCACGACCGTGCCGGCACAACGGGCACATGTGGCAAGATGGCGCTCCAGATGGTGTGACTCGAGCGCTGAGAGCCGGCCCATCGCGTAATCCACCAGCTTCTCTTCCGGATAAAGCGGACAGCCGGGGTACTGCTCAGCAAGATATTCAAGGCCGGACTTTGAATGTTTCATGCTCCGAGCCCCCTCCTTCCTTCCCGCTGACGATATCCAGTCGCTTTCTTACGTTCTGTATGCCGTATCGGATCAGTGATTTCACAGTGCCTACAGGCCGCTTCATCAGTTCGGCCATCTCCCGGTGCGACATCTGCTCCACATAGCTTCCGTAGACGGCCATTCGCTGCATCGGCGGTATGGTTTTCAATGCCTTTTTCACCTGCTCCAGCTCGACCTGCCTCAGGGCAGCAACCTCCACAGCTTCCCGTTCCCCCGTCCACAACGTCTCCGGCAGCGTATCCTCGCTCCATTCCGTGATCGCCAGACGCTGTTTCCGCCGCAGCCGGTCCATTGCTCTACAGCGCGTTCTTACTGCAAGCCATGCCTCGACACTGCCCCGATCCGGGTCATATTGCTCTGCTTTATGCAGCACTTCCATGAATATATCCTGGCATAAGTCCTCCGCTTCGGCGGCATCTTTCGTAAACTGGAAGGCCAGCCGGTACACCATTTTGGCGTAGGCTTCATAGAAGCGTCCAAAGGCCGCCGCCGACCCCTCGGCAATCTCCGCCAGCCACATCTCAGGATTGTCGTTCATCCCAAGCTCCTCCTTATCCCCTTTCCTTTATGGATCAGCCGAATTTTTTCGATCACATTTTAGCAAAACTGTTCGTTGTTTTGAATCCTGTTCCGGGCTTTTCATGTTCTTTTAATGAATTTTTTAGCTTCTTTTAAGCTTTGTTGTAAATCCACTTCTGCGCGTCATTCGTACCCTTTATGACCACATAAAAATCAGGAGGGGTAGTTCATGAATGTATCCAAATCCAAAATGAAACTGCTGAGTTTGCTGCTCCTATTCGTGCTGGGGGCAAGCCTGTTTACGAATGGAAAGTCGGCCTTTGCCGCGGGTGAAGTGACACTGTACACCCCATATACCTCGATTTCCGTTCCGCCGGGGGAGACAATCAACTATAGCGTAGAGGTATACAACAACACCAACAGTGTCGTCACGGCCCCGCTCCAGCTGTCGGGTCTGCCGGAGAACTGGACCGCCAAGCTGAACAGCGGGGGCTGGCAGCTGAAGGAAGTGTCCGTCAAGCCTGGAGAGTCCGAGTCCGTGACGCTGGAGGTCGGGGTACCGCTTGAAATTGACAAAGGGTCTTATCGTTTTCAATTAACGGCCGGCAGCATGGCCAGTCTGCCTTTGACAGTCGAAATTACGGAAAAAGGAACGTATCAAACCGAGCTGACCACAGATCAGGCCAATCTGGAGGGACATGCCGATTCCACGTTTACGTATACCGTAAACTTGCAGAACCGAACCGCGGAAACCCAGAACTATGCGCTGCAAGCGAGCGGCGAACCGGGCTGGGACGTGAAGTTTACGTCCGGTGGCAACCAGGTGTCCTCCGTCGAGATTGAGGCGGGACAAAGCCAGTCCATCACCGTGGACGTCAAGCCGCCAGCCGAAGTGACGCAAGGCACGTATTCCATTCCGATTCGGGCATCCAACCAGTCCACCTCCTCTGAACTGACCTTGGAAGCGGTCATTACCGGTTCTTACGGGCTTCAGCTTACGACACCTAGCGGCCTGCTGAGCTCCAATGTAACCGCCGGTGGCAGCAAAACGATCGAATTGCTAGTAAAAAATACAGGCACCGCCGATCTGAGCGACATCAACCTTAGTTCCGAAGCTCCGGTGGATTGGGAGGTTACCTTCAATCCGAAAACGATCGAAAGCCTGGCTGCAGGGCAGTCCACGACAGTTGAAGCCAAAATCACCGCTAGCGACAAAGCCATTGCCGGCGATTATGTGACCAGCCTGAAGGCTTCCGCTGCTGAAGCCAGCTCAAATGCGCAATTCCGCATCGCCGTGAAAGGCTCCATGCTGTGGGGATGGATCGGGGTGCTTGTCATTCTGGCGATACTCGGAGGGATCTACTATTTGATTCGCACGTACGGGAGGAGATAACCGTGACGGAAACGGTCATTGATATTCACGAGTTAACCAAAAGCTACAACGGAACCAAAGCGGTTGACGGTCTGTCTCTTCAAATCCAGCGCGGCGAGATTTTCGGTCTGCTCGGTCCGAACGGCGCCGGCAAGTCCACTACCATTCTGATGCTGCTTGGGCTGAGTGAGCCGGATTCCGGGACGATCAACGTCCTCGGGCTTAATCCGACAAGAGAACCGATTCCGGTCAAGCGGCGGGTCGGATACTTGCCCGACGATGTCGGATTCTATGAAGATCGAACCGGGTTTGAGAATTTGATGCTCACTGCTCGCTTGAACGGCATCCCGGAGGAGACAGCCCGCGGCAGAGCGACAGAGCTGCTGGAGCAGGTTGGCTTGACTCATGCCGCGAATAAAAAAGCGGGAGCCTATTCCCGCGGGATGCGCCAGCGGCTCGGCCTGGCTGATGTGCTGGTGAAATCGCCCGAGATCATCATTCTCGATGAGCCTACGCTCGGGATTGACCCGACAGGGATGGAGGAGCTGCTCGGCCTCATAAGAAAGCTCAGCCGCGAGCAGCACCTGACGGTGCTCCTGTCATCCCACCAGCTGCATCAGGTGCAGCAAATCTGCGACCGTGTCGGTCTGTTCGTCCGCGGGCAGCTGCTGGCTCAAGGCGACGTTTCAAGCCTCTCGCGCACCTTGTTTGCCGATGATCCGATTATCATCACCGCCGAGATGGACGGATACAGCTCCCGCCTCCAGGATGAAATCCGAAGCATCGAGGGCGTGCATCATCTGGAGGTTGGCGCTTCCTTGCAAGCAGATAACAGCCCGGCAGAAGCGGATGTGCCTGAACCGGACACTGCGGTGAGGCTCATTATCCGTTCAAGCACAGACTGCAGTCCGGAAGTTGCCAGAAGAATTGTTGAGGGCGGTGGAAGGCTGTTCTCCCTGAGCAGACAGCAATATGGCCTCGACGAAATTTACCATCGTTATTTTGCAGGAGGTGACGACAAGCATGGAGAGAAGAGCGACAGCAAGCATTACAGCCAAGCTTAAAAGCCTCGGAGCAAGCGCAAGCAGTCTGGCCGCCAAAGTGAAACAGTCGCTATCGAAACGGCCGGGCCCTTCCGCCCGTGACTCCGTGCGAGCGCATCATTCGGGTCCATCTCCATTCGGGGTACTGATCCGCAAGGAAGTGGCCGATCATATTCGGAGCTGGCGTTTTATTCTGCTGCTTGGCATTATCGCCCTGACTTGCGTAGCGTCGCTGTACACGGCCATGAACAGCATTCAGGAAGCGATCCGCTCGGACAGCGAAACGAATGACTTTGTCATTCTGAAGCTGTTTACCATCTCGGATGGCACGCTCCCAACCTTCATCGGCTTTGTCGGGTTTCTCGGCCCGCTGCTTGGAATCGGCATGGGATTTGACGCTATCAACAGCGAGCGCAACAAGGGAACACTGAGCCGGATTATGGCCCAGCCGATCCACCGCGACGATCTGCTCAATGCCAAATTTGTTGCTTCCCTCATGGTCATCAGCCTGATGTTTCTGACGCTCGGTTTGCTTACGATGGCGCTCGGCACACTCATTATCGGCATCCCGCCTACTTTCGAGGAATTTTTGCGGGTGATCAGCTTTCTGGTGGTGACGATCTTTTACGTCGCCTTCTGGCTCAACCTGTCCATCACGTTCTCGGTGCGGTTCCGCCAGCCGGCAACCTCCGCGCTCTCCAGCATCGCGGTGTGGCTGTTCTTCAGCTTCTTTTTTGACATGATTCTGAACCTGCTGGCCCGAGGCATAGCCCCGAACGCCGCAACCGCCACGATGAATGATGTGCTGAACTATCAAAATATGATGCTATGGCTGGGAAGATTGTCCCCGTACACGCTGTTTAACGAGGCGGCGAGCACCTTGCTGATGCCGTCAATCCGAAATTTGGGGCCGCTGACGACCGAACAGGTATATGGCGCCATCGCCAGCCCGCTTCCATTCGGCCAAAGCCTGCTGCTCGTGTGGCCGCAAATTACCGGCCTCACTGCAGCCACGCTGATCTGCTTTGCCATTTCATACGTGATGTTCCTGCGCCAAGAGATCAGAGGACGGGCCTGATTCGCGGACTACCTCATCAGCAGCGAACCTATATAAACAACAAGCTCATCCGAATCGCCATGATTCAGATGAGCTTGTTTCTTATCTTCTGGATGAACCCTTCATGATCTCATGTCCGATCATGGAGAAGAGCTCGCTTTTTCCTACTCCTTTAGATAACCGATCGTTCTTAACCACTCCTCGCATAAGCTTGTCCACCGCGATACATCCGGCACATCCTCGGCCAGGCCAAGTCCATGTCGTCCATGCGGGAAGACGTGAAGCCCGAACGGAATATGATGTTTACTTAACGCTCCCGCATACAACAGACTGTTCTCGACCGGAACTGCACTGTCGTCGGCCGTATGCCATAGAAACGCCGGCGGCGTGTTCGGCTGGACCGCGAGTTCTCCGGACAGCTCGCGCCGCAATGCCTCAGTCGGATGATCCCCCAACAGGTGGCTTACCGACCCTTCATGCGTAAATTGCTTGAATGAGATGACCGGATAGCACAGCACCGAAATGTCGGGACGGGAGCTCTCCCGTTCAACCGGATCAGATGCCTCTGGATCCCCTTTATCAAAATGCGTACTTGCACATGCGGCCAGATGCCCTCCAGCAGAAAAGCCCAGAATACCGATACGATTCGGATCGATGTTCCATTCCTGGGCATGGTATCGCACAAGTCGGATCGCTCGTTTGGCATCCAGAAGCGGATAAGGATGCTGGTACGGTGACACACGATAATGCACCACAAACGCCGACAAACCGATGGAGTTCAGCCATTTGGCCACCGGCTCCCCTTCATGATCCGCTCTGAGCCTGTATCCACCGCCAGGCAGCACAAGCACCGCGCCCCGAACGACTCCATCCTCAATCAGATAAGGCGTTATTTCAGGCACAAATGCCCCTTCTCCCGGTTCATAGCCTGGGGTTTTCTGTATATTCTCCCATAGTTTCATCCACTGCAGCTCCTCTCGGTTATATTGCCAGCCTCCAGAGTCTGCTATAAGACCCTGGAGCAGTCTGGCGTATGATCATCGATGCATGAAGCTTAGGACGTGGGCTGACTCCCTTTCATTTCCGCTCCTTCTTCACCCTTGTCCCTTGGCAAGCAGGTCCAGTCTGAGCGGTGTGAATGTGTCCAGCAGGACCGATGGCTCCAGCGCCTTGACGCCATGCTCCGCATTGCCGGGGATGACAATGGTATCCCCTTCGCGGATGACCGTTATTTCGCCATCAATATAGAATTCGATAGAACCTTTCAAGCAATAACTCATCTGTTCATGGGGATGTCGATGCAAAGCGCCGATGGCTCCCTCCTCGAAATGAACCTCCATCATCATCAGTTCTTTTCCCGGCTGGAACAGCTTCCGTTTCACGCCCGGCTCTGCCGCTTCCCATACTCCGATGGGTGCCATAAATAACCATTCCTCCTTCGCTTGTGATCCATTGCTCCTCCCGAGTTTCCCCGGACAGTACACCGCCTGCCGCTTCACAGATCCATGCTCAGCCTCGCTTCCTTCAGCCGATCATTTCCCGTATCTACTTCGCCGCAGGCCTATCGTTCTCCTACTCCTACCGCATCCTTTTTGCGACTGTTTATACTGGGGCGGCCCGCTTGCTGCAAAACCGCCGATCCCGGGCGAATTCCGGGAATCTGGTAGCTGCCGCTACATTTCCTTTCCGTCCAGACCCGGACTGCGGTTGTCCCTGTGCAGGGTTCCTATACGGAACGCCGGGAACGAAGGCGAGGCCAGCCAGCCGACCAGCAGCTGAAGCAGCGCAATGCCCGTCAGCACCCATACCAGCGCGCCCTGCTCCAGCTGGACCGAAATCAGCATGTACAGAATAACGCCCGCACATCTTCCGGCATTGGTGAACGTTTCGCGCAGCACCACCGCCTCCACCTTGAAATGCTCTCCGAGCGGAAGATCTCCGCTAAGCTTGTAGTAGTAAGAGGTATATGCGTTGTTTTGCAGCGGCTTTACACAAGAGAACAACAGCATGAACAAAATGACCGACCACAGCTCAATTCCGGCAAACAGCGGGATCGAGCCGATAATGAAGCCGGCTGCAGCGATGTTCAAATACAGGTTGTTCAGCCCGGGCCGCCCCCATTTGGCCAGCGCAAACCCTGACAGGATCGTAACGCTCAAAAAGACAACATTCATGTAATTGACAAAGGCCTCCCTCGGCACAGCCTGATAGAGCAGGATCGCCGGAATATAGGCGAGGATTCCTTGTGGAAGCCCGAACACAAACCAGCCCAGCAAGGACCGGTAATAAGCCGGATATTTCCGCATGATTTGCAGCGCATATTTTAAATAATAGGCTTTATGCTGGGTTTCCCGTCTTTTCATTTTCAGGCTGTTCACCGAGGCATAAGCAAACATCAGAAATGCCAAAAGATACACATAGGTATAGCCTTGAAACCCGTCGGACCATCCGACGATCACGCCGGCCAGCGCCGGTCCAGCCAACAGCGAGACGTTAGTAATAATGAGATTCAGCCCGAGGTAGCGGTGCCGGTTCTCATGATCTGTCACATCCTGAATCATCGTGAAATGCCCAAGCCAGTAAAAAGCGGTGGAGATCCCTTTCAAAAGGGCAAAGGCGATATACCAATCCACCATCCGCTCACCGGCAATCAGGATACACAGATAGAATAGCGCCGTCAGATATATCCCCAGCCGATAGGCAAGCAGCCGGTCCCTCTGCTTGGCTGCCTTTCCGATCAGAATCGAGGCCATCGGCGCCACCGCCAGCGTCATCAGATTGAACACTCCGTTGACCCATAGATCGCTCGTGAGCCGCCACAAATACAGGTTGACCAAAATCGCCGCCAAAGCGTTCCCGAATTGATAGATGCCGTGGTTGAACAGGGTGATACGCGCTTCTTCGGAGAGCTGGTTGTCCGGAGAAGATCTCCCGGACCCCCGGATCCATCTGCCGAAACTACCCATCCGCCGAGGTAAGCCTGGTGGACAGCCAGACCTTTGCAGCCGGCAGCATCTGTTCATCCAGTCCTGCAAATTGCCGCAGGGAATAGCGGATGAGAACAGCCTGCGTACCGGCGTTCATATCCCCTTCAACCTCTCCTTTCCCGATCGGAACCGCTGCTGGCATGTCGGGGTAATACTCACCCTGTTTAACCTGGGCCACATTCGGCGCCGGCGGTGAATGGTCAATCTCTCTGGAAAAACCGCCATCCGTTCGCTTAAGCCTTGCCATGTTGTCCAGTGTGATCTCCGCGATCTCAGTCAACTCCTCTTCGGTCATCGGGACATGGATCGCCGATAGCAGACTGATCGGATTGCGGATATAACACATGTCCGATGCGGTTTCATGCCGCAATGCATGAAGCAGCGCATTGTAAATTTGTTCAGTACGCGGAAGCGGCACTTCAAATTTGCTGTAGAACGTCAACAGCTTGAAGGTTCCGGATATTTGAACGTAGGGAGCGCCTTCGCCCCAGAGTCCCGTCTCTGGATTCTGTATGCTTGCAAAATAAGACAGCGCCTGCTGCAAAAACGGCTCACGCTTCTCCTCCTCCATCTGCGCTAAATAAGGAGCGGAGTTGCACAGCCTGTCGCAGCCGCGCCAGCTGTTTGCGAGACTGATCGAGCGAAGCCACTCGCCGTACGCTTCGGGCGATTGACAGTAATCCGGAAATGAACTCGCCGCATCTCCAAGGCTGCTGCCCGGCAGCGGATACAGCGGCTCCGCGCCGAATTTACGGAGTGCCCTAAGACTGTATCCGAGCGCGCGGCCCACCATCACGTCGTCTTGTCTCATATTCGGATTGGCATCATAGAAATACCCCGTCTCTGGGTCCTGTCTGCTCTGAAAAAAACGGACAACGCCCTTCTTCATGTCCTCTGTCAGGTATGGGGCAAGCCCGCAGCGCTCGATAATGTTCAGCGCCTGAGCCGTTGATTCGATATCCGGCACAAATTCCCCGGAATCCCTCGAACTGCGCGCATAATAGAAGCCTCCGGAGTCCGGATCGTATTGGCCCTCAAGCCATTCAAAAAAGCCGTCAAACAACCCGTCTCCCCGTTCAAGAATACCATCCAATCGCCGCTTCATTCCGTTCCCTTCTTTCGTCTCTAGTTATAGCTCTTTATAAGTGAATTTTCGGAAGACCGCCTTGCCGCGGCCCACGGCATCCAGTCCGATGCGAAGGCTCTGAAACCCGCCGAGCGTATTATGGTGCATGCCTGATGCGTCCACCACCTTGTCATACTTCATCCACTTCGTGCCATCAAAACTGTAATAAAAAGAAACGATGTGCTCATCATTCACGATCCGCACCCAAGCGTATCCGCTGTCGCTTGGCATCGTGGCATAATTTTTGAAGGAACGGAAAAACCGCACTCCGCCGCCGTGTACACCAAGCCCCAAATAGGCATAGTCGTTGTAATACAGCACGAGCCTCCCCTCGACTTCCCCTTCCAGGGCAACCTCTACCTCTGCCATATACCGCTTGTGCGCTGGCATATAAAATAAAGGCGAGTGCCGCTCCTTCTCCGAAGCTCCGGACGCAATCAGCCCACCCGGACCGGTTCGAAAACGCTGTTCCGGTTCTGTGCCTTCTGTCTGCCACTCCAGGCAAAGGCCCGGTTCCTGGAAGGAATCTTGGAACTTGAAGGCTTCAGCAGCCGGATTGGCTTCTGCCTTGCCAGCCGCGCGGAACCAGCCGTCTTCTGTCCATTCAATCGGCTCCAGCAGCGTCTGTCTTCCGAGCGTATGATAGCCGCTTGCATAGGCATGATAGACCATCCACCATTGCCCGTCCGGTGCATCAATAAGCGATGCATGTCCCTTGGACCACCACGCCTCTTCCTTGCTCCAGGTGCGGACCACCGGATTATACGGGGAATGCTCCCACGGTCCCCAAGGCGTCCTGGACCTTGATGACACCGCCATATGGCTCGTAGGCGGACCGGCTGTCCCTCCGATGGCCACGGTCAAATAGTAATAGCCGTTATGATAGGTGACCTTAGGGCCTTCCAGGCTGTATCCTTCGACCACCCAATCCTCCGGATAGCGCCAGCCCTCGTAGATTTCCCTTGCCTCGCCGACCACCGACAGTCCGTCATCGCTCAATTCGACAATGTATCCGCCGGACATATGCAGATAGCGCTTCCCGTCCGGACCAACCGTATGACCAGGGTCAATCCCCTTAATTCCGAGATTGATCGGTTCACTCCACGGACCGGCCGGATGCTCCGCCGTTACGACCCAGTTCGTCCCTCCGGCAGGATAATAGATATAGTAGCGCCCGTTATGCACGGCAAAATCGGGCGCCCACACATCCCCGCCATAGCGGGTCAGCGCAGCGCCAACTTTCGTCCAATGGAGCAGATCCCGGGAATGCCAAATGATGAGTCCAGGTGTCAGCTTATAGGAAGAATGCGTCATATAATAATCTTCACCGACCCGAATAATGGAAGGATCGGCGTAGTTCCCGCCAATAATAGGCGCGTACAGCTTGTTCTCCATGAGAGCTCCTCCGAGTTTTCCTTATTATCCTTTAATCGAGCCGAGCAGGGCCCCCTTGGCAAAATGCTTCTGCAAGAACGGATATACGCACAAAATCGGAAGCGTCGCCACCACGATAACCGCCATCTTCACCGTCTGCTCTGGCGGCCGGACAAAGTCCTCCATGCTGGAGGTGTCGGCGGTCAGCCCGCTGGCCAGGATAACGATCTGGCGCAAAATAACCTGCACCGGCCACTTGGCTCCGTCATTCAGATACAGAATCGCCTGCATGTACGTGTTCCAGTAGGTCACGGCATAGAACAGCGAAATCGTTGCAATCGCAGGCATGGACAGCGGAATGACAATCCGGAACAAAATCCCCCAGTCGCCGGCACCGTCAATTTTGGCAGATTCCTCAAGACCTTCGGGCAGGTTCTGAAAAAAGTTCCTCATAATGATAAGGTTGAACGCATTAATCGCCGTCGGTACGATCAGCGCCGCATACGTATCGATCATGCCAAGCTCCTTCACCACGAGGAAGGTCGGGATCATGCCGCCGCTGAACAGCATCGTAAATACGACCATGAACATAATGAAATTGCGTCCGTCCAAATCTTTGCGAGACAGGCCATAGGCCATCAGACATGTCAGCAGCATGCTGAACATCGTGCCGAAGAACGTGACCCCGACAGAAACGCCAAGGGATTTGAATATGGTATTCGTTGAAAATATATATCTGTAAGCGTCCAGCGACCATTCCGTCGGGAACAGGACAAACCGCTTCTGTGCCAGCTCAGCCACCGTCGTAAACGAACCGGCGATGACATGCAGGAAAGGCAGAATTGTAACGAGGCCGATAATCAACAACAGCGTATAATTGACGATATCGAAAATCCGGCTCGGTATTGTTTTGTCATGTACCATAGCGCTCCACCTTTCTCATCTTAATAGATGCCCTCTTCGCCGGCTTTTTTGGCCAGCCAGTTGGCCAGCATTACCATAATCAGACCGATGATCGACTTGAAGAATCCGACCGCCGTACTGAAGCTGAACTGCCCCTGCCGAAGCCCTGCGGTATATACATACGTATCGAATATTTCCGCCACTTCCCGGTTCATCGAGTTCAGCAGCAGATAGACATGCTCAAATCCAAGCTCCAGCACATCCCCGATCTTCAAAATCAGCAGCACCACGATGACACTGCGGATCGAAGGAAGGGTAATATGCCAGATTTGGCGGAACCTGCTGGCCCCGTCGATGCGGGAAGCCTCGTACAATCCCGGGTCAATCGCCGCCATCGCTGCCAGATAGATAATTGTCCCCCAGCCGGCTTCACGCCATATGACCTGGAGCACATACATCGGCCTGAACCAGTCGCTGCTCATCAGGAAATTGATTTTCTCAAAGCCCATCATCGCCAGCAACTCATTGATGATCCCGCGGTCCATGGACAGCATGACAAATGAAATCGATACGATGATGACCCACGACATGAAGTGAGGAATGTATACCATCGTCTGGATAAAACGCTTGAATACTTCGCGCCGCACCTCATTCAGCATCAAGGCGAGAATGATCGGCACCGGAAAATAGAACAAAAGATTCATCATGAACAGTATTAAGGTATTGCTTAATATCGTAAAAAACATCGGCTCTGTGAACAGACGTTCGAAATGCTTGAACCCTACCCAGGGGCTGTTCATTACTCCCAGAAATGCTTGATAGTCCTGAAAAGCAATTACCAATCCCGACATCGGGATGTATTTAAAGATCAGGAAGTATAAGAACCCGGGAAGAATCATCATATAGATAGCTCGGTTTTTGATTATTCGCTTCATCCGTCCTGAATCTTGCTTGGGCGGCTTTACATCTACATCTGGATTCATCCCGGTGCTCACAGCTGTCTCACTCATGATCCTCGACTTCCTTTCTGTTCCCGACAATACCCGAAGGCCGAGCGGGCTGCTCGGTCTTCGGGAGACGGGATACTCGTGTACTGTTATTTCGAAGCCTCGTTTGATGCGTTGAATTCATCGATGATCTGTTGGCCTCCGCTGTTCAGCCAGTTGTCCACAGCGGCCTGGAAGCCATCCTCGTCGATATCGCCAAGCATGAAGCGGTAGGTTGCATCCTTGATAAGCTCTTGGAGCTGCACGCCTTTTTCGTTATAGGTTTTGGAATCGAGCGCTGCAGCAGGGTCTTCGATCAGGAAATCATTGTTCTCCACAATGAGCGCCTCAGCTTTGGCTTTCACCGGTCTTGTATGCTTCGCTTCCAGAAAGCCTTCAACCGTGAGCGGTCCGCCGACCTGAAGCACCTGATAAGGCTTCACTTCGCGATCCCAAAGCTTCGTGTCTTCGGTTGTAATGACCTGACCGTCCTCAAGCGTGTGGTGCTCGCCCTCGATTCCCCAGTAGATCAGGTTCGCCAGTTCGGGGCTCATCAGCTGATCCACGAAGGACAGCACTTGCTTGAGCTCTTCCTCTGTCTTGATCGCCGTTTTCGGGAACAGGGTCACCGAACCGTACCCTGGTACGGACCATACGCCAAAGCCGTTTGGACCACCGTCAATTTTGTTCTGCACGTCAAGCTCCGCATCCGGATTAATCTCCAGCACCTTCGGCTCTAAGCTGGACACATCGCCCATTGCACCGATATATACCCCTGCTTTGCCTGTGGTCAGCAAGTTCTGCTGGTCGGTTTTACTTGTCACCGGGAAGTCCTGATTGATCAACCCTTCCTGATGAAGCTTCTTGAAGAACTTCATCGTTTCCACGTACTCAGGGAACATGAATTCAGGCAGAAGCTGGCCGTCCTTCTCACCCCAGTTGTTCGGCGTGCCGAACCAGGAGCTTACCGTCTTGAATGCGCCGTAGACGAGATCGTTGCGGTCGGTGAGCGGGATCGTATCGTTCTGTCCGTTGCCGTCCGGATCGTTCTCCTTGAACTGCTTCAGCATCTCGTAGAACTCGTCAATCGTTGTCGGAGCGCCGAGTCCAAGCTTGTCAGCCCAGTCCTTGCGGTAGATGATGCCCTGACGGGATAGCGGCACCTCGCGATAGATGGCGTAGATTTTGCCGTCCACCGCCGTGTTCTTCAATACTTCCGGTTTCAATTTGCTCAAATTCGGGTAGTCCTGAAGATAAGGCCCAATTTCCCAGAACTGCCCGTTGCGGATTGCATCTCTCATATTAATAAGAGAGGCGGCATTCTTCAGCAGCGTTACCTGCGGCAGCGTGCCGGTAGCAAAGGATGCATTCACCTTTTCATCGTACGTGCCGTCTGGAACCCACTGAATCTCTAGCTTCGTGTTTGTTTTCTCTTCAATTAATTTCTCGATTTTGTCTGAAGGAACTTCCGGGGTGTGGAGGTTAGCCATAATCGTGATGGCTACTGGCTGATCGCTCTCTCCCTGAGCGCCGCTGCCCTGCTGCTTCGTTCCGGATGCGCTTCCTCCGCCTCCGCCACAGCCGGCCAATACCGCTAAAGCGGTTACAATTGCCAAGACAGTGCTGGCTTTTGTCTTTTTCATTTTTTCTGACCTCCGTTTTAATTGAAATTTGAAATGTTGACAGGAACAGCTTAAAACACCGCCTCCCGGTACGTATATAATCTTGAGATTGGGGATGCGCCGTGCACGCCATTCCATCGTTTCCGCTCCATCCAAAGGAGCGGAAAACTAATCTAATGATTATCACGGTTCCAAGGATCCCGTTGGGGACAGGCAGCAGACGAAGAACAAGCCGCTTGAATTCCGCGTCATAGGGTGAGCGCGTGCGAATTCAAGCGGCTTAAAAGATCGGTTGCGTGTATGTAATATCAGGCATTTGCCTACAGTCGCGGCTACATTTATGTTTGTGCGAATAAGCCTTTCATCATGTCAAGCCGCTGGCCCTGGCCCTAGTCTGGCTCCCTTCATTTAATCCGGTGACAACGTCCCGGCCGTTTGAGCATAAGCCTCATTATATTCCCGGATAATTCTCTCCCCGCCTTGCTGCAGCCACCGCTCCACCTCCGCCTGGAACCCGGCTTCATCCAGCATCCCGATCATAAATTGGTACGTAGCATCCCGGATGATCTCCTGCAGCCGGACGCCAATCTCGCTATCCAGCGGAGACTCCAGTGGATCTGTCGGATCATATATCAAGAATTGTTCATTATCATAGATTAACCGTTCCGCTTTCTCCTTGACTTCGTTCAGGGTAATCGGCTGCAGCATGCCCGGAATGGTGCTGAAGCCTCCGATCATGAGCGACTGATACGGCTTTACTTCCTTCTCCTTTAACCAATGGGAGTCCACGGCCATCGCCTTCCCTTCCCGAATAGTATAGTGCTCCTCCTTCACTCCCCAGTAGATCAGATTGGCCAGTTCCGGACTCATCAGCTGGTCATAAAAAGATAGTACCTGCCTCAGCTCTTCCTCGGTAGCGATGGCGGATTTAGGGAACAGCACGACCGTTCCGTAGCCTTGATTCGCCCAGATGCCATATCCCTCAGGCCCGAGAATCCGGTTATGAACATCCAGCACAGCGCTGGGATCATGCTGCTTCAACTTGGATTCCAGGGTGATGACATCCCCCATCGCTCCAACGTATACACCGGCCTTTCCCTTCACAAAGAGCTCCTGTTGATCCTGCTTGCTGGTCACCGGGAAATTCGGATTAATGATCCCCTCCTCATGCAGCTGACGGAACAACTTCATCGTCTCCATATACTGCGGAAACATAAACTCCGGCAGCAATGAACCGTCCTTCCAGCCCCAATCATTCGGAGTGCCAAAGTATGATGAAATCGTCTTGAATGCCCCGTAGATCAGGTCATTCCGATCCGTTAGGCCATAGGTATCCTGCTTGCCATTGCCGTCCGGGTCATCAAATGTAAACCCTTTCAACATGAGGTATAGCTCATCAAGCGTCGTCGGCGCTTGAAGTCCCAAGCGATCGGCCCAGTCCTTGCGGTAAATGATTCCCTGCCTCGACAAAGCCCGTTCCTGATACAAGCTGTATAGCTTGCCGTCCACCGAGGTGTTGTTCAGCACTTCCGGCTTCAGCCTCGATAAATTCGGATATTCAGGAATGAACGGCCCAATCTCCCAAAACAAGCCCGCTCGAATTTCATCACGAAAAAACGGCAGCGAGGCCGCATTTTTCAAATAGAGTGCTTTCGGAAGCGTGCCTGTCGTCAGCGACGCATATACCTTTTCATCGTAGATCCCGTCCGGAACCCACTGCACGTTAAGCTCGGTGCCGGTATGTTCCTCGATCATCTGTTTGATCTTATTGGATGGAATCTCCGCTGTATGCAGATTGGCCATAATCGAGATAGACAAGATGTCTCCTCCGGCTGCTTCGGTGCGATTATCCAGCGCCATCGATCGCAACATAAGCAAACACATCACTATTAACACAGCCCCGGACAGTACAATCCATACATTTCCCGATAGACGCCCCTTCATAACAAGCCCACCTCCGCGCTCAAGCATATTTCGCATTATGATTCGAATAACAGCAGACAGTTCCTCGTAAAATCCACAATATCCCAATCCAGTGATTATTCTTTATGAAATGATTATTGAATCATGAGAGCGTTACCAATACAATGATTATACACTTTGTTAAACGGGAAGGTGTACCCTTTGCATCCAAAAAACAGTCTTTATTCCAAAATGATACTGTTCGGCTGCGTCATCAGCATTATTCCGTTGATCGCGCTTGGATTTTTCTCTTTTATGAAATCGTCCGCCTCAGTACAAAGCCATGTGAACAGCAGCAATATCCAGCTTATGAACCAAACGAACAGCAATTTGGAGCAGGTCCTCAAGACCGTAGACTATACACTTAACTATGTTATCAATTCCAATATTTTGCAAGAGGCGCTGTATCGCCCTCTGTCCTACTATGATTTCCAGCTCTACAACAAGCTGAGAGAAGAACTAAGTTTGCTGCAATCACCGGAGACGAAGGTGACGGATGTCATTCTGGCCAACGCCACGATGAACTGGCTCGTCAACAACCGGGGAATGTACGACTTTTATGAATACGCTTCCAGTGATACATTGCTGTCGTTAATGGAATTAAAAAGCAATTCGAACTGGCTCCTTCTCGAAACCGAATCCCTGGGCTCAAGCGACACCCAGAGCTATGCTTGCCCGTATACGATCACGCTTGCGAAGAAAATGCCGCTGTCCTCCTCCGAGGCGCGCGGCATAGCCGTAGCGACTATTCCAAGCTGCAGCCTTGCTGCCATGATGGACAGTCCTTCCGATACGCGGGAGGTTATGGTGCTTGACCATGATTATCGGATCGTCGTTCATCCGGAACCCGGCAAGCTCGGCCGTTACTTGACCGATACCGGCTATGAGCAAGAAGACTTGGAGCGCTTCGACAGCAAGTCGGGGCAGTTCGAGACGAGAATTGACGGCAAGCCGGTGTCCATCACCTATGTTCGTTCCGATTTCAACGGCTGGCTGTACGCCTCCTTAACCGAGATGGCCGCAGTGACTAAGGAATCCCGCTCCATCGGATGGTTTACACTGTACATCTGCCTGGTCATGATCGGCTTCAGCCTGCTTGTTGTGTGGCTCGGCACGCGCAGGATGTATACGCCGATCCGGCATATTTTCGAGAGCATTGTGGAGCGTCTGCCGGAAATTCAGGCGAATAAGAAGAACGAGCTGCAAATTATCGATGAACATATCCGTGACATGTTCCAGTCCAACACGCAGCTTCGCAACGAGCTGCGCCAGCATAGCCAGCAGGTTCGCACCTTCTTCCTGCACAAGCTGTTTCTGGGCAAGATCAATGCTCCCGAGGCGGAAGAGCAGATCGAGCTGTTCGGTTACCGGGAACTGGTATCGAAGTGGGAGCGCATGGCGGTCTTTACCCTCCAGATCGATATGCTGGACGAAACCCGTTATGAACGAAAGGACAGCGACCTGCTGCTGTTTGCCATTCATAACATGATTGAAGAAATTATACCGTCCGAGCACAGGCTCCCGTCGGTCATTATTGATCAAACCCAGGTTACCCTGATCGGGCGCGGCGAGATCACCCTTGAGCAATTCAACGACTATATCTACAAGCTGTCCGAGGAAATTCAGAAAACGACCCGTTCCTTTCTTGATCTGGATGTCAGCATCGGCATCAGCCTGCCGTACAGCAATCTGTTCAAAACTGCGCGCGCTTATCAGGAAGGGCTTGAGGCGCTAAAGCACCGGATCAAGCTTGGCACAGGCGTCATCATTCCTTATCACAGTCTGAACTCCGGGAAACATACCCGCGTGTACTTCTATCCGACTCAGGTGGAGAACGAGCTGATCGACGCGATCAAGCTGGCCGATGAGGAACGCGCGCTGGAGTTGCTTGGACAGTGGCTGTCCGATGTATTTCACAAAGACCGGACTCCGCATGAATATCAAATCTCACTGATCCGGCTGTTGAATGATCTGATGATTGTCATGCAGGAGAGCGGGATTATGCTGGAGCAGGTCCATATCCAGGACGGCTCCCTTGTCGAGGAGCTGCTGAAGCTGTACACAAGCTCCGACATCGAGAGATGGTTCCATACCCGAGTCATTCAGCCGATGGTGAAAGTGTTCCGCGACCGGCAGCAGTCGCAATACCAGAACTTGTCCGAGCAAATGATCGAAATGATCCGCAACGAATTCGACCGCAACATTACACTTGAAGAATGTGCTTCCCGTCTGCACTATAACAATTTTTATCTGAGCAGTGTGTTTAAGAAGGAAACCAATATGTCCTTCAGCGAGTATCTGACCCAGTACCGATTCAAAATGTCAAAAAAATGGCTCGTTGAAACCGATATGCCGATTAAGGAAATTGCCGAGAAGTTAAGCTATAACAATTCCCAGAACTTCATTCGTTCCTTCCGGAAGCTTGAAGGCATGACCCCTGGACAATATCGGAGCAAATACAGGCAAGAAGGGTGAGCGCAGAATATGCAGGTGCGCTCCCCTTCTTCCTTTAAGTCAGCCTCCGCTTCTCCCAGTCCCACGACCCGCCCTCGCTTAGTACGCTGCCTAGCGCGTAGCTCTCGGCTTCTGCCTCGTCAATCTGAGCTGACCAGGGGACACGCCCGTGAGAGACCGCCCCTGGGCCGCTGCTCTCATATTCTACATACGTGACGGTGGCTTCACTTTCGGGTTTGTTCCAGTTGTCCCATCCTTCGCGCCGGATATGCGCCCCCATCCAGCAGCGGATATAAGCGACCTTCGCATCATTGCGCCACGGTCGGCCCAGATAGACACTCTCCGGGGGGGCGTCGCCAATCAGCCTGCAATCTATAAACACGTAGCCGTAGCTTCTACCCTCCGGCGTCGACGCTGCCGTTACCCAGCCGCTGATATGAGGATGAAGCTTAACATTCGCCTGGTTCTCCTCGGTTAGACGATTGCGGGAGTAGATATCGCATGCTGTAAAAACAGCCGTAGCCGAACCGAATATGAAATCAACGTCGCCCTCAATGTAGCAGCGATCATACCACTGCCGGTGAACCGCTCTCCTTGGCTCTCCCTCCCGCGGTCCGCCGAAGCTTCCGCCCTGCAGCGGCTTGTCCGGCAACGGACCGGTGAACAGCGTGTCCTGATGCCCGATAAACCGGCATTCGCGAAAACAGACACGATCCCCGTCCACATAAGCCGCGAGCGCCTGCCCGACCAGCTCGCCCCGCCCCGCATCATTGCGAAAGGTGATATCCTCAGCCACGATATCATCCGCCCCGAATAGAATCGTGTAAGAGTTAAACGTCTTATACTCCGAGCCGTCCGGGAACCGCTTTCTGGCATAGTCATTGTAGGTAATGATTGTGTCATTCGCATGCTCTCCCTTTAAATAAAGAAACGGCTTATCAATATGAACCTTCTCCTTGTACACGCCACGCTTTATCCTGATGACGGTCCAGTTCCCCGCCGATCCCGCCGGCGCCAGGTCAATCGCCTCCTGAACCGTGCGGCAATGCCCGCTCCCATCCTGAGCAACGATAATGCTCCGGCCTTCCTGATTCGATATCCCCATCGATCCTTCCCCCTATCGCCCGCCATATCAAGCACGGCAATCGTATCATCTTCGTACCCTCGTTGCAGGCACTCACCTGCCAAGACGGCCGCGAAACCCTGTATATGCCTTATTGTATAAAACACACCTTATTCCGCCTACAATCCAGCCATTAGATGCTCCTCTCTCCCCTATGATGGCGGGCATATCCCATGTGATGATTATCGGCCTGCCTAACCTTCGTCTGCCCGGTCACGTTTAAGGCACGAACCGGGTGAAACAACGCATCATTTTACCAAAAAAGGTCACGCCTATCCGGTACTCATCCGCTGGGGAAGCCTCTACAATGAAAATAGTTATCTTTTTCACCCTAGTCTGTTTCAATACCAAACCAAAGGAGATCTGCAATTATGATGCGAGAAATGCAAGCTGATATCGTCATTTTGGGCGGCGGAACAGGCGGAACCGCAGCAGCGATAGCTGCAGCAAAATCCGGAAAAACAGTCATTATGACAGAAGAAACTTCCTGGATCGGCGGGCAGCTCACAAGCCAGGCCGTCCCGCCGGATGAACACCCCTGGATTGAATCCTTCGGCTGCACCCGAAGCTACAGACAATTTCGCGATGGCGTGCGCCAGTATTATCGGGATCACTTCCCGATGACGCCTGCGGCAAGAGCTGTGCGGAATCTCAATCCCGGCAGCGGCACCGTCAGCCGCCTATGCCACGAGCCCCGGGCTGCGCTCGCAGTGCTGCATCAAATGCTCGCCCCGTATGTGCATAGCGGCAGGGTACGTATTCTGTACCATACCGCCGTTACGAAGGCTGAAGTTCAAGGGGATCATGTAGAGAGCGTCACGGTCAAGCAGCTGGATACCGGCGATCACATCGCCCTCCACGCACCGTATTTCATCGACGCAACCGAGCTTGGCGATCTGTTGCCGCTGGCAGGCATTGAATATGTGACGGGCGCTGAGTCCATTGCGCAGACCGGAGAGCCCCATGCGGTCGACGGCGAGCCCCTGCCCCAAGACATGCAGGGCTTCACCTACTGTTATGCCGTCGATTATTTCGAAGATGAAGATCATACGATTGCCAAGCCCGACATGTACGATTTTTGGCGCCAGTACAAGCCGGACTTTTGGCCGGACCGGCTGCTTAGCCTCAGGGCGGTGAAGCCGTCTACCAACGAGCCGATCGATTATGAAATCTTTCCGGGATACGGGAGGTTCTCACTGTTTCAATATCGGCAAATTCTGAACCCTGACCATTTTGCAGAAGGGGCATTTGCCAGTCCGGTATCCTTGGTGAACTGGCCGCAGAACGACTACTGGCTCGGGTCGATCATTGATGTTCCGCAGGAGAAGGTGGAGCGGCATCTGTATGAAGCCAAGCAGCTAAGCCTGTCCTTGCTGTACTGGCTGCAGACCGAAGCGCCGCGCCCCGACGGCAAGCAGGGCTACCCGGGACTGCGCCTTCGTCCTGATGTCGTGGGCACCGAGGACGGCCTCGCCATGTACCCGTACATCCGGGAGTCCAGACGAATTCTGGCTGAATTTACCGTCCTTGAGCAGCATGTAGCGACCGACGCTAGACCGAGCGGAGTGGCCGAAACCTTCTTCGATTCCGTCGGCATCGGCTGCTACCGGATTGACCTCCATCCGAGCACAGGCAATCGGCCATACATCGACATATCGTCACTGCCGTTCCAGATTCCGCTTGGCAGCCTGATCCCGAAACGGGTCCGCAATGTGCTCGCAGCCAGCAAGAACATCGGGGTCACCCATATTACGAATGGCTGCTATCGGCTGCATCCGGTGGAGTGGAACATCGGAGAGGCCGCGGGCTACCTGCTCGGATACTGTCTTGACCACAACGCCCTCCCAACCGAGGTCCGCAATGACGAGGAGAAGCTGGCAAACTTTCAGCAAAGGCTGGTTAACGAAGGCATTGAGCTGCAATGGCCATCGCTCCGCCCGGTATAAAACACCAGCAGGCTGAATACAAGACAAAAAGCGATCCAAACCTGGCCAGAATGCCGGTTCGGATCGCTTTTTTCAGTTGCTCTTCCAACGCGGGAGCCGGGGTCAATTGCCCCGGCCCACCCGTGAACATTATTTCGGTATACTCAAACCTTGATTACCGTCCATGTGACCGGTTCAAATACTCTGCCATTTGCAGCATTCTTGTCAGCACTGCGGCCGCTTCGGCCCGGGTCGAGTCCGCTTTCGGCGCAAACAGCTGCCCGGACCGGCCATTCATCAGCCCGGTTTGAACCATCACAGCCACCGCCTCTTCCGACCAGCCCCCGAGACGGTCCCGATCACTAAAGCTTCCCAGCAGAGCATCCTTGTTCCCGAGCTCTACCCGGGTCCCGGCCAGCTCCATTGCGCGAAGCAGCAGCACGCTCATCTGTTCCCTCGTGATCCGGTCGTTCGGACGGAACTCCCCGCTGCTAAAGCCTTCAATCAGCCCGTGCTCCACCGCCGTCTTAACGGGATCGGCATACCAATCGCCCGCCTGCACATCAAGGAATCCGCTCTGGCCCGGCTGCGATTCAAGACCGAGCGCCCGTACGATCATGGCGGTGAACTGGGCTCTTGTGACTGGCTCGTTCGGCCCGAACCGGGATTCCCCGAGGCCTTCGATCAGCTTCTTAGACGCCAGCAGGGTCACATCTTCACGTGCCCAGTGTTCCGTCATGTCGCCAAAGGTCTTCTCATTGGAGACGAGCGTGAATACACCGTTCTTCATGACTCGCAGCAATACGCGTGACTTCCCATCCACTGTATGGAACAGTGCCGGTACGAACACCGCCTGATCCGAACTTGGATGGCTTCTCAATACCGTTGTCGTGGACGCATGAACGACGCGGTCCAGCGTTCGAGAGAACGTAGCAAACATGCCGGAAGGCAGCTCCACCGCAGCGCCGATCTCCCCTTCTTGCTTCCAGTGCAACGCGATCTCGTAAGAGGACTCGAACGCCAGCAGATCTCCAAGCAGCGTTCGGGCTCGCTGCTCCTGTTCCCGAGAAGCCGTGCCGATCCGAATATGCAGATGCTCCGCCTGCCCGGTATTCGTCATCAGCGGCTTCAGTGCCGCAAGCGGAAGCTCGAAACGGCCCAGGGACGATTCGATAGCCACAGCGCCATCTGGCAGCCTGTTCACAGCGTTGCGGAGCCCTTCAGCCGGAAGATCCATTGTGAGCATATCCCCCTCCGCCGCTGTCCCGGCCAATGAATAGGCCAGCACCTGTGCAGCTGGCGACAGCTTGCTCAGCCTCTCGATATCTTCCAGCAGCCGCAACTCATTCACCTCGACATGGATAGCCGTCCGGCCATCCTCATCTGTCCCGCTGCTGATCGTTAACCGTTCCGGCCGGGCAGGTTCCGGCTGCGGGGCACTTCCGGTTCCCCCGTCTGATCCTGCCACGGGGACGCCAGGACTGCCTGGAGATGATCCGCCGTCTCCTGTCGATGTGCGGATGATGTCAAAGGTTTTGCTGTTCGTTTTGTAGCCGTCGACATACACGTCAACCGTGACTGAATTGCTCCCTGTTGCCAGAGGAATGGCAGCGGTAAATCCGCCGTTTGCCGACAGCGCCGCATCGGCTCCGTTCACTTTCACCGCAGCCTGACCTGGGCCGAGCACCTCGACCTGACCCTCAAGCTGGATCTGGCTTTCCCTCGTTTCCCGTCCTTCATCGTCCAGAAGGCCGCTTAACGCAGCAGACCGGACCTGATCGCCAACACTGTAGGCATTCGCCACAAGCTGGCGCAAGGTTCGGATGCCTGAAGGGTCCAGCGCCGAAATGACGAACCCGCCTTGCGGAATGACACTGTTATTCTCCTCCGGTGCTCCCCAGCTCCACCGAATCGCCTGATTTTTGTTCACGACCCGGGTGACAGTGCCCGTATCATCGACAACCACTTCGACTCCGAAGCGATTCGTGCCTGTGGAGTAACCGAAATCCTCGGTCATGACATTCACATTGCCTTCAACCCGGTTGACATTATAGAAGTGCCCTTCCATGAAAGAATCCGGATGCCCCGGCAAGCTCATACCAAGCTGAAAATCCTTCACCCACTCCCGATTCTCCAGCGATGCCTGAACAACGGTCCAGTTCACCTGCGAAGCATCAAACAGCATAAGCCCGTTCGTTGACGAGAGCCCCGCCTGGAACACTTCGCGCTGCACCGCCGGAACCTGCACATTATTCATCGCGATGCCGGCATACAGCGGAATTTCTCCATTGGTTACAATATTGCCGAGGGTAATGTACTTCTGAATTTCCCGGCTCGTCGTCTGGTACGCACCAATCATCAGGAAATCAAGGTACTCGATATATCCGGTATCGTAATACTCCGGTGTATACACCGACTCCTCCGGCATATTGAGCGCAGGGTGGTATCTGAAGTTTTTGCTGCCCCAGTTCACGCCGTTCAGATAATAGGTTTCATACCAGGAGCCGACATAGGAAGAGACTTTGATCTCCCTGCCTTCCCGGGCCTCATACGAATCAACCAGTGACTTCACCTCTGCGAAGAAGCTCTGGATTGTACCGGAGCGGAATTCCCACCACTCTTGAATCAGCGGACCATCGACACGGGCGTTATTCTCATAATAGAAAATATCCTCCGGCCAGTTCTCCAGCTGTTTCCCCCGCTGCTGCAAAAATTGCTCGAACTTGGCCCGCGTAACATCGCTGAAATCAGCCCCTTCATTGTCATAGCGGCCACGATCGTGCACGACGCCGTCAACGTCGTAATTCTTAATGATCTCCTCAAACGTCTTGAGTTGGTACTCCCTCACTTCGTCATGGGACGGATTGACAAAGGCCACCAGCCCTTGTCTGGCACTCTCCCGCAGACGCTTGATCTCGCCGTTATTTTCCGGGAAATAGACCCGCTCCTCCCAGTCCAGATGATCGTTTAGCACCGCATATTCATGATGAGCGATAGAACCCTCGGCAAACACGTTAATCGCAGCGTGAATCTCCAGACCCAATGGGTGTCCGTGGTCGATGAATTCCTGGAGCAGATCAAGATTCGGGCTTGCCCCCGCCTTCTCCGGCGCCTGGATTTCACTGACGTACGGCCGGCCTGTCAGGTCGTTCTTCTTATAAGACACATAGCCTTCTACGCCTTTAACATCAAGCACAACCGAGGTAATGCCGGTATCCTTTGCTTTTTGCAAGAACTGCCGCACATCCTCGCTTGACTGGAATTTGCGCACGTTGGCCGCCTGATCCACCCATAGAATCACTTCTTTATTGGATGAGAAGCCCGGCCTTGCAAAGACAGCAACATACCGCACATCCTGCTCAATGTCATTTTTCAACACTTTGACTTCAATATAGTTGGTGCCGCTAGCGAGTGGATACGTATAGGAAAAAGAACCGTCAGCCTCAAAGGAAACTTCCGTCTCGTCAATCAGCAGCTGGATCGCATCGATGTCATCCATATTATCGATTTTGCCAGAGATGACCGTACTGCCTTCAGTCACGGTGTACATCGGCTCATTGTGAAGCGACAGTCGGGCGATCAGGCCGTTGCCGCTCATCAGATCGCGAACCTGAACGACCTCACCGTTCTTGCGCAGCTTGATCACATCGCCAGCTCGAAAGTTCTCCGCCAGGAATCGTTTAATATAGTGCCCTGTATAGCTGTCATCCTGCGCCATCAGCACATAGCCGCCTTCGGGAATAGCAAGCTCGGTCGGGCCGGTCCACACCGGCGGATTCCCGTTAATGGACGGATTGATAACCTGCAGCACACGATTGTTGGCATCGACCTGAACCGCCACATTAAACTGGGGGATCAGAACGGACGCGCCGTAATCCTGTGTAAACAATGCCACGATATTCGGGACTCCCGTCACGTCCCGGTCAACATAATTCAGTTGAATGCGCGGGCCGTCGATGTCGATGGTGATATCCTTCGGAGCTGCCTCAACCTCGATATAATCCTGATCCTCCAGCGGTTCATATACAACCGTCAGATGGCTCGTCGCCAGCTCATGGCCTGACTCAAAGAGCTTTACAGGGATCACTCTCACTCCCGGCTCCAAATACACGACGTGACGGAACACGCCCTCCGGCGACAGATTAGCCGCCTCGCCATCCACTGTGACGGACAACGCCGAGCTGTCATCAGGCAGATTTGCAATGAATCCGGCCACCTCGATCGCCGGAACGGACACGATCGTATCGTTATGCGTGATCAGATGCAGCTCCGGCCCAACCGTGCCCGGGTCTGGATCAGGATCGGGTTGAGGGCCGGGATCCGGCTGCTGTGGAATAAAATCAGCTGCGGTGACCACCGTTCCTCCCCGCATCAGCTTCACTTGGTCACCAGGCTTGAAGTGCTGGAACAGCTGCTGTTGATAAGCCGACTGCTCCCAGCTCCCCCCAGCCAGCACGACATATCCGCCCGCAGGGATAGGCAGCTGCGTGTCCGGGTCCCAGACGAAAGGCGGGTCGGCATCCGGTCCGGTTACGCTGACCACACTTCCGCTAGCATCCACGGCAACAGCTATATGCTGGGATGGCACCCACACCGCTTCACGGTATACGGCATTGGTGACCCCCGAGCCGCTTGTGTACAGGGCCAAGTAGTCCGGCTTGCCTGCAAGGGCGTCCCCGGCTGCATTAATATCCGTCAGCTGCAGCGGCTGACCGCCACCCTCAGGCACAAAAGTAACCGGCTCCTCCGACGCCCCACCAGGCAGCTCTGACAAAGACGCGCTATCGCCATAGACCGCCGGCGCAGCCGGCAGGAGCATGGATATCAGCAGCGTCAGACAGAGAAGCCGGGACAGCTGCTTTCGAAGCATTCGATTCATAAACAGTACCACCTTTCATCTCATGGATTATGGCTAACACCAGATTGATTTGCAATTAAGTAAACACCTCATTTTTAGATCAATGTAAACAGATTTAGAACAGATTGTCAGATGAAGGGTGTGGAAAAAGCAGCTGCACCATGCAGACTGCTTTTTCACATCCATTTACTTCGAGGATTGAAACCATTCGTTGGCTGCCGCAACCATATCGGCTCCGCCCTCCGCCCTCCACTGGGCGAGGAACTTGTCGTAATCCTCAATTGGCTTCGCTCCGGAAATAAACTGAAGTACATTATCATCAAGCATCGTCGTTAAGCGGAGCAGGTTCTTGGAAACCGCATCGATCGGCGGCGCCGTGGACATCGGATCAACCACGATCAAGCCTTCCGCATTGCTCTGGAACTCTTCAAAATGCGCCTGCAGCACCGGGTCCTTACGAACGCGCGCCTGCCAGTAGATCGGATATTTCTCTTCATCTACACCGGTCAAGAAACTGCTGGCGTTGTTCAAATCATCATTGAATTTAGGAAGAATCGGATAATACTTGCCATCCTTCACTTCATGATGCACGCCCTCTTCCCCGATCGCAATTCCTTTGAAGGTCTCCGGCTCCAGCTTGGCGTTCAGGAAATCCATCGTCGCTTCCTTGTTCTTCGAGGACTTCAGAATCGAGATATACCAGGTTGTATTCGCTTTGGCACCGACTACCGCCTTGCCATCCTTCCCTTTCAGATAAGGCACAACGGCCGTCTTGGCCTCCGGAAAGTTCTTCTCCAATGCTGAAATCGTCGTGCCTGCATTCCACCAGGCCAGTTTAT
Source organism: Paenibacillus sp. 7541 (assembly GCF_002276395.1). Classification (NCBI taxonomy): domain Bacteria; kingdom Bacillati; phylum Bacillota; class Bacilli; order Caryophanales; family Paenibacillaceae; genus Paenibacillus; species Paenibacillus sp. 7541. The sequence continues at coordinate 134,491 of NZ_NQLZ01000005.1, read as the reverse complement.
ACATGGCGGCATTGCCGCCCGCAAATTTCTCGATGGACTTCTGAGCCGTATTGATCGGCGTTTCGGTGTCCAGCAGGCCTTCTTTATACAGTTTGTTCATATACGTAATGAACTCTACCATCTCCGGCAATTCTGCGCGGTACATCAGCTGGCCGTCCACTTCCTTCCAATCGGTCAGCACCCCGAACGTCGTTGCAATATCTCCGTAGATCGAGTCTTTGCTCATCGTCAGCGGAATGACGTTTTTCTTTTCTTTGATCGTTTTTAATACGTCGTACAGCTCGTCGGTATTGGTCGGAATCGACAGCCCCAGCTCATCCAGCCAGTCCTGACGGACAACCAGCTCTTCACCGATGCTGACGCCGGCTCCCGTTTCCGGAATTCCATAGATCTTGCCGTCAATCATCGCGCTGCCAAAAGACTCCGGCTTGATGGACTGCTTGATATAATTGCCATGCGACTCAATCAAATCATCCAGCGGCTCCAGCGCTCCTGCGGACGCCAGATTGTAGAACTGCGCCGCGTTCAGTTTCACCAGATCGTAATTATCCTTGCTGGACACAAGCAGGTTCAGCTTCTCATCAGCTCCCTCCGCAGGCAGCAGCTCGTATTCCACATTGTATCCAGTTCTTTCCTGAATATATTTCGCCGCAAATTCCGTCTTCGGGTCAAACAAGCCGTACTGCATAATCATGCGCAGATTTGGCTTTTCAGCAGTTTCTCCCCCGGACGCACCTTGTCCTTGCTCCGGCGTAGTCGGCGGTTCATTGGGCTGTTCCGCGGTACTTCCCCCGCCACCGCAACCGGACAGTGCCAGCGTGAATCCGAGCACCGCAGCCAGAATCGAAGATCTCTTAAGCTTGATCATGGATAACCCTCCTTATAATTGAGTAACTAGACCAGCATGAATTCACTCTTAACGGGAAGCATCACCACCTTCGAGAAGTTCAGATGCTGCACATGCTCAATGACCTTTCGCGTGCTGTGATGTTCAGCCTTTGACCGAACCGACCAGCACCCCTTTGACAAAATACTTCTGCAGGAACGGATACACAAGCAGAATCGGAATCGTCGCCAGCAGGATCGACGAGGCTTGGATTGATTGCGGCGTCGTATTGATTGCCGCGTCGATGTTATCCTTCAGAAAGTCGCCGCTTGAGGATACCAGAAGCTCCTTCAGATACAGCTGCATCGGCTTCAGCCCCGGATCGGTAATGTAGATCATGGCCGCGAAGTAATCGTTCCAGAAGGCCACCGCAAAAAACAGTCCGATGGTGGCCATAACCGGAAGCGAGAGCGGGAGGATGACTGACAGCAGGATGCGGATGTTTCCGGCCCCGTCGAGCTTGGCGGACTCCTCGAGCGAATCCGGCAGACCTTCGAAATAGTTTTTGATGATCAGCATGTTGTACACGTTGATCATCGCCGGCAGAAACAGCACCGGGAACGTATTGACGAGGTTCAAGTTCTGCATAAGCAGATAGGTCGGGATCAGACCGCCGCTAAACAGCATGGTGAATACAAACATAAGCAGCAGCCATTTGCGCCCGCGCAGCCGGTATTTGGACAGTGGATACGCGGTGAGCGTGGTCACGGTCAAGCTGCAGGCTGTGCCGACAAGCGTCAGCAGCACGGAGTTTTTCAGTGAATTTAAAAACAAGGAATCCTGCAGCACATACCAGTACGTATCAAACTGCAGCCCTACCGGCAGCAAACCGACTCTTCCCGAGATCACCGCCCCCTCGCTGCTTAGCGATTTGGCGATCAGATTGACAAAAGGGAGCAGGGTCGTCAGACCCATCAGAATGAAAAAGGTGTAATTGAATACCGCAAAGCATTTCTCGGAGAAGGACAGCTTGATGACACCTCTGGCTGTGCTGTTCCCCTCCAGCGCTTTTTTGTGATCTTCCATTGAAGTTCCGCCCTTTCTTTACCAGATCCCGCGCTGCAAATATTTTCGGCTCATCGCATTGCCAACAATGACAAGCGTGAAGGAAATGACAGCTTCGAACAGGCCGACCGCGGTTGAAAAGCTGTAATCCTGATTGCCAAGCCCCATCCGGTATACATAAGTGCCGATAACGTCCGACACTTGATAGACGACAGGGTTGTACATGACAAGGATTTGCTCTGTCCCGGCCTCCAGTACGTTGCCAAGCCGCAAAATAAACATCAGAATGATGATCGGCGCAATTCCCGGCAATGTAATATGCCACAGCTGTTTCCAGCGGCCGGCGCCGTCGATTTTGGCTGCTTCATATAGCATCGGGTCAATCATCGTGAAAGCCGCCAGATAGACAATCGTGCTCCATCCGGTCTCCTTCCAGCCCGCAGAGGTGATCAGCACGCTTCGGAAGACGCTGTTGTCGAGGAAGAAGGCAATCGGCTCCATGTTTAAGGACACAAGAACTTTGTTCACGATGCCGCCGTTTGTAGAGAGCAGATCGATGAATAGGCCGCCGACGATTACCCAGGACAGGAAATGCGGCAAATAAATGACGGTCTGCACCGTCCGTTTGAACAGCATGTTTCGCAGTTCATTCAGCATGAGGGCGATAATGATCGGAAGAGGAAACAGAATGATAATTTTAAGAAAGCTGATAATGACCGTATTTCTGAATACCTGGGCGAAGTCCGGGGACGTAAACAATTTCGCAAAGTGCTTCCACCCGACCCACGGACTGTCTGCATAACCGGCAAAAATGTTAAAGTCCTTGAACGCAATCGTGATCCCGTACATCGGGGTATATTTGAAGAGTAAAATGACCAGGATTCCCGGCACGAGCAGCAGATACAGATCCCATTCCTTCCAGATGTCCGACCCCAGGCGGCTCCAGTAGCCCCGCTTTCGGTTCAAGTGTGGGCCCGGTGTCGGTGAGGCCGCTGATGTATCCTGTGGTTCGATTGTTGTTCTCACGAGCTTGTTTCCCCCTTTCGATGTCATTCATCTCTTGTCGTTATTACAAATTGTAATTCGCGCCGCAGACACTGAGTAGGCGAGGATCATTACTATTTATGGTAATCTGATGTTGTGTTGGGGCAGGGGTGTCAGTAATGATGCCATGGAGTTGCGGTCGGTTTGTCACGAGGATGTGATGGTGATGCTTCAACGGAACGACTTAGTTAACACTTCGAATTCAGCTTCCGGATGGATCACAGTTTCAAAATAAAAAGGCCGGGCGAGAAAACGTAACGTTTTCCGTCCAACCTTTTGTGTGACTGCTTTTACAGGAATGCAGCTAATGTCTCCCTTGCCAATGGCCTGGTGGTCCATTGTGATGTAATGTCTGCAATGAGCTTGTAAATTATCGTTCCAAGCCGCTCGTGCGTGAGGGCTTTCACGCGGGGTACCGCGTAAATCGTGTGACGTACGGAATTTTTGCAAGCTTGCCTATAGGCACGAAGGCACTTTAACCTAACTACTCTATTCGTAAGCCGCAGGCGCCTTAAAGTTCAGCGCACGCCCCGTGGCGCCTCCCAGCGGAGCGAACGAATCAATTCCGGAAAAGCGATAGCGGTCGCCTTTGGAGCTGAATTTCTTCCTCGCTTCTATGATTCAGGAAATTCAGCGACAACAGCGATTGGAGGAATGATACGGTCGCAGAGCGCCTACGATTCGCCTCCCAGCGGAGCGAACGAATCGATTCCGGAAAAGCGATAGCGGTCGCCTTTGGAGCTGAATTTCTTCCTTACTTCTATGATTCAGGAAATTCAGCGACAACAGCGGTTGGAGGAATGATACGGTCGCGGAGCGCCTACGATTCGTCACTTACAGCGACAATGCTACGCAAGCACGCCTCTCCGCTCCACGCCCCTCTCCAGCTTGCCACTCACCCCTTGAATTCTCCCGGATTCACCCCCCAATATTTGCGAAACACCTTCGTAAAATAGCTCACATCCCGATACCCGACCAGGCGGGCGGTATCGTAAACCTTCTGTCCCTGCTGCAGCAGGGATTTAGCCCGCTCCATCTTGCGCTCCAGCACATAAGCGGAGAATGCAACTCCCACCTCCTGCTTGAACAGCCGGCTTAAATAGGACGAATTGACATATAACCGGTCCGCTACTGTATGCAGCGTAATCTCCTGGTCCATTTCTTCCTCCAGCAGGTGAAAGATATCCTTGACCAGCTGATTGCTGGATGTTTTTCGCTGCTCGCGCATGAATCTGGCGATATGCCGGACGGTTCGCGTGAGCAGCGACCAGGTCTGCATTTTGGTGCTGAGCAGCCTGACGTTGTGGAAATAGGCGATATCCTCGCCAACGATTTTCTTCAACGTCCAGCCTTGCTTATGAATGACCCGGGTCAGAAATCCGCTGACATACAGGATCGCCTCATGAAATTCATCAGAGGATGCGGAACGCGTGAACACTTCCTCCCACAGCTCTTCCAGCAGTTCCAGCGCTTTCGTCTCGTCGGCGGTTTCCAGGGCAATTTCCAGTGCCTTCTCCAGACTCTGCTGCACGGCAACCGCCATCCCGTGACCGTCCGCTGCCTGCTGCTCGCGATATGGAATCGCAAGATCATGACCGTAGATCACCCGCTCCTGAAGCGCGCGGCAGGCCTGGGCATACAGATGCGGCGCTTCGGCAAGCGTACCGGTACCGGCACAGATGCCTGCACTCGCCGTCACCTTCAGTACCTCCTTCGTCTGGGACAGAAGCTTGGCTACTTCAGCATGAACCCGCAGCATCGCATCTTTCGGATCCCGCTTCTCATCCACAACAAATATGAGCAGCAGCTGGTTGTCTGCATCCGCACAGCCCCAGCAGGCCGGAGCCGGAAGCAGCTCCTGGGCCAGACACTGGACCGTGAACTGCAGCAGCTCCCGGTCTCCTTGGCGAAACCTCGTCTCTTCCTCCGGGATCGGATCGAGATCGACGACGGCTACCGCTATCTGCGCCTCCTTTTTCAGCGGAATGTACAGCTCTTTGCTTTTGGCCAGAACTTCCTGCTCCGCATATTTACCGCCAACCCATTGAATGAAAAAAAGATGCTGCAAGTGAGGCAAGTTGTCCTTCCAGCGCTGCTCCAAGAGCGCCCTGCGCTGCCACTGCTCCAGATCAGCCCGAAGCTGGGCTCTGGCCTCCAGCACCGCCGCAAGTACCTCCTCCTCACCCGCAGGCTTGAGCAAATATTTCGAAACCCCGTACTCAAGCGCATGCTGGGCGAAGGCAAAATTATCATGCCCGCTCAAAATGATCAGCTTCAGCCGATCCAGCTCCTGCCGGTCCTTCAATTCGCGAAGCAAAGTCAATCCGTCCATCTCGGGCATCTGGATATCGAGCAGCATGATGTCCGGCTTCTTGCGGCTTACAAGCTCCAGCGCCTCCAGCCCGCTCGATGCCAGACCGACCACCTCGATGTCATGCTCCTCCCAGGGGATATTGAAGGCAAGGGCATTCCGTAGTCTCGGTTCATCTTCCACAATCATCAAGTTCATCATCTACGACTCCCCCTTGTCTGTATTATACGTTCTCATCCGCAGGGCTTTCCAATCTGCAGCGATCAAGCGGAATGGACAGTGTAACCACCGTACCCTTGCCGGGCTCACTGTTCACGTCGATATCAGCTTCCCGCCCGTAATAGAGCTTCATTCTGCTCAAGACGTTGCGCAAGCCGAACAGGTCTTTAACATGCTCCTCGTCTTGGGAGAGTGCCTGCACACTCCGCGCACCCATCTTGGCAAGCTCCTCCCGAATATAAACGAGCCGCTCCTCCGCGATGCCGGGGCCATTGTCCTCCACGCTGATTTTGACGATGCTGCCCTGCTCGATCCAGCTGCTGATTATCAGGCTTCCGCCCTCGCTTCTTCCCTCCATACCGTGCAGGATGGCATTCTCCACCAGCGGCTGAAGGAGCAGCTTGAGAATCGGAACCCTTCTGCTGTCTTCCGATATTCGGTACGCCACGGTGAAGCTGTCCAGGAAACGAATCTGCTGAATCCGAACATAGTAGTGAAGGTGAATGACGCTTTCCTCAATGGTGAATACCTGCCTGCCTTTATTCAGGCTTAGCCGGAAGAACTTCGACAGATTCATGACCATCTCGCTGATTTCATCGGCATCATAGTTTTTAGCCATCCAATAAATGGAATCCAGCGTGTTATACAGAAAATGAGGATTGATCTGCGACTGTAAAAACTTCAATTCGGTTGTCTTCAGACGCAGCTGCTGTTCATAATGATCTTCGATCAGGTGCTTCTGCACGGCAGCCATTTTGTTAAAGGACTGGATCAGAAATCCGAACTCGTCCCTCCGCTTTGTATCTACATTGACGTTCAGTTCACCGCTGCTCAGTCTCTTCATCCCCCGGGACAGCTTCAGTACAGGAGCGGCAATGCCGCTGTAGACAACCCAGGAGATGATGATCGCCAGCAGAATGCTAAGCGCAATGATGGCATACGTAAACAGCCTGAGCTGATCTGTTTCCTTGTACAGCTCGCTCCTTGGCTGAACCAGGGTTAGCTGCCAGGAGGAGTAATCCGAGGCGGTTGTCACCACCAGATCCCGCCCTGTCACCTCGTCCTCCAGCGTGCTCCCGGTCTCCACAATGACCTCGCCCTTCTCGTTCACCAACGATATTCGGCTGTTCACCGAAGGAAGCAGCGTTTTGATAATATTGAGCAGCTTCGCCTTTTGAAAAGAAACCATGAGCAGATTGGACTGGCGCTCGCTGTTATACAAATCCATGGCCCGGATGAGCGAGATGCTGTCGGTGTTCGTCATCGAGCCGAAGGTATGCCCGCCTGCAACCGGATAATCAGCCATCACGTAGGAGAAGCCTGTTCCGTTATTGCGCGCGGCCTCCACCATCCATTCCTGCTGCGGCTCTCCTGTCAGCTTGCGGCCTCCGGAATTGGTGGATATCAGCATGTTAGAGGCATGGTGATACACAGCAATCTGCGATACGAACCGGTTCACCGAGACCAATTTGGACAGCTGCTCCAACACTTCAGAGAAATCCACAATCGACTGGGGGGATAGCTGCGTGCTGTTTTTGTTAAGCAGTTCGTTGATGCTGGGGTCCCCCGCAATCAGCGTCGATATTTCCTCGACATTTTGCAGTGCCAGATCAAAATGATTCATCGCCGAGGACAACGCCGTTTCCGTCCGCTCGACGGCCTGCTCATACAGGATGTCCCTCGATTTCTCAATAGCAAACAGGCTGACGACCACCAGCGGCAGCAAGATCAGCAGGAAATAGCCGGTTAACCGTGTCTGTATATGTTGTGAGAACCGGTCTGAAATCCAGCGAAACGGCTTCTTCATCACACCACCTCCCCCGAGCCTCTCATCGGCCTGCCTCCTGTCTGGTATACCATTCATTCACTTCCTTCGTGATTTCATCTCCTCCTTCTTGTCTCCACTGCTCCACATAGGTGTCAAATGCATCCAACGGCTCAATGCCCATAATAATTTTGGTAAAGACATCCTCCATTCGGTCCAGCTTCTTACTGTATTTGCTCATGGCAGGGGTAGGCACACCGTAAAAAGCGTTAGGGATAATATGCTGATTGATCATTTCCAGGTTGTTGTATAAATTAAAATCGCCCAATGAATCCAGCCGCTCCTTGAACAATACCGGGTCTGGCACATCAACCAGCGACTGATAAATGCCCCGATATAAATGCTCGTCATGCAGCGCAAAGTCGGTCACCATCACCCCGTTCTCCCATCTCCATATTTCATTTTCGAAGCCGAGCTTTAACGTTTTATAATCACTCACGATAAAATCCAGCATTTTGATAACCTCTGCGGCATGCTCAGATGTGGCCGGAATCACGTTGTAGCCGCGAATCACGTCTTTGCCGTAAACACCGCTGTGCCCCTCGGGTCCGGTAGGGTATTCCAGCATGATCCATTCCGCATTCGGGTCCTTCAGCTTATTCGCCGCGATGGGGCCGCGCGTGTCATACCAGGCTGCAGAGAAGAGTCCCACCTTGCCGTTCTCGATTTTTTCGTGGACGCTGGATTGCAAGTTGAGCGGGAATTCACTGTCCAGCAGATTTTCTTGATACAGGCGATTGAAAAAAGCAAGCGCCTCCTTCGTTTCCGGAAGAATATTTCCATACACCAGCTTACCGTCCCGTTCAAACCAGGTATCCAGCTGTGTGCCAAACGCGCCGAAGAACGGGGAGGAGCGTCCCAGCTTCGAGGTTAGCGTCAGACCGATCGTATCCTGCTGCCCGTTCCCATCGGGATCATCGAGCGTGAAGCCGCGAATAACCTCATAGTAATCTTCCAGTGTGACCGGGGGCGCAAGCTCAAGCCGGTCCAGCCAGTCTTTGCGGACATACATCAATTCAACACCGGTCACTTCGTTCAGGCTTGGCACCGCATAGATGTTGCCGCCATACTTGACCCGATCCCAAACTTCGGCTGGAATTTTCGCCTTCAGATTCGGACCGTATTGATCCAGAAGTTCATCCAGCGGATGCAGTGCCCCGAGCTTGGCATAGTGATCAAACCATACCGGGTCATAGGTATGAAGCATATCCGGCAGATTTCCTGACGACATAATGACGTCCAGCTTTTCGTTATAGACTTCAGGGGGCGGGGTGTTGACCCGGATATCGAGTCCGGTTTGTTCTTCAATATAGTTGAGGTAGCGGTTGTCGTTCTCGTCCATACCGGCGGGAAACGTCATCCCAAGATTGGAGATCACGATATTGATGGGGGATTTCGGCTTGGCGTCCGGGGGATGATCTGGTGTGGGCAAGCGTGGCCCGTCGCATCCTGCGGAAAGGACTATGCCTGCCATCAATAAGAGGAGCAGCATCTGTCTACCCGGAAACCATGGATAACCTTTTCGTTTGACATGCCGATGCCAACTGCCAAGACCTGCTTTGTTGATTCGCATTCGTCTGCTCACTCCCTCCATCTAGTAGAATTAATACTACTACATATTGATTTTTTTGTGAGTAGGATCGATTTATTTTCAGACGGAAAATAAATTTCCGCCAAGTCCACAGCCGCCATCAAAAAAACCGGACCTTGACACAAGGAATTCCCTGGTCAGGTCCGGTTCATATACACGTTAAGTTCAGTTTATGCTCGCGGGTCGCTGTTGTCATCCGGATTTCGCAGGAGCCGTGTATCCTCCCCCTGATCCGGGTTCACTTGTATAACCTCAAATGTAGCCCCGCAGTGCGGGCAGAATCTGGCGTTCATTGCCGAGCTCTTTCCACAGGCTCTGCACAGCTTTTCGTCCGAAAGATTCGCAATTTGCAGTTCATTTTGCTCCATTTCGAATTTCAGTTCCTGAATGCGCCGCATACAGGCTTCAAAGCTTTGTCTGTCAGGTGGCCATGCCCCTGACTCTGCCGATGCGTATACGATCTTGCCAATCTCCAGCAGCTGTCCGTCAATTTCGCTTCGCTTGCTGCTGTTCTGCAGCTTCAGCTTATTTACTTCCACCAAGATCTTGGCCTTGTTGCCGGCCTCCGACACACCAGCCTTGAATTTATCGAAAAAGCTCAAGGTCCAAACGCTCCCCTCGTTATAGTTGTCGCTTGTCAATCCCCCAGAGCAAGGGGCGTTCATTTCCTACATTATACATGAAAATAGACAGCCGGGTATGAAACAGGCTGTCTGAGAAGTCTCCTGGGTAAGGAAGCAAGTTATGATGGCATAGCTTGAAGATCAAAGCGTAATTCGCAGCGCATTTGCGCTCGCGTCATACGACAGGCTGGCGCCAAGCCCTCTGGCAAACACCTGAACAGGAACATAGGTCACGCCGTTAATGACCCGCGGAGGAGCAGCTATCGTCTCAGCCTTCCCGTTGTAGTACACCGTTTTGCTGCCGAGCGTGAGTGTCATTTTATAATTTTCTCTCTGTACTCCAATCGCCCCGGCCGACTTGTTCCAGCTCACCTGGGCACCCATGCGTTCCGCAATCTCTCTGAGCGGCACCAGGTTCGTATTATTTTCGATGATCGGATCGCTCCCGAATTGAAGTGCGCTGCCATTGATAAAGACTTTAAGCCCGGACTTTACATAAGCAGGCTTGCTCTCTTTCGGCTTGCTGGCCGACGAGCTGCTCGATTTCGGCGCGCTGGATTTCGATGCAGCAGAACCACCTGAAGAGGAGCTCGAGCTGCCTCCGTTATGATAATGATACTCCCCGTATTTCAATCCCCATCGTTCACAGTTGGTTCTGCAAGTATGACCGCCCTTGGAATCCGTTCTTCCGGGATGTGCCGCAGCTGCAGAAGTGGACATGAGCAATAAAACCAACATGCTTAGCAGTATTCTTTTCTTCATCGCATTATTCATCCTCCTGGTATAATATCCCTTTTATTCTAACATACCTCTATATAATCTATCACTATATAAAGATACTTTATTTAGTACTGATTCATCCTGGTTCACACGGTTAATCGTACATAAAACCATTTGCATTGCACACTATAATTGGGAAAGGAATGAGAAAATATGAGCAATAAAAAAGTCGATTACGAAGGTCAGTTTCCAGGTGTGCATCCCGTTCCCGAATCCGACCATCCGGAGGATCATGCAGCTACGGACATGCTGGATGATCTGGTTCAGGGAGTTCTGGAGAATGAAGATGCAGAGGAAATCCGAAGCAGCTCCAATGAGGCAACAGAGCAACCCAAATCGCCGAACAGCAGAAGAAGCTCCTCTCGTAAAAACACGCAATAATTGGCAGGGACAAGGCAATCGCTTTGGCATTCGCTCCAAATGACACTATAGGAGCAAACCAAATGATTCAACCCGAAACGAAAATAAAGGGCGAACAATTGCGGAACATTCGCACTTCTTCGCCCTCACTCATCTAAATATATCCAAATATATAAAGAGATTGTAACCCTATAAATGATCTCCCAAACCGTTCCTAAATAATTTATCGTTCTCATTTTGAGATCAATTACATTTATGTTATCATTACCATAGGAAGCTAGGAGCGAAGGGAGGGAAATGACTTGGAGCGTATATTGAAGACAGCACGATGGCTTTGGATGTTCGGTTTGGTGCTCATCACCGCCTTTGCGCTTTATTTTCCATCCCAGGAACAATATAAGGATGAGCATGCAGATCTGCGGTATGTATTTAAGCCTGACATTCACCATAACGCCGCGGTGCTTAAGCCATCTCATATTCTCTCCAAACTCAAAGTCGCCAGCAGCTTGCTGCCGGCATTCTTGACGACTTCGGCGGTCCTTATATTGAGAACGCCTAAGTTCAGGTTGCCCTATCGGTCGATAATCCCACTTCGGCTTCGGCTTTTATTATTATTTCCTATTAAATACACGTCGATATTTGTCAGCTTTTCGTCCCGTTCAGTAGCCCCGGTGTAATTTCAAGCTATAACTAATCATGTCCATTTTTTAGGAGGATTTTACTCATGCATGTACGTGAAACAGATCTGCCCGGAATCGGTAAGAAATTTGTGATTGATACGCGAGGCGGCGATAAGCTTGTCATCATTATTCATGACGATGGCCGCAGAGAAATGTATCATTACGAGTACGACGATCCGGAGGAAAGCATCTCCATGATCTCCGTCGATGACGACGAAGCTCGCCAAATTGCTGCCATTGTCGGCGGGTTGACTTATAAGCCGAAAGCTCTAGAAACGATTGATATGGCACTCGATGAACTCATCATCGAATGGTACCGGATTGAGCCTCATTACTATGGGGTTGGCAAATCCATCGGCGACCTGGGTGTCAGACAGTCCTCGGGCGCAACGATTATTGCGGTTGTGAATAAAAACAGCAAGCAAATTAATCCCGGTCCCGACGTTATTATTACAGCAGACTCGACACTCGTAGTCGTTGGTGAGCGCCAGCAGCAGCGGCTATTTAAACAAATCTTGATAGACGGACGGGGTTGATTGAATGGATCATTTGGTATTAGAAGTAGGACTGGCGATTGCCCTACTCGCCATCGCTGGGGTGCTGTCTGCAAAACTCCGCTTTTCTGTCGTTCCGTTCTATATTCTGATCGGGATGGCAGTAGGGCCACACGCACCCCACTTTGGCCCGTTTGATTTCCGGTTTATCGAGAGCGCACCATTTATTGATTTTCTCGGCCGGATCGGTGTACTGTTTCTGCTCTTCTATCTGGGATTGGAGTTCTCTGTCGGACGGCTCATTAAATCAGGCAAGTCGATTGCCGTCGGCGGAACCATCTATATTGCAATCAACTTCACCCTCGGATTGATGCTTGGTATCTTCTCCGGATTTCCGCTTCCAGAGACGTTGATTATTGCGGGGATCACAACGATATCCTCAAGTGCCATCGTGGCCAAGGTCCTCGTCGATTTGAAGAGAACGGCGAACCCCGAGACCGAGATGATTCTTGGTATTATCATGTTCGAGGACGTATTCCTTGCGGTTTATATCTCGATCCTGTCAGGTCTTGTCCTGAGCGGCTCGTCCTCACTTGGCGGCGTGCTGCTGTCGGCGGTTATTGCCCTTGGCTTCATGCTCCTGGTCATTGTGATCGGACGCAAGATGGTGCCGCTGCTGAACAAGGCATTGAATATTCGTTCCAATGAGCTATTCTGTCTCGTTATTTTTGGAGCTTTGTTCCTGCTTGCAGGCTTCTCCGAAACGATTCACGTTGCCGAAGCGATTGGCGCTCTGCTCGTCGGGCTTGTTCTGGCCGAAACTGAGCATCAGGAGCGGATCGAGCACTTGATCTTGCCGTTCCGTGACTTCTTTGGTGCCATCTTCTTCTTCAGCTTCGGGCTGTCGATCGTTCCGTCGGAGCTTGGAGGCGCTGTGGTACTGTCTGTAATTGCTGTAATTATCACTCTGTTCGGAAACTTCCTCGCAGGGATGCTGGCAGGACGAAGCGCTGGATTATCCTCCAGAGCTTCCTCAAACATTGGTCTGACTATCGTATCGCGCGGCGAGTTTTCCATCATTCTGGCCAATCTCGGCAAAGCGGGCGGACTTGCGTCCTTCATTCAGCCGTTTGCAGCATTGTACGTGTTGATCCTGGCTATTTTGGGGCCTTTGCTGACCAAAGAGTCGAAGCACGTGTACAATATCTTAAACAAAATCTTCAAGTTCAAGGATCATAAAGAAAAGCCGGCCAAACCCCGGCTGAAGGATGAGAGCACCAGCTGATAAAGGAGGTGCGTTGTGTCCATGCCTAATCTTCCGTATCCCATAACGGACGGTGACGCAGAAGACTGGAAACGGACATTCAGAATAAGACGGCTGCTCATGGCGGTGTTGGGCGGACTCATCGCTGCCCTTGGCCTTGATCTGTTCCTGGTGCCAAGCGGCATCATTACGGGAGGCGTGACAGGGATTTCGGCCCTGGCCTCCCACATAACAGGTCTGCATACCGGCATGTTTGTCTTTGTACTGAATCTCCCGCTTCTGCTGCTTGCCTTCCGCCAATCGGCCCGGGAAAAGGCTCTTATAGCAGCCATAGGACTTCTAACCTTCTCCATTTGCTCCATCGTGTTTTATCCCGTTCCCTCCGTGATTGACAGCAAGATCGGGTCGGCCGCCATTGGCGGGATCCTGCTGGGCACAGGGATCGGCATCGGAATCCGCTACGGCATTATACTGGATACTCTCCAAATGCCGAAGCTCTCCAGATCCTTGACCCGGCTTCTCAATCGGATCAAGCTTCCTGGCGTCCAGATCGGACTCAACCTGGCACTTCTTACCGTGGCCGGATTGGTGCTTGGCTGGGAGCTTGCTATGTACTCAGCCATTGCTTGCCTAGCGGCGCTGGAGGCCATCCGCATCTCCACCTCCAGCTTCTCGTTTCATCTTGGCATCCGGATTAACAGTGCCAACGAAGACGCGCTGGCTCAAGCAATCAACACGTTCTTGAATCGTGAGCCTGAAGAAGCGGACATGGAGGAGCGAAGCAAGTTTACCGCAGACGGCAATCAAGCACAGAGCGAGGCAGTGTCCGGAATGTTGTACCGGATTCATCTGTTCGAGCTGCCCCGGTTCAAGTCAATTGTAAGGAATCTGGACCCCGAAGCTGTTGTAACCTATGATGCAGCGTCATAATTTGAAGAGGCCGCCTTATCCTTCACGGAAAGGCGGCCTCTTGGCGTTGGATCAATTACGTGACGGAAAGTTAGCAGCTGCGGCTATTTTCGAAACATTTGAATCAGATACAGCAGCAGCGAGCCGACCACACTGATCACAAGGCAGGTCACGATAGGAAAGTAAATTTTGACATTGGGCCGATCCACTACGATGTCGCCCGGCAAGCGGCCGACCCAGCGGCCAATAAGCGGCCACAGCAATCCGATCACAATTAACGCCCCGCCAATGATCAGCAGCACTCGGGTTACGGGATGCACAGTTTGATCACCTCACGTTAGGTTTGCGTTCATGCCATACGGAATATGCATCTCTACTCTCCATCTTAAAACGGAAGTCTTCATTTTGCCAGTCTAAGAGGCGTTCACGAATGAACCGCCGCCTCAAGCCGGACACCGGAAAGATACCGCCTGTTATGTATGGTTAGCTTGTCCGGACCGTCTATTCCTGCTAATCATGAAAAGGCACGACTCTTGAAAGAGCCGCGCCCTCATTATTATCCCTTCACAGCCCCTGCTGTCATTCCGTCTATAAAGTATCGCTGAAAGGCAATGAACAGAACAAAGATCGGAATGATCGAGAAGAAGGAACCTACAATGAGCAGATCATAATTGTTGCCATACGGGGTCAACAGTGTCTTGAGTCCAATCGGAAGCGTGTATTTATTGGCATCGCTGAGGACCATGAAGGGCCACAGGAAGTTGTTCCAGCTGTTCATCCCGTTCAGAATGGCCATCGCCGCAAAGGAAGGCTTCATCACCGGCAAAATCAGTCTGATATATATGCCGTATTCGCTAGCTCCATCCACTCGCCCCGCTTGAATAATTTCGCTCGGCACGCCTCGCAAATACTGCCGGAAGAAAAAGATCGTAGCCGCACTTGCAATCCCCGGCAAAACGATAGCTGAATAGGTGTTCATAAGACCGATATTATAGGTCAATGTGTACAGCGGGAGCAGCAAAATTTCGAACGGAACCATCATAATAAGCAGCACGCAAATAAAAAGCATATTCTTGCCTTTGAACTCGTAGGCGGCGAAGCCATAAGCTACCGTTGCACTGACAATGAGCGTCAAGCTGACCTGGACAATCGTCAGAAGCAGCGAGTTGAAGAACCACATGAAATACGAGTGGCTTCCGGTGAACAGGTATATGAAATTATCCAGACTCATCACCGACAGGTCAAGCCGCAGGTTAAGCCCGTAACGAATCAGTTCCTCACCCGGTTTGAAGGAAGAGATCGTCACTGCGTAGAACGGAACGAGAATGAAGAAGCACAGGACAGAGAAAAAGATTAAAAGCGCAGCGCGCGGCCAAATCTCCTTATTCATCGCTCACTCCTCCTTCTTGAACATCCCGGACAGCGTCAGCTGCGTCAAATTAATGACCATGGTAATGGCCAGCAGGACAATCCCTACCGCCGCTGCATAACCGAGATTATTCCTCTCAATGCCCTGGCGATACAGATAACCGACGATGGTCAACCCGATATTTTTCGGAGAATTGTTACCGTTCCAGAGCATCATGCTTTCGATGAACATCGCCAACCCTGCATAGATGCTGATCGTTATAACATAGATCGTCGTGGGTTTGAGCAGCGGCATCGTAATTTTCATGAATTTCTGAAAGGACGACGCTCCGTCAATCGACGCGGCTTCATAATATTCATCCGGAATATTCTTCAGCCCCGACAAGAAGTAGAGCATATTCACCCCCGTCCACCTCCATGCGGCCAGCGCCAGCAATGCGATGAACCCGGTAACCTGTCCCTTGAGGAATTTGACCGGCTCGATGCCGAACCAGCCCAATATACTATTGATCAACGAACCCTCCATCTCGCCAAACATGAGTCTGAAGATCGTGCCTGCCACAACAACCGAGGTAAGCGCCGGGAAGAAGAAGGAGGATTTGAAGAACTCTCTCCCCCACATAAATTTATGGTTGATCAGCACCGCGAACAGCATCGGGAAAGGAATTAGAATGACGAGGGTCAGCACCATGTATACAGCGCTATTCAGCACAGCCTTCATAAAGATGCCGTCCCCTAGCAGCTTTTCATAGTTGCTTATGCCAACCCACTCCGCCTCCTGCCCGAGCTGGATCTGCTGAAAACTAATGCCGAGCGAGCTTCCAAGCGGATAGACCCAGAAGATGAGAAAGACCAGAATAAACGGCAGGACAAATACGTAAGGAGCAACTTTCTGGGAGTACAAAAACTTTCTAATCATACACCATGACTCCTTTGACGAACATTATTTCAATTCCTGCTCAATCTGCTGCTGCGCATCATTTAACGCTTGCGTAATGTCCTTGCCGTCCTCGAAAATTTCATTGTAGGTCGTGGTGGAGAGTATATTGTTGATCGTTGGTGTTGCGGGGGTCGATTTAATCAATTGAATTTCATCCCGGATCTCATTGAGCACATCAAAAGGATTGTTGACGAAATACTGGACAAACGCGTTCTCGGGATTGTGAGTGACTTCCTTCATCTCCCATACGTCCATATTGACCGGGTCGAATCCAAGTGTATTCCAAATTTCCTTGTTGGCGTCCAGCGACAGTTTGGCAAACGCCAGAAAGTCTTTGGCTAGCTGAATATCCTTGGCTGTCTGGGTGATGACGGTGCCCGTTCCGCCTCCGCCTACCGATCGCGGCATTCCCTCTTCGATGACCGGAATTGGAGCGATGGCAATTTTACCGGACAAGTCTGGCATGTAGTTCGTGTATCGGGACATCTGCCAGAGCGGCATAAACGCCGATACATAATTGCCGGCATTGAATTCGCCATAGGCCTCCTCCGTATCCGGCTGACCGCCTGCAATTGTGGCGATAACTTGGTTGTCCTGCAAATCTTTAAGTACCGTCATCGCTCTTATCATCGCTTCCGAGTTCACCTGAGGATTTCCTACCTCGTCGGTATAATCCGCCCCTTGCTGTGCAAGCAGCATGGAAGCCTGCCATGAGGCACTTGTATCGGCGGTCCCCATATATTTTCCAGTCTGTTCATATACCTTTATCCCCGCTTGCTTGAAGTCCTCCCAGGTTACAATCTCCTTGTAATCGACACCAACTTCTTCAAGAATTTCGGTATTATAGAAGGCAACGGATGCGCCCACATGGGTAGGCACTCCATAATTGACGTCATCCTTGCTGTATAAATCCACTCGGGATTGCACAATGGTGTCCCGGTACGGATCGATAACGTCATTCAGCGGAACGAGCTGGGGCGTTCCGGACAGAAAGTCCGGGAACTTGCCAAGCTCGATATCGGCGATGTCCGGTGCTCCGGTCCCCGATTGAACGGCTATGGATAATTTGTTATGCATATCATCATAAGGCATGACCGTCACATTAAGTTTGATTTGGCGGTCAGGATTGTCCTGATTCCACTTCCCCAGCATCTTCTCAAAATGCTGTCCGTGCAGCTCCACAAATGTCCAGTAGGACAGCTCGGTCGCATCCTCCCCGGCTCCTCCGTCGATGACCGAGCTTGTGCCTCCGGCATTATTCGAGCCGCCGCATCCCCACAGCATCGTCATCGCCAAAACCAGAAAACCGACAAACCATTTTTTAATCATTTCCATTGACCTCCCCAGATTTCATTCATACGTCCCTTGATGCCTGCTCGTATGATGTCTGTCAGTCAGAAAATGAAGCGCTTACAAGTTTCGACATGCCTTATGTCTTCTGAGTTATGCCTTATTGTCCGAACCTCCGCCCCTTAGGGACGATGGAACAGTGCCGCTCTAGATGTCACTGCTCCATCTGTGATTATGCCCTAGATCATACCCGGAACTATACATGCTGCATGGCTAGGCTAAATACTGCTAACTGCTCAGATGGCTGCACGCTCTATGCCTTGGCAGAATGCGTTAACCTTTCTTGAGCCGAATGACATTCCAGGAAGCCTTTGCAAGGGATGCGGTTAACATGCCGGAGTCCAGCTTCGCCTGTCCCCTGTGATGCGGCTTTACCTTCTCTTCATCCGCCGTATTGACGGCTTTCAAGTCCTCGTGCTCCATCACGATAAACTCCACAAGTTTGAAGCCTTCAAAGCTGCGCACGTCACACGTCAGCTCCAGTGACTGTTCCAGATGGCGATTCACCGCGAATATCGTAATTTCTTCCTCCGCCTCGTTATAAACGACAGCGCTGTCGAGGTATGGAACATCGGTAAAATCCTTCGAGTCATAGACCGGAGAATCGACGATGGGCTGCAGCGATACACCGCGCCCGTACCGGGAAGCATGCAGGTATGGATAGTAAATCGTCTGTTTCCATGCCCGGCCGCCATTCTCGGTCATAATCGGAGCAATGACGTTGACGAGCTGGGCCAGACAGGCCATCTTCACTCGATCGGCATGACGCAAAAAGGTGATCAGCATGCTGCCGACCAGCAGCGCATCCTCAAAATTGTAGACATCCTCCAGTTGTGGAGGTGCCACGCTCCACGGCTCGATTTGTTTGTCCGCATCGTTGGAGTGATACCAAACGTTCCACTCGTCAAAGCTGAGATGCATCGTCTTTTTGCTGCGCTTTTTCGCCTTGATGTAATCACAGGTAGATTTCACGGTATGGATGAAATGATCCAGATCAAGGGTAAGCGCCAAATAATTGGCCGTATCGTTAGCACGATTCCCGTAGTATTGGTGCAAGGAGATATAATCGACAGCCTCATAGGTATGATCCAGCGTGACGGCCTCCCATTCCGGGAAGGTTGGCATGTTCGCACTCGAGCTTCCACAGGCCACAAGCTCAATTTCCGGGTCTACCAGACGCATCGCTTTCGCCGTTTCCAGCGCCAGTCTGCCGTACTCCTCAGCTGTCTTATGCCCGATCTGCCACGGGCCGTCCATCTCATTGCCCAAGCACCATGTTTTGACTTGATGCGGCTGTTCATAGCCATGGCTGCGGCGCAGATCGCTCCAGTAGGTGCCGCCAGGGTGATTCGTGTACTCCAGCAAATTTCGGGCGGCATCAATGCCGCGCGTGCCAAGATTAACGGCCATCATCACTTCTGATCCGATTTCCTTGGCCCAGGTGATGAACTCATTGGTTCCCACTTCGTTGTTCTCCAGCGTTCTCCAGGCCAGTTCCAGCCGCTTCGGTCTCTCCGCTACTGGCCCCACACCGTCCTCCCAATTGTATCCGGACACAAAATTCCCGCCTGGATACCGAATGATCGGAACTTGCAGCTCTTGAATCAGCTCCTTTACATCCTTCCGAAAACCGCTCTGATCCGCGGACGCATGCCCAGGCTCATAGATCCCGCCGTATACGGCGCGTCCAAGATGCTCGATAAACGAGCCATATATTCGGTTGTCTACTTGCGCAATTCGAAATGACTTGTCAATGGTCATCCGTGCCTTCAATGTCCCAGCTGTCAAAACGCTTCACCTTCCAGTTTAGTTTTTCTTGAAACTTTTTAATAAAACCAATATGAATCCGTTTGCAAAATTAACATAGCATAGGTGTATAATCGTTGTAAATATAAAATGTTTTATGTTTATTAAAAATAATAGAATCGGCTTAATCGGAACATTCGCACGATCACTCTTCAGTAGTACATATAGCACAGAATTATTGTTTAGTGATTTAAGCCGTCATCTTATTCCGGTCTCCTTTTAATTCAAGTAAATATAAATAAAACAAGTAAAGTCCGGTCAAAATTCGACGGATTCAGCTTCAATCCTAGTCCATTTCAGATGAAGTTCTTTATTTCGCGACCATATTGATTTATACTCATTTAAAACAAACCGTCATCCGTCCGATTTAAGGTACGAATGGCGATCCCTATACGTGGAAGAAGGGTTGAAATCGTATGATTTACATCAAAGACTTAAAGAGCGGACTGGATATATTCAAAGCGCTTAGCTCTGAAATCCGGATCCAGATCCTTGAGCTGCTGGCTACCAACCAGAGCCTTAACCTGAATGAAATCGCCAATAGACTGAATTTAAGCAACGGTGCGATTACAATGCATATTAAGAAGCTGGAGGACAGCGGCCTTATCGAAATTCAAACGACCGGGGGGAAGCATGGCATTCAGAAGATTTGTTATCTGAACAAAGACAAGCTGATGGTCGACCTTCGGAGCAAGGATGCGGAGAATTTATACGAGGTTGAGATCAAGGTAGGCCATTACAGCGACTACCAGGCTATGCCAACATGCGGTCTCGCGACTAAGGACAGCATCATCGGCGACTTTGACGATCCCCGCTATTTCGCCGACCCTGACCGGATCGATGCCGAAATTATTTGGCTCACCGAGGGATATTTGGAGTATCGGATCCCGAATTATTTGAAGTCCAACCAGTCCTTCCGGGAAATCCAGTTCTCGCTGGAACTTGGCTCCGAAGCTCCCGGCTATTGCGATAACTACCCGTCCGACATTTACTTTTATATCAACGGGATCGAGATCGGCAGCTGGACCAGCCCAGGCGATTTCGGTGACACACGCGGCAATTTCAACCCGGATTGGTGGCCGCCTCAGCTGAACCAATACGGGATGCTCAAGCTGATCCGGATCAACAAAAAAGGCAGCTTTATTGATGGCTGCCGCATCTCCGATGTCACGCTGGACCAGATCCAGCTGGATTATAAGAGTGAGCTTACTTTTCGCGTCGCAGTCACGGAGAAGTCTGTGAACAAGCGCGGGCTTACGATCTATGGCAAGCACTTTGGCAACTACAGCCAGGACCTGCTGGCCCGTGTGCTTTATGATGTAAGAGAGGGTTAGAGCTGTATTCATGCATATCCGTATGATAAAAAGGGCTATCCCTAAGCCGTTATAAGCTGGCTTTGGGGGTAGCCCTTCATGCGTATTTGAAGTCACTCTTTCCATTTCAACAGTCTGGCGCTATGACCGCCAGCCCGCGGTAGACTCGCGGACAATCAGCTCCGTCTGCAGCACGATCTTCTGCTTATCCGACGGTTTCTCTTCCAGCTCTCTCACCAACAGATTGACGGCCATGGCGCCAAGCTGTTCCATCGGCTGTGCTACCGAGGTCAAAGGAGGATCCGTTACCGCTGCCAGTATCGTGTTGTCGAAACTTACGATCGACAATTGTTCAGGCACCCTTACACCCGCCTCTCTAGCCGCCTGCAGCGCCCCTACGGCAAGCAGATCATTGCAGCAGAACAACGCCGTAGGACGATTCTCATCGGCGAGGAGCAAGGCGGTGTTCCTTCTGCCGTCTTCAATCGTAAACTTGCATATTCGGATGTGGTCATTATGTAAGGGAATGTCCGCTTCCTCCAGCGCCTGCCGATATCCTTGAACCCGCTCCCGGCTGCTAATGATCGTCATGCTCTCCGACAGCACAGCACACCGGCGATGTCCAAGTCCCAGTAGATGCGAAGCCGCCGCCCTCCCGCCTTGATAATCATCGGCTACAACTGTATGGACGGGGACCGACGACCATTCGCGGCCAATGGCAACTACCGGCATCGAGCCGCTCAGTTCAGCTGCCATATCCACCCTTTCTATGCCTGTTCCCATAATGATCCCGTCTACACTTTTTTGCTTCAGTAAACCGATATACCGCTCGACCCGATCATCCTTATTGTCGGTACTGCAAATAATGACGCTATAACCTAGCTGATGGGCCCGGTCCTCCACCGCCCTTGCCACCTCGGCGAAGAAAGGATTGGAAATGTCCGGTATGAGCAGCCCGAACGTATAGGTATGCTTTCCGGTCAAAGCTGATGCGATGACGCTGGGCTGATAGTGAAGACGATCCATAATCTCGATAATTTCCCTGCGCCGTTCTTCACTGATTTTTCCTTTGCCATTTATAACTTTAGAAACTGTCGCTATGGACACCCCAGCTTCTCTGGCAACATCATAGATCGTTGCTTTCATCCTGATCCGCCTCTTTCCATCTTTATCCTTCTATTATGATCAGGAAACGACCCATCGTAAAGAACTTCGCCGGTATGACAGATCAGAATCTATCCTGACCCGGGCACCCAGCCCCTTGCGCGAAACCGCCTGCCATCGCTTATTTAAGCAGCCACTCGTGATGGGGATCATTGTAGAACTTCCAAGTTCTGCGCGGCCCTGCCATCACATTCAAATAGTAGACCTCATAGCCGGCAGGCGCCGCTACAGGATGATAGCCCTTGGGCACGAGCACTGCCTGGCCGTTTCTTACGCACAAGGTTTCATCCAATGATCCGTCATCCGTATATACGCGTTGAACGGCAAAGCCCTGCTCGGGCTGGATACGATAATAATAGGTCTCCTCGAGCAGCGATTCCTCCGGCAGCGCATCCCGGTCATGCTTATGCGGCGGATAGCTGGACCAATGGCCGCCCGGTGTAAACACCTCGACCACCAGCAGGCTGTGCGCAGGCTCGGATTCCGGCAGAATATTGTGAACAAGCCGTGCCATATTGCCGCTGCCCCGATGTTCAACCCCCACATGCCCCGGCTCGATGAGCCTGGCTTCATATTCGCCGCCCCCCGGAGCGGTGCAGACCGCGAGGTCCACGTCCGTCTCGGCCACCACCTCATAGCGGTCTTCGCTTGGGACGTAAACGGAATAGGGTGGCGTTTTCTCGAACACACTCATTCTTTGGCCGATCCCGGTCCAGCGTTTCTCCGCCGTCCTGACATCGCCTTTTCCACTAAGAAAAACCAGACATGCCTCCAACCGGCCTGTTTCCCGCATCAAAGCTTCGCCCTTCTTCAACTTGACCATTTCATAACCGACGTAGCTCCATCCCGCCGACTCCGGCGTTACCCGCAGCACAACGCCCTCCTGATTCGGCTGCGATGCTTCAGGAACAATCAGTTTGGATTGCATCCGTATCCGCTCCTTTACTGATTCCCCCGGTACCCAGGGATTGCTCGATGCATCTGAATACCGGGTGATCTATTGAATTATCGATTTTAATCATATAGCCTGCCACTACTCGGCAGCTATGGACAGCTTCACCGGCACCGGCCTGCCCAGACGGAGAGACTCCGCCGCAGCACAGGCCATCAGCTCTGCTTGCATGCCATCCTCGCCGTTAACCGGAACCTGCCGCCCTTCCGCAAGGCAGGCAATAAATTGCCGGGATTCATCCGCATAGGCTTCATTGTATCGTTCCAGAAAAAAATGCAGCGGATTGTCGCGGCGAACGCCGTCTTCCGTATGAATCTCGGCCGTATTCGGATAGTCGTTGTTAACCCCGACAGCTCCGCCCGATCCGAATACTTCAACGCGCTGATCGTAGCCGTACACTGCCTTTCGACTGTTGTCGATAATGCCTATCGCACCGCTTGCGAACTGAATCGTCACGACGGCCGTATCCACGTCCCCGCACTGTTCGAACACGGGATCAACCAGCACGCTGCCGACCGCGCTGATCGTAACCGCCTCCTCTCCGCTTACATAACGGGCCATGTCAAAGTCATGAATCATCATGTCCATGAAAATCCCGCCGGAAGAACGAATATAGCTTTCCCCGGGTGGACTAGGATCGCGAGATGTGATCTTCACGATATGCGGCTGCCCTATTTCGCCGCTGGACACAATCTCCTTAATCCGTTTGAAATTATGGTCAAATCGTCGATTGAATCCGACCTGCAGCTGTACCCCTGCGGCCTTGACCGCTTCCAGCGCCTCCGCCGTCTGCGAAACCTCCATGCTGATTGGCTTCTCGCAGAAGATATGCTTGCCAGCAGCAGCCGCCAGCTTAATGAATGGCACATGCGTATCCGTTGGCGAGCAGATGAACACGGCCTGGATCGCCGGATCGTCCATCCATTCAGCTGCATCCTTCGTTACGGTCCGGATCCCCCGCTCCGCTGCCCACTGGCGCAGCGCTTCGTCAGCGAACGGATCGCTTACGGCGACCACCTCTGCATTTCCTTGACGCTGTAAATTCTCAATGTGTATTTTACCGATCCGTCCGGCACCGATGATGCCGACCTTTATTGTTCCCATAGGCTTAACGTCCCCTTGTCTCCCGAATTCGTCAGTTGTATGTCAGAAGGAATGTTCCCGTTGCTCCCGGGCCGCCCTTCCCACATCCTTCCTCCTACCAACGCGCCGTAACCATTTTCTTACGGGTATAGAACTCAACGCCATCCGGACCGTTCGCGTGCAGGTCACCGTAGAACGAATTTTTCCAGCCCGAAAACGGGAAAAAGGCCATCGGCGCCGGAACCCCCAAATTAATGCCCAGCATGCCTGCATCGATCGTTTCCCGGAACTTCCGGACATGGCTGCCGTTTGTCGTAAACAAGCAAGCACCGTTCGCAAATTCGGACTTGTTCGCGATCGCGATCGCCTCGTCCAGCGTATCCGCCCGGATTATCGAAAGCACTGGAGCAAAAATCTCGTCCTGCCAAATTTTCATGTCGGAAGATACCTGATCGAAAATCGTGGGTCCGACAAAATAGCCTTTGCCGTCCGTGGCTGCATCCTTGCGTCCGTCGCGAACCAGCAGAGCGCCCTCTTTCTCGCCGATTTCGATGTATTGTAGTGTTCGTTCTTTATGCGCGTCACGAATAACGGGACCCAGAAACACCCCTTCATCCAGGCCATTGCCGATCACGATTGCATCTGCCGCCTCCTTCAGCTTGGTCACCAGCGGATCCGCCGCTTCGCCGACAGCCACCACAACCGCGCAAGCCATGCAGCGTTCCCCGGCCGAGCCAAAGGCCGCGCTGATAATCTGTTTCACCGCAGCATCGAGATCGGCGTCCGGCATGACGATGGAATGGTTCTTCGCGCCTGCCAGCGCTTGAACCCGCTTGCCATGAGCCGCGCCGGTCTTGTAGACATACTCGGCGACCGGCTGGGAACCCACAAAGGAAATGGCCCGCACATCCGGATGTTCCAGCAGGCCGTTAACCACTTCGTGCGCACCGTGTACAACGGACAGGACGCCTGGGGGCAGGCCCGCCTCCATAAACAATTCGGCCAAGCGATTGGCCAAGAGAGGGGTCCGCTCGGACGGCTTCAGCACGAATGTGTTTCCGCAGGCGATCGCCAGCGGAAACATCCAGCAAGGCACCATCATCGGGAAGTTAAACGGCGTAATGCCGCCGACAACCCCGATCGGGTAGCGGTACATTCCCGATTCCAGATTGGTGGCGATATCGGGAAGCTGTCTGCCCATCATCAGCGTGGGGGCACCGGCTGCAAATTCCACACATTCAATGCCGCGCTGAACCTCACCGTAAGCTTCCTCGTAGCTCTTGCCATTCTCGGTCGTGACAATGCGCGCAAGCTCCTCCCAATGCTCCACAAGCAGCTGCTGATACTTGAACAGAATGCGCGCCCGGCGCGGCACCGCCGTCTGACTCCAGGCGCTGAACGCGTCCTTCGCCGCGGCTACCGCAGCATCCAGCTCTTCTCTTGTCGATAAAGGCACATAACCGAGAACTTCCTCTGTTGCCGGATTAACAACCGGCAGTGTGTGTGTTGAAACTGAGGTCGTCCACTGTCCGCCAATCAAGTTTTTGATCTTCGTTGCTTCTGTTGCCATGGTACACGCTCCCCTACGATTATTAGCTCTTGGACTTGTTTATTCATCTGCCTGGCTGGATTCTATAAATTCATCAATTTGCCGGGCTGTCGGCATCGCATCCGAGCAGCTGTGGCTGGACACGACGATCGCCGCCGCCGCGCTGCCGTAAGTCATGCTGCGTTCGATCGGCCAGCCCTTCATCAAGCCGTATAACAGCCCCGCGGCATACGAATCCCCAGCTCCAAACGTCTTGATTACCTGCGCCTTAAAGCTTCGCGCGCGGTGGCTTGATCCGTCCTTGGTGTAGGCAATCGAGCCTTCCTTTCCATGCTTGATCACAACGATTTCAGCCCGATAATCGAACCATTTGGAGGCCGTCACCCGGTCGCTTTTGTCCGGATTCGATTCGAAACGCTCCATCATATCAAATTCCTCGCGCGTACCGATCACAATATGGCAGTACTCTGCGGCTAAATTGTAGTAAACCGCTGTCTCTTCATCAGAGCTCCAGGTGTACGGCCGATAGTCCAGATCGAAAGCAACGACAACCCCATGCCTTCGCGCATATTGAAGCGCCTGGAACACCGCCTCCCGTGACGGGCTCTTCGCCAGCGCCGTGCCGGAGATGAGCAGCAACTTCGCCTCGGCGATCCGCTCCTCCTGCACCTCGCCCGGCGTCAGCAGCAGATCGGCGGCATTGTCGCGATACATGAGGATGCTGCAGTCTGTCGGACTTTTGATCTCTGTAAAAGCGAGTCCGGTGACAGCGCCGGAATGATCGGTTACCACATTGCGGGTATCGATGCTGTTCTGTTGTAAATATCGCGTAATAAACCGCCCCATCTGATCATTTGACACTTTGCCAATAAAACCGGTGCTCATCCCTAGACGCGACATTCCGATGCAGATGTTAGCCGGCGAGCCGCCGACATACTTGGTGAAAGTGACCGTATCCTCCATCGGCCGATTGATCTCATTGGCGTTCAGATCAATGCACAGCCGCCCGATCGCAACAAAATCAACCGGCTTGCTGAAATCAAATGCCAGTGTGCTCATCGTGACCATCTACTCCTCTCCTTCCCTGCTGGCCGGAAGCCATGCCTTTAAATATTCAAGGGATCGCCGCGCATACTCGTAGGGGGGATGGAGCGCCGGATCCTGCTCTCCCTCCAGCATCGCCCAGCCATCATATTCGCGCTGGACGAGCAGCGCCATAATCGGGGCAAAATCAATGCAGCCATCGCCCGGTACCGTAAAGACCCCCTTGCGGATGCAGGTCACAAAATCGGCACCCTCCCGGCTGGCCTCCTCCAAAACTGCGTCCCTCACATCCTTCAAGTGGATATAAGCGATCCGGTCGTAGTGCTTTTGCAGCAGATTCAGCGGATCGGCACCGCCATAATAAGCGTGGCCTGTATCATACAAGAGGTGCACCAGCGAAGGATCCGTAAGCGCCATTAAACGGTCGATTTCTTCCGGACTTTCCACCACAGTCCCGCCATGATGATGGTAAGCCAGCTTCATCCCGTATTCCGCGGCGATGCGCCCAGCAGCATTCAGTCCCTCCGCCAAAGCCTCCCAGCCGGCTTCATCAAGCCGGATTACTTCCTTCTCATTCGGCGTCCGGCGCGGGTCGAAATGAAGCGAGCCGCCTACCTCCGCCGTGCTGATGACCGTGCTCCCCATTTCATGTAAAAAAGCAGCATGCAGCCGATACGCCTCTAACTCGCTTTGGTGATACGCCGGATCGGAGAACAGCACCGACTTCCACTGAGAAACCAGACGTATCCCCCGGCTTACCAGCGTTTGCTTGAGTACATCCGTCTCCTTCGGGAATTTGCGGCCCATTTCCGTTCCCGTCAGCCCCAGTCTTTGAATATCATCGATAATCTCTTCATAGGTGGTGTTATCCCCATGCTCGCGGACGTCCTCGCCGACCCAGTTAATCGGATGAATGCCCAGCTTCATCTTTAAGCCTCTTCGCATCTCCCGCCAGCCTCCTCATATTTGAAAATGACGACTTCGTGGTGTGAAATCACAAAACAGCATGAGCTCCTTCAGGCTTCCACTTGCGCTTATTGCAGCAGCTCTATGGACAAGCACATCCTTATCTAGGCCTCGCTTGCTCAATTCGCTTTTGCATTTCCCGGTGCGCAGCAAGCACTTTCTCGCTGGACGATGCCCCCGGCACGCCAACCCTCCACCACGATTCATAATCCCCGGTATTGGTGCCAGGCACCACCTTGATGTCAATCAGCGTGGATATCGCCTCACGCTTCGCCTTGACCAGTGCCTCCTGAAGCTCCTCCGCGTTTGTTGCCGTATAAGCTTTGGCTCCCATGCTCCGCGCATGAGCGGCATAGTCGATGGGCATATATTCGCCTGTCAGATTGCCTCCGGGCACACGTCGGCGAAACTCATTGCCGAACCCGTCGCTTCCGTGGCTGCGCTGCAAATTGTGAATGCACTGAAAGCCGTGGTTGTCAAACAGCAGGACGGTGATTTTCGTTCCTTCCTGGAGGCTGGTCACCAGCTCCGAGTGCAGCATCAAGTAACTTCCATCTCCCAAGACGGCGTATACCTCGCGGTCCGGCTCGGCGAGGCTCGCACCAAACGCTCCGCTGACCTCATAACCCATACAGGAAAAACCATATTCCGCGTGATAGGTGCCCGGCTGCGCGGCCCGCCACAAGCGGTGCATATCCCCGGGGAGGCTTCCCGCCGCGAACACCACCACATCCTTCTCCGTCAGGCTGCGGTTAATGATGCCAAGCGCACGGGTTTGCGAAAGTCCCTCAGCACATTCGATTTCATACAACCGGTCAACCTCCCCATCCCACGCTGCTTTCAGATCAGCCAGCTCCTCAGCGGCATACCCGCTTTGATAGGCTCGTTCAGATAGAGCCTCTCGGAGCGCCTCAAGCCCTTCCCTCGCATCCGCCGCAATCGATACGCCGTCCAGCTTCACCGCATCCATGCCGTTCACATTGATGTTCACGAACACGGCGTTGTCTCCAAAGGCAGACTTGGAGGAAGTCGTAAAGTCGGAGTACCGGGTCCCCACGCCAATGATAACGTCCGCTTCTCGTGCTAATCGGTTGGCTGCAGCTGTTCCCGTCACCCCGATCCCGCCCATGCTGAGCGGATGCTTCCAGGAAATGGCGCTCTTGCCTGCCTGGGTCTCAGCGATCGGAATCCCGAATGCTTCCGCGAAAGCCATAAGCTCGGAAGCGGCTTCGCTGTAGTGGACGCCGCCGCCTGCAATGATCAGCGGCCTGCGTTTGCCGGCGATCTGTTCGCTGGCGCGCTGGATCGCTTCCCGTGCAGGAGGCCTGCGGTCTATAACATGAATGCGCTTACGCAAGAATTCGGCCGGATAGTCGTACACCTCGGCCTGCACATCCTGAGGCAGCGCCAGGGTCACCGCACCGGTCTCGGCAGGGTCGGTCAACACCCGCATCGCCTGCAGCGCCGCACTCATCAGCTGCTCGGGACGGGTGATCCGGTCCCAGTACCGGCTAACTGGGCGGAAAGCATCCGCTGCCGATACCGTATAGTCCCCAGGCACCTCAAGCTGCTGCAGCACCGGATCGGGCTGGCGACAGGCAAAATTATCGCCAGGGAGCAAGAGCACCGGAATCCGGTTCACCGTGGCTGTCGCTGCCGCAGTGACCATATTCAGCGCGCCTGGGCCGATTGAGGTTGTACATGCATAAATTTGCCGGCGGCGCTTCTGTTTGGCGTAGGCCGCTGCAGCGTGCACCATGCCCTGTTCATTTTTGCCCTGGATGTAGCATAGCCCTGTCTGTTCCCGCTCGATCGCTTCACCGATTCCCGTCACATTGCCATGCCCGAAGATTCCCATGATTCCTCTGACGAATTTCGTTTCCACTCCGTCCAGCACGACATATTGGTTATCCAGAAAATGCAGAAGCGCCTGGGCCATCGTCAGCCGAACAGTCTTTGTCTTCATTGTGAACTCATCCCCTTACGATTATTGGGTTAAGCGCTTAACTCGCTGAAGAATCATACGGCCAGCTCCAGCCATATGATGAATATTTATATTCCTGAATCCGTGGAAAATATGTTGTCCCTGTCATCAAAAAAGCGACTGCGTCAAGAGCGTTCATCCGCTGATCGCATCAGCGCGGCTTTAAGCTGCATAATTTCAACGCCGGCCAGCATCACGATCCCGATACCGTGGTTATCATTCAGCACGGTCCGCAAATCATCCATATAGTAATAAGGTGAATAGGAGTACCTGGAGCCGCTGCATACACCGTGCACATTCCCCTGCAGGTCGATCGCATGCCTGGCAAGCCCCTCCCAGCCTTTCATAGCTGCTTCGGCGTAAGGGCCCGTTCGATCCAGCCATCCCATACGCACCCCTCGCGAAAAGGCATATACGAACATGGCAGTGCACGACGCCTCCAAGTAAGCGTCAGGACGGTTCAGAACTTGATGCCACAGCCCTGAGTCCGACTGCAGTGCTGCAATTCCTGCGCTCAGCTCCCGAAACATGGCGAGCAAATCTTCACGATCCTTATGATCCTCCGGCAGCCGCTCAAGCAGCTCGCTCAGCGAGAACAGTACCCAGCCGTTGCCGCGACCCCATGGAATGCGGGTGGGCTTCCCGTATTTGAAATCATAGACATGGGACATCACGCCTTGATCCTCCATCAACAAATAACGCCGGTACAGCAGAAACTGCCTCGCTGCTTCATTGATCGCCGCAGGATCGCCCGTCGCCTGGGAATAACGAATCAGGAACGGTCCGCTCATATACAGGTCATCAGCCCACATCGTGTTTGCGGAGTACTCTCCTTCGCACAAGCGATAGAACGCTCCATCCTCCCGCCTCTCCAGCTGTGTCAGCATAAAATCGGCGATGGTGTCCGCGATCTTCCGAAATTCGGGCTGGCCTCCTGAGAGATAAGCTTCCAGCATCGCTGATCCGAAGGAACCGCAATTGTCCAGCATCTTGATCAGCACCAGCTGATGGTTGATCGCCGGAAAGCCATACTCTTCTAGATCCCACAGCGAATATTCATACATCTGCGCGCAGCTTTCGATATGGGACAGCGCATATTTCTCCATATCCGGGCGATCCAATGCTTGTGCCGTTCGCAGCAGGCCATACATCGTAACGCCAAGCGGATAATCCCACCGTCCATAGTTGGTTGCCCCTCCGGTCGTCCATTTGTTACTCAACATGGCGTTCTCATAGTAGGGCCGAACACGCGTGGACGGCGCGTCAACAGTCCAATATACGAAGCCGTCAAGACCGGCGAAAGGGGACTGGATCGAGCGGATCTGAGCTGGCGTGTACGTCGCCTCAACGGGCAGCGGAGCCAGGTACAGCCACGGACTCGTATTACCGTGAACCGTCACCGGTTGGGACAACGGTAAGGTGCGTCCCTGCGCAGCTGCCTGCAGCTCGAAGCCCCAGCCGTCGTGTGAAGATACTGCCCGGACCAATATCTGGTTCACGCCAGGTGTAACGTCGATCTCTGCCCGAAACGCGCCGCTCTCCGCAACACGGACCACCATCCGATCGTCCAGCCAGATTTGAGCAGGTCCATAGCTCCTGCCGCTCAGTTCAAGCTTCGCTGCCGAGGCCGGCACGCGGATGGAACTCCAGCCGTAACCGGCGGCGGTACGGTCCGGGCGGCCGTACATGCGCTCCAGGTTCGGCAGCGCCAGCTCGCGATGCTGCCACTGGACAGCAGGCAGCCACTTCCGTCCACTATCCGCTTCCGATTTCCGCCAATCCGGAAATGCTTGACCGGCCTCACCGAAATCGGCAGACTTGACCGGCTCCGAATACACCCAGCCCGCGCTGCCCTTCCGATCGGCGAATGGGGCGAGCACTTGCATGATCCGCACCTTCGCCTCATCGGCGCCAAACCGGCAGCCGAAGCCAGACGCCGTCTTTCTCGCTTCAATCAGCAGCGTGTTCCACCCATAGCCGAAAGTCAAAGGCAGCTTGATCCAAGCGTTCGGGTCAAGCTCGTCTACCACGGTCGAGCGATACTCCAGCTTCTCATTCACGAACAGCCGCACGGGGCCAAGCACTTCCATGACACCATCAATCGATCGCTCGCCCTCGCTCCAAACGAGGCCGAAGGCATACACATAGTCGCCTTCCTCCGCCTGCGGGAGCCTTTCGGAAAAATCCAGGTCATATAAGCCGTCCCTATTCTGCAATATCCCCGCTTTCGAAAAAGCCCGCAGGGCAAATGGGACCGGAGGGTTCGCCCCCATATAGCGTCCGGCCACGAGCTCCAGTATCCGTTCATCCTCATTCCCGAACCAATAACGGGCGCTTTCCCTCTCCTCTACGTACCCGATCATGCGTCTCTCTCCTCCCATCCTTCACGTGAATTAAAGGCATGCCCATTAACGAGATAATCTTAATTCGAACGTCCGGTCATAAGGCGTAAGCACGTTCACAAGCAGTGTCCGGTAATCGGCCGGGTAACCGGCATTGTTGATGCCCATGGCCCAATGCTCATATGCGCCGCCTTCAAGTTCAATCCAATCCGCTCCTGCTGCCAAACGAACCGGCCCTTGCTTCCAAAAGTACGTTTCGCCCGCGATCTGCTCAAGATCTCCGCCAGCCAATACGCCTTCCTTGCCCAGGACAAATGAAATTTGTGTCAAAATCGGCTCCTCCCTTTGACAGCGGACTCGAATGCTCCAGCCTCGTTCGGTTTCCTCCAGCATGATTTCAACCTGATGCTGCTGTTCGTGGGTCACCTTCCGCAAATGATGCGGCAGCAAATACCAAGGGCTGACAAGCCCGCTTGCCGTTTCGGGCAGGTCCTCCTTAGAAACGGGGCCGTAATATCCTTTTTTCTCAAGCGCACTTAAACGAACACCCTGATCTAATGTCTCCAACCGGCTCGGCTTGACGAAGCCTGGACCGAAGGACGACGCAATCTGAACCCCCAGCAGCCGTACAGCCCCATGGCGCAGCGCGAAGAACGAGTTCGTCTCTGTCATGACGGTCGTGCTGGTCGCTCCGCGTCGATAGCGGGCAATCGGAGCGCCAAAGTCAGGATGAAGCTTGCTGTGATAAATCCGGCCATGATGCCCGGCGGCTTCCATCCCGCTCAGGTAGTGCTCCCGTGCGAATCCGCCGTTAAGAATTACGCCGTAGGAGTCAGGCAAGGCACTTGCCTCTACGGTGGACTCAAGCAGCTTCGGATAGCGCAGCAGCCCGAGCAGCGCATGATTGGGCAACCCGCCGGGATGCTTAAGCGACCGGCCCGCCAGCTCGGCAAGCGCCTCGAATAACGGATCCTGATCGCGGTGAGCCATCAGCTTGGCACAGAGGAAATATCCGCTCATATCGTGCGCATGCCCAAAATCCTGACGTCCGGAATAATCGGTGACCACTTCTCCGTCCGGGTGGACCAGATAGGCCATCATCCTAAGATTCCGGCGCACCGGCTCGAGCAGCTCGGGCCGCTCCAGCTGCTCCGCAGCATAATACAGCACAATATTGCTGACCGCGTTATAAATGCCGTTGCTTCGTTCTGTCCATTCCCCATCCTCCGTACAGTCCATTCCTTCCGCAATCCATTCTTCCGCCCTGGCCTTTAGCTCCTTCCGCCCTGTCAGCTTATACATAAATCCGAGCGCTGAGGATATCACCCATCGGTGATTGGGAGTATGGCATCCGCCCGTGAGCAGAACGGGAATCGTTCGCTCCAGAAACGTATAAATATCCGCCACCACCTTCTGTAACCGCTCATATCGGTCAGCATGGCTGCTCAGCAGCGCATACACTTGGGCTAGCCCGCTTACAACGAAGGCCGTGTCCGGCGGGGAATGAAGATTGGTCCATGGCGGGGAAATCGAGCCGTCTTCATGCTGGGACCGGAGCATAAACTCCGCAGCCAGTTCCAAACGATGCACCAGCTCATCATCGTGATAAAATCGGGAATCCTTGTTCACGAGGGCACAGGCCCAGGTTGCCATATCTTTTGGTGTTCCGCCGTGACTCGGCCAGGCTAGGCCGTTTGCCGGATCAACGACGCCTCCGTGGAAGCGGCTTTCCTTATCAAGCACCTGATGCTCCATCGCCATCTGTGCGAATTCATCATTCGCTGCAACTAACTTGTCATATATCGCCACATATCTCCCCACACTTTCTTATAAATGTCACGGTAACGCTGGTCATGTCATCCCTTAATTGCGCCAATCATGACTCCGTTGACAAAATAACGCTGCAGCCACGGGTACACAAGCAGAATCGGAACCGTAGCAAACATGACGCTTGCCGCCTTTAATCCTTCGGGCACGAGCTTCGCAACAGCTCCCGCTCCTTCCGCCGCCAGCAGATCGGTAATCATGTTATTCTGGATCAGCTGGTACAACTTCAGCTGCAGCGGGTACAGCTCCGGACTGTTGATGTACATGAGCGTATCTTGAAATCCATTCCACCGTCCCACCGCATAGAACAGGCTGAGCGTGGCGATGACGGGGAGTGACAGCGGAAGGATAATGCCGATCAACGTTCGGAAATGACTGCTGCCGTCGATCTCCGCAGACTCCTCCAGACTCTCGGGAATATTATTAAAGAAGGTGATCAATATGATTAAATAGAACGGATTAATCAAACCGGGCAGCACGAGCGCCCAGATCGTATCAAGCAAATTCAGACTACGGACCAGAATGTACTCCGGTATGATGCCGCCGCTGAAGAACATCGTGATGACCACGACGGTCATAAGCAGCTTGCGCCCCCTCAGCTTTCTCTTCGACAATGGATACCCGGCCGCGATGGTCATGATCATGCAGAGCACTGTGAATAGAGTGGTCAGCATCACCGTGAAGCCAAGGGAACGTATCATCGAAGAATCGGTAAAGACCTGCTTGTAGGATTCAAAATTAATCTCAACCGGAATCAGATTGACTTTTCCCGATAGAATAGGTCCTGGTGAGCTTAAGGAAACTGCTAATATATGAATAAATGGAGCCAGACACAGCAGTGTGGCGATCGTTAAAACTATAAAATTGACAGTATTGAACACGCGATTGGCTGTTTGCTCACTCACAGACGTCCGCTCCTTTCCAGTAAATCATCCCTTGCATTGGCAGCCATTTCACCGTATCCCACTCCCCTCACATAATGCCTTCGTCCGTGAGTTTCTTAGAGATATAGTTGGCCGAAAGAACCATAACCAGCCCTACGACAGCCTGAAATAAGCCAACGACGGTAGCCAGCGTATATTGGCCGGATTGAAGACCAATCCGATATACAAAGGTGCTTAATACATCAGAGTACTCGCGTACGGCCAAGTTGCCGATCACATACGGGCGATCGAAGCCGATCGTGATCAAATGCCCCAGATTAATAATGAGCAGCATAACAATCGTCGGTTTGAGACCCGGGAGCGTAATATGCCATATCCGTTTCATTCTGCCGGCGCCATCGATGCTTGCCGCTTCAAACAATTCTCTATTGATGCCGGTCAACGCCGCTAAATAGATGATCGTTCCCCAGCCCGCACTTTGCCATACGCCGATCAGTAAGTACGTCACAAGCCAAATATTTTTCTCTGTGAGAAATGGTATAGCCTCATATCCCAGTGAAGTGATAACATTGTTGATCATGCCGGACTGTGTGCCGAACACCTGGGCAGCGATACCGCCGATAATTACCCAGGATATAAAGTGAGGGATATACAGAATGGTTTGGGATAGCTTCTTAAACCAGACGGTCCTCATCTCGTAGAGCAGAATAGCCAGGATGATCGGTGCCGGGAACGAGACGACTAAATCCAGAAAATTGAGCATCAGCGTATTGCGAAGTGTAAGGTAAAAGTCCCGCATGCCAAATACTTCTCGGAATGCCTCGAACCCGATCCATTCGCTTCCTTGGATCCCTTGAAAAAAGTTGAAGTCTTTAAACGCGATTTGGATCCCGTACATCGGACCGTACTTGAATATGATGAAAAATGCCAGCGGCAGCATAACCAGCGCATACAGCTGCCAATATCTGCGGAAATATACTTTTGAACTCACAGCGGCCCCTCCCTATGCGATTGGTTCACACAGGAGACGAGAGATCGAGAGATCACCCGAGCTCAGTCTCCCGTTATGACCAAACCTGACTTTATTTGGACTGCATCTCTTGATAGACAGCTGTGCGCTCGTCGAGGATCGCCTGTCCTCCACTTGCCATATAGTCCTTCATCATCGTTTCATACACGTTGTCGAATTGGTCCGGCTTTGCCATCGTTGTTTTTACAAGCATCTCTTTGAATTTCTCCTGCAATGTTGTCCCGTATTTCGTCTGGGCTTCAATAGGTCTGCTCAGGACCACCGGCTCAATCAGATCGGTATTGGCAAGCTCCTGCGCGATCGCTACAATATCCTGATATTCTTTCGGGAATTGCATCGCTCTCGCTCTCAGATTCAGCTCCTCGCTTCCAAGCTGCTTGCCGTTGGAGATGATCGCCATGTCGCCACTATTGTACAGGCGGTTCAGCGCTTCCTCCGTTTGATTCTCCATCGCAACGGGAACGTCGTCTACCATCGTGTAGTTCTCTCCTTCAACGCCGTTCTGCATGTGGAACAGGTGATCGTCGGTGGCCATCCATTCGAGATACTTGATGGCTTCAACGGCACGATTGCTCGATTTCGGCACCATAATATACATGCCGTTCGGATTGTACATCGGTTTGGCATACTTGCCTTCAGGATTTAAATAGACATCCACCGCAGATAAGGTGGCACCTGGGACGTTCTTTTGCAAAGTAGCATACATGCCGTTCTCGTAGAATGGATTAACATCGTCCTCGCTGAAGAAGCCTACTTTGCCTGAAGAAACGTCCTCGCCTAGCTTTTTCTTATCTGTATCCAGCGCAAAGTCCCTGCTCATCAATCCTTCGTTGTACAGCTTATTCATAAACTGCAGCGCTTCCTTAAAGCCTGGCAGAAGGGTCGGATAATCATTGGAGCCGAGTGTTTGCGTCAGCGTGTAACTCTGTTCTTCCGTGAGCGGCTCGATGAAAGACCAGATCAGCGGCTCATACTGGGCATTTGCCACCGTCATGGCTAACGGAATGACTTGTCCCCCCGTCTCACCCGGGTCTTTCTCTTTGAAAGCCTTCAGCACTTCATACAGCTCCTCTGTCGTTTTCGGCACATCAAGCCCCAGCTTATCAAGCCAATCCTGGCGGATAAAGGAAGCATATTTGCCGACTTGCGAGCGCTTGGCCGGAACCGCGTATTGTGTGCCTTCATAAAGGCCGTACTGCAGGATGTCTTCACCGAGGAAAGCCGTTAAATTCGGAGCATGCTCTTCCAGCAGCGGAGCCAGATCGGTCAAGCCTCCCTGTGAAGCATAGCGGTTAAATGTATTCGTATCATACGTGAACACGATATCCGGCACATCGCTGCCGCTTGCCATCAACACATTCAGCTTCTCCACCTCTTCGGAGCGGGGTACGGGTACGAATTCAACATCGATATTGTTGGGATCGCCGAAGTTCTCCTGAACGTATCTTGTCAAGTAGTTGTCCGTGATGGTGGACCCTGCTGGAGAGTTTCCTCTATCGAACACTTCGATCTTGAGCGTCACCCGTTGTCCGGATTCCGACCCGCTTGATCCGCCTGACTCATTGGAGTTTGAATTTGACGAGCAGGCCGTGAACAGCAGCAGGACCGCTAGAATGACAGAAACCATCGCCATCCCGTTTCTTTTTGTATTTCCAAGCATCTTACCATCCCCTTCTTCGATATGATGTTCATCCGACGAGCCCATGAATGATGGCGTTTTCATAATCGTGGTTGTCGGTCTCTTCGGAATGACCAAAGTATGGCATGATACCGGATAAAGCGGCAATAAACTTGTTTCAAAGCGATAAACTGTTGTGGATTTAGCTTTTCAGTGGTGGGATAAAGCGGATTCGCGCAATAAACTTTTTTCATGAAATGCTGTCAATGGCGGGTTTTGTCGGGCCTTATCTTCAATCTCCGGTACTCTCCCGGCGTAACACCTACCACTCGTTTGAACACGCGGCCAAACGTAATCGAATTGGCGTAGCCGACCTGAGTCGAAATATTCTGTATCGTCTCATTGGTTTCAGCAAGCAATTGCTGTGCCCGCTCCATTCGCAGCTTCACGATAAAATCAACAAATTTCAGGTTGAATTCTTCTTTGAACAAATAACTGGCGTATTTCGGGGAAATATGAAACCGGTCGCTTAAATGCTTCAGGGACAGGTCTGGATTCTCAAAATTCTCTTCGATATAAGCCTTGATCTCGCCGATCATCGCACGATGGTTTTTCGTTTCGCTGTGCGCCACGTACAAGCGGTATACTTCCGTTAAATGCTCGAAGTAACATGCCTTTAAATCCTCCAGCGATCCTGCCGTTCCATCAGCATTCAGCTGTGTGACCATTTTCGGGTTCTTAAGATGGCCATATAAATCATCAGACATGGAGGACAATTCATATCCCAGCATATCCATCATCATTTGCAGCACCGTACGAATGTCCTCATCCTTCAAGCAATCCTTCTTCATTTGCTCGAACAGCCTCTCCATGCAGTTGCGCCACTCGCCGTCCAGATGCCGAAATTCCTTCACCAACTCCGAGCTGATTAATACATATTCATACCATCTGCGGTCCGACGCCTCCGGCAAGTCCTCGCTGATCATAATCGCTTCTTTCCCGAGCGATAACTTATGCTGCAGCACATCCTCCGCTGCTTTATAGGAACGCTTCATATGCTGCCAATCCACCTCCAGCTGCCCGATGCAGAACAAGAGAGAAAAGCGCAGATGCTGCTCAACCCACTCCCTTCCTTTATCCGCAAACCCTTTGATATGATGTAACGCGGAGGAATGACTGTTGCTTACGCCAACAATCATGCCCATCCTCTCCTCGGCAACCCATTCCGCCCAGCAATACATGCCCTCCATTTGAGCAAGCTCCTGCAGCACATTGGTTAAGGCAAATTTCAACGTGCGCTGGTCCCGCTCCGAGAATGTGCTGCGAAAATCATGGTAGTTTCTGATCTCCACCACCACGAATGCCAACTGAGGATCCTCCATATCAGGATGCACCCCGAGCTTCTTCAAGCGTTCATCCAGCCTGCTTAGCTTCTCGCCCAGCATAATGTCATAGAACAGTTGACGCCGGCTAACCAGCAGATTCTCCCGCTGCTGCTTCTCAAAATCGGCTGCCTGACGTATCAGATTCTCCAGCGTTTGATCAATCAGGGCCATCTCATCCCGATTTAGACTCGGCGCATCCTCCCGTTCGTGAAGCGACTCAATCCGGCTCATCATCGTTCGAATCGGCTTATAATTTCTTTTCGTAATAAACACGATGTAGATCAAAGCGAGCACAACCGTAACGATACCGATTACTACCCATATATAAGAAATAAGCGATACCCATAAAAATAGGTGACCGGCCGCAATGCCACTCTCAAACTGCCAGCCGAGCAAATCCAGCGTGATCCGATTCACAACTTTCCCTTGCTGATCATCCTTGCCTGCATCGGCTGAACGGGTAGAAAACAATAGCTCTCCCGAAGCATCCCGCACATCCAGAAAGGAAACCTCATTGCTGTTCATCGAGCGAATCATCTGCTCTACAGCGTAGACATCAATATTGATGACCACCAGGCCATCATTGCCGAAGGGCAGAGGTTCCCTTTTATACATGGAGACAACCTGCTTCTCCTGGTCCAAGCCGAATTCCCTATAGCTTCGGATAGGTGACCAGCTTCGGGTATCCAGCCTGATCAACGCTTGTTCGATGAAGGAGCGGTCGGCGAACCTGTCCGAGTCCACGAGCCCGCTCCGTGTCAGCACCTTTTCGTCTTGAATGCGATAAATGTATATCGAGTGAATCAAGCTGTCGCTGGCTACCAGCTCGCGCAAGCTGCCCGCCACGTCAATGATAATCTGGCTGTTCTGCTCGGTAAGCGCCACGTTCAGAAAATCTTCGTAACGTTTATTTTTTTCGATTTCCTTCAGCACGTCCAATTCAATTCCTTTGAGCGAACTGCTCAGCCGGCCTACCACGTAATCGGTCGTGATCCGGTCGGCTTTGACCGTTTGCTTGTACGAAATATCACTTACGACAATAATAAAAATGAATATGAGCACAGCCATCGTTACGAAAAAAATAGGGAAATAAGATAATAACATTCGCCGATACCAGTTCTTTTTCATTTCACCCCTCCGATCCTCAAACGCCTGTGGACTTGCCATGCTTAACCGACACTTTTTAGTCACCGTAAAAGAAAGCGCTTACCTCGGTATTGTAAAAGACGACCTTCAAATTCGTCAACGAGAAACGAAAGTAAATCTCCCGGATCTCTCTCCTGCATCACGGATTCAGCACCGCCGTCTGTTCGTTTAGGTGATCTATAATGGGTTCGACGAATTCGAATTCATTTTGATATATTGATATTAGGAAAGATGTTAATAAAAGGAGTCGCTTTATTTATGAAAAAACTGATCAAAGGACTATTAGCCGGTATAATCGCGCTTACTACAGTCGGAGGGATTCCCGTCCATGAAGTGCAAGCTTCCGGGGGATTTAAAGATGTGCCTGCGAACCATTGGGCCAAGAGCGCTATCGATTCTGCCGTGAAAAAGGGCTACTTCAAAGGTTATGGGGACGGAACCTTCCGTCCCAACGCGAATATTACCCGAGCGGAGTTTGCTGCATTGATGGCCAGAGTGTCTAATAACGAGAGTATGAGCAGCCAGGGAACCTATCCAGACATTAAAGGCCATTGGGCGGAATCTGCGATTCAGCAAGCCACCACGAAGGGCTTCATTTTAGCTGCGGATTACAAAAACGGATTTAAACCAGGCACGGCTTTGACACGACGAGAAATGGCCAAGTGGATGGCGTCTGGTTTGGCTGCCAAGAATGACGACTTCAAGCAGGCGCTATCCGATACCAAAGACACGCTCGTGCCGGTGGCCGAGTATTTCAAAGGCGGGTTGAATAAAGCAGACTATCCTTATGTTTCCGTCGCGCTTGGTACGGGGCTGATGGCCGGTTATCCGGACGGATCGTTTGGGCCAGGGAAAACGACAACACGCGCCGAAGTGGCCGTCATCCTGGCGAGATACGTAAACGTTCAGAATAAAGATCCGGAAGAATTTCAGGACTTGAGAGAGATGCGCGAAGTCGGTCTGACCGGCACAAATCTGACGACAGCCACGCCGCATAGGTACCGTAAATTTTCTGGGACTGATAAGGAGACAAGCTTTGACCGTATTAAGGATAAGCCATACAAAATGATGTACAACCGAGGTATGATGACGGTTCACCGCATGATTGTGGTGGATGCTGATTCGTCGAAAAATTCAAAAAATTTGTACGGGAAAATGTTTGTTGATAAAGATTTCTCCTGGCCAATATTTGATGATGCGTATAACACTTTCCTTGAGGTTACAGTAGTTCCAAATGATAACACATCCTTAAGCAATGCAGCTTTCCCGAGTTCCACGTTGTACAACTTTACGCAAGGTTTTGGATTTGAAAGTGGGACTATTTCCAAATACGGTATAACTGTTTTGCCAGAGAGAGACAACTTTCTGACCACGGGTTTCTTTAAAAAAGACGTTCCCCGTCGTTTCTGGATGCACAGATATCTAGGGGATAATGGCGGAGAATTGGGGAGCGGTAATACTTTGGTTATGTTTGGGCTCCCGTATACGCCACAATGACAAGGACGTGTATAAATGAAGAGGATTAGCTATCTTATTATCTCTCTTTTGATGAGCTTCTTAACCGTTTCTATCCTTGGGGTTCATTCAGTAAGTGCTGCATTAGATAATGGTCTAGTCGTTGATGTTACACCGATGACTTCAATACATATATACAATACATATACAGTCACAGATTTTGATAAACCGAATTATATATGAGATCTAGGCTAAAGCTAGCTTAAATCCTATCAAGACACTTATCTTTCCGAATAAAAATTCTACCTGTTTAAAGTTCATCAGAGTCACAGCCAAAAAAGACCTCATGCCACTGGAAAAGAGGTACAGGACATCCCTGTGGTCCCTTCCAAGCATGAGGTCTGATTGTCTTAGGTATTATCTCACTTCATTCAGCGCCCGAAGCAGGGTGTGGCGGTTCCGCAAGGTGTGCGCCTCCTGAAGGCTGCGCTGCACCAGCTTCTCCTCGATCCCCAGCTCTTCATGGGTGGACGGCCCTCCGGCCTGCTTCAGCAAAGAACGAAGCCGGTCCGGCGAAGGCACCTTGGTGAGCCAGTCCTGAATTCGCTCCCGATGGCGTGCGAGCCCTTCCGGCTCTGCATAAGGGAAAATGCCGCTGTCGACCGCATCGTGATACAGCTGTGAAATCTCTGCGGCAGCCACACCGACCTTCGCGCCATGCAGCAGCGCTCGTCTGCCCTCGCTTAGGAACTCCATCTCCCAATAATGAGACAGATGGTGCTCTGCCCCGGATGCCGGATGGGACTGCCCGAACAACAGCATGGCGATCCCGGACTCGATCAGCGCGGTCATCAGCACGCGGATGCCCGTCTCCGAACGCTGTCCGATGTCCTGGACATGCTCGACACAGGCCAGCAGCGCCGCTTCCGTAATCGCCGCTACTTGTTCATCATAAGGCTCGCCACCGATGGAGGATGAATGCCTCCAATCAAACAGGGAGGTGTACTTGCCCAGCATATCACCAAAGCCGGCAGCCACCAGAGACTGCGGGGCTTTCATCAGCACGTCCAGATCCGCAAATATCGCTGCTGGCGCCGAAGCCTGAAACGTCTGCTTAACCCCCTTCACAATGATCGGAGCCCCTGCCGAAGTAAACCCATCCACAGACGGTGCGGTCGGAACCGACAGGAAGGGCAGCTGACTCCGATGGCTTACAAAGCGGGTAATGTCATGAATCGTGCCTGATCCGACGGCAATGAGACATCCCGTCTTCTCTGGCGCCGCTTCGATAAACAGCTGCATCAGCGAGCGTTCATCAGCCACCACGTCGCCTTGGGCGTCTGGCTCAATCAGAATGAGTCGGACGTCAATTCCTTCATCCTTCAAGCGGCCGAGCAGTTCCTTGCCTGCCGCTTTGTAGGTGTGAGCATCGGCGACCACGACAGGCTGGGCAAGACCATGCTCTCGTAAATAGCCTCCCACCTGGGCAAGTGCCCCGCGCTCCAGCAGCATCAGCTCCAGTCCGTGAAATGCCGTTCCCCGCTGCTTCATCTGCTCCAGCAGACGCCGTGCATTCATTAAAGCATCTGACATGACCGTCTATTCCTCCCTTCGCTTGACTGATGGAGCAGCTTCCCGATCCCGAGCTCAGGAAGCCTGCTTCAAGAGCCTTCAAACGAATCACCGCTTCAATTGATTCACCTTTTTAAGTCACCTATCCGGTCACATGATGATCATTCAGCTGCTTGTTTAATTCGCTTCAGCCTTTTCATCACATCGTTCTCACCGCGTCCGAAATAGTCATGCAGTCTGCTGTATTCCTGGTACAGCTGCTCGTATACGGCCACATGCTCCGGAATCGGCTTGAAGGTTTCTTCCTTCACGCGCGCCATGCTCGCAGCTGCGTCGATAATGGAGGCGTACCCGCCCGCCTCTTCGCCGGCCGCGACAGCCGCGAACATCGCCGCTCCAAGCGCCGGTGTCTGCTTGGAATCGGCCACGATAATTTCACGATTGGTCACATCCGCGTAAATTTGCATGAGCAGCCGGTTCTTTTGCGGCAGCCCTCCGCAGGCATACAGGACATCAACCGCTACGCCATTCTGATGGAAGGCATCCACAATTTTGCGAGTGCCATAGGCGGTCGCCTCCAGCAGCGCACGATACACTTCCTGCGGCTTGGTAAGCAAGGTCATGCCCAGCATCATGCCGGTCAAATCCGTATCCACCAGTACGGAGCGATTACCGTTCCACCAGTCCAGAGCCAGCAGCCCTGTCTGGCCTGGCTTGTAGCGCGCTGCCTCTCGTTCCAGCCATTGATGGACGCCGATGCCTTCCTTGGCAGCTTCTTCGGCCACATAGGCCGGGAGCGACTCATTCACATACCACTCAAAAATATCTCCGACCGCCGATTGACCAGCCTCATACCCGTACAACCCGGGAATAATTCCGTCTTCCACCACGCCGCACATGCCCTCAACCTGCTTCTCCTCGGTTCCGAGCACCATATGACAGATCGACGTTCCCATCGCCATAACCAGCTTGCCTGGCGTAACCACACCGACGGCCGGAACGGCTGCATGAGCATCGACATTGCCCACCGCAACGGCAATACCAGGTTTCAGGCCCATCATCTCGGCCATCGGCGCGGTCAAGCCGCCTGCATTCGTACCAAGCGGAATCACCTCGCCCCGCAGCTTCGTGTCTGTCAGATTTTCCAGTCGGGGATCGAGCGCCTTGAAGTAATCCTTGCTTGGATATCCGTCCTGCTTGTGCCAGATCGCTTTATAACCTGCGGTGCAGCTGTTGCGAACGATATTCCCGGTCATCTGGGCAATCACCCAGTCTGTCGCCTCCAAGAACATATCGGTACGCTCATATATTTCCGGAGCTTCATCAAGAATCTGCCAGATTTTTGCGATCATCCACTCAGACGAAATTTTCCCGCCGTAGCGCGGCAGAAAGCTCTCCCCTCGTTCTGCTGCAATCTGGTTGATTTTGTCTGCCTCCGGCTGTGCTGCATGATGCTTCCACAGCTTCACCCAGCTGTGCGGATGATCCGCAAGCTCCG
Organism: Paenibacillus sp. 7541; assembly: GCF_002276395.1. Classification (NCBI taxonomy): domain Bacteria; kingdom Bacillati; phylum Bacillota; class Bacilli; order Caryophanales; family Paenibacillaceae; genus Paenibacillus; species Paenibacillus sp. 7541. The sequence continues at coordinate 90,224 of NZ_NQLZ01000005.1, read as the reverse complement.
GCTTGAAGCACAGCGGCTCGCCTTGCTCATCCACCGGCAGCATCGTACAAGCGGTAAAATCAATCCCGATGCCGATCACGCTCTCCGGATCGATTCCCGATTTCTTAAGCACAGCGGGCACGGAGTTTCTAAGCACCTCCAAATAATCTCCCGGATGCTGAAGCGCCCAGTCGTATTCCAGCTTGCGGCCAGAGCCAGGCAAATACTCATCGATGACATGATGCGGATATGGTGTCACATGATCCGCCACTTCCATCCCATTGGACAGATCCACCAGCACGGCTCGGCCGGACTGTGTGCCGTAATCGACGCCGATTGTATACTTCTTCCCCATCTTTCATTCCTCCCCGTCAGTTCCTTATAAGTTCACAAGCTTCCCTTCCCCGAGCATAACGATAGGCTGCGGCTCAGCCTTGCCCGTAATACGCATTCGCCCCATGCTTTCTTAGAAAATGCCGGTCGAGCAATACCTGATCCATCGGCTGGCTGTCCGGATTGATCTGCAGCATTCTCGCCGCAATTTTGGCGCACTCCTCCAGAACGACTGCGTTATGAACGGCATTATGGGCATCCTTGCCCCATGTGAACGGGGCGTGCGAATGCACGAGAACGCCCGGCATCTGATTCGGATCAAGATCGGCAAACCGTTCAACGATCACCTTTCCGGTCTCCAGCTCATAAGCGCCTTCGATTTCCGAACGGGTCATCGGACGGGTCACCGGAATTTCGCCATAGAAGTAATCCGCATGTGTTGTTCCGTATGCCGGCAAGGCTCGCCCGGCCTGGGACCAGCTCGTTCCCCAAGGAGAATGAGTATGAACAATGCCGCCGATTTCTTTGAAATTCTGATATAACACCAGATGGGTCGGTGTATCGGAGGACGGCTTCAGATGCCCTTCCACCACATTGCCCTCCAGATCAAGCACCACCATGTCCTCTGCCTTCAATTCTTCGTACGGCACGCCGCTTGGCTTGATGACAAACAAGCCCCGCTCTCGGTCAATGCCGCTCACATTGCCCCAGGTAAATGTCACTAATCCGTATTTAGGCAGGTCCAGATTCGCCTGCAGCACCTGCTCCTTCAATGCCTCCAACATGAAACATCGCTCCTCTCCGCGCTTAACACAGGTCATAGTTGTACGTACAAGTACAGGACCTCTGGCTCGCTTCGGGGCGGCCATTCCCTTCGCCGCCACCCTTTAGCGATACAGCTGCTGCTTAACGCCGAGCGACAGATTCCCGCTCTACCAATTCAGGCAGGTATACGGTGTCCTCAAACACTCCGCCCTGCTCAATCATCTGAATCAGTTGTCTGGCTGCCATTTCCCCCATTTGCGTTTTCGGATGCGTCAAGGTTGTAAGCTTCAAGCCCGATGCCAGCGAGGAATCGTCAAAGCCGACGATGGACACGTCCTCCGGAATTCGCAGCCCGCACCGTGATGCGGCCTGCATCAGAAGAACAGCCAGCTCGTCATTATAGCCCACCATTGCCGTCGGCCGACCCTCGGCTGGAAGACGCAGCATTTCCACAGCCCGCTTAAGTGGAAGATCCGCCTTTTGCTCCGTCGTATATGTGATTACTCGCTCGGGAGCCGGGGATATTCCTGCTTCACGATGTGCCCGCAAGAACCCTTTTAACCGGTTCACGCCCTGAAGATCATCTCGCTTGAAAAAGCCTGCAATGGAGGTATGTCCCTTCTCCAGCATATGCTTGGCAGCCATGTAACCGCCGGATTCGTCGTCAACTTTAAGGCAGGGGCACTCCAGCTCCCTGTACTTTTCATTAATCATCAAATAGGGAATCCCGCGCTCTTGCAGCGACAGGAAATAACCCAGGTTCGGATTGCCCTCCGCACTCTTCGTCGGCTCAATGATCAGGCCGCTCAGGGGCTGGCTTGTCATAAGCCGCAGGCTCTCCATCTCCTTCTCCTTGTTGTTGTCCGTGCTGGACAGCAGAAGCCGATAGCCCTTGCTCCGCAGCTCCGCCTCTGCGCCCCGTACGATATGGGGAAAGATATAGTCGGAGATATACGTCGTAATGATGCCGATCGTCTTTACCTTCTCGCTTTCCCGCCGCTTCGGATTTCGCGCAAAAGTCCCTTTCCCCTGAATTCGCTCCAGCCAGCCTTCCTTCTCCAGCTCGCCGAAGGCCTGCCGAACCGTCTGGCGGCTCACGCCGAACTGCTCCGCAATCTCATGCTCGGAGGGAACCTGCTTGCCCGTCTCCAGCCTTCCGGCTTCGAACCAGGACAACAGCTCGTTTTTTAATGCCATATACTTCGGAATCCGTCTGCTCATCTATTTATCATCCACCTCTAGCCCTACGAATCGTAAAAGTCAGGATAAAAATTGCAAAGTTATCTCGTTATTGTATCATAGGCCGGGCGAATGCTGACAGATCCGTTTAGCTCAGACGGTAGGCGGCTTCACTCCAGCGAAGCTCATTCTTGAACCGCTGGATGTTCGTGTCCTTGTCGATGACAACGGACTCGATACCTACCATCTCGGACCAATCCGCCAACTGCTCTGCGGTAATCGCATACGACAGCACCGTATGATGCGCACCTCCGGCCAATATCCAGGCTTCGGCCGATTCACGCAGCGACGGCTGCGGCTTCCACAGCACGCGAGCTACAGGCAGCTTCGGCATCGGCTTCTCGACCTTGACGCCATCCACCACGTTAACCAGCAGACGGAAACGATGCCCCAGATCAACCAAAGATGCATTGACTGCAGGACCGTCCTGACCGTTGAATACGAGGCGGGCCGGGTCACTCTTTCCGCCGATGCCAAGCGGATGAACCTCGATGCTCGGCTTCTCAGCTGTAATGGTCGGACACACCTCCAGCATGTGAGAACCGAGAATCATATGATTGCCAGGCTCGAAATGGTAGGTGTAATCTTCCATGAAGGATGTGCTTTGGTTGTTCGCAAGCACCTTCAGCACGCGCGTCAGTGCCGCTGTCTTCCAGTCGCCTTCCCCGCCGAAGCCGTAGCCGGCCTCCATCAGGCGCTGCACCGCAAGGCCGGGAAGCTGCTCCATGCCGTGAAGATCCTCAAAGGTCGTTGTAAACGCGCCAAAGCCGCCTTCCACCAGGAATCGCTTAAGCGCCAGTTCAATGCGGGCCTGATAAGCGATCGAGCTCCGGACAGGACCTTCGGTCAGCCCTTCCTTCGTCAGCGTGTACCGCTCGGCGTATTCGTCCAGCAGCTCCTTCACTTCCGCATCGCTAACCTCGTTCATCACCTGTACCAGATCCCCGATGCCATAACCATTCACGGACCAGCCCAGCTTGATCTGAGCTTCAACCTTATCCCCTTCCGTTACCGCAACCTGACGCATATTATCGCCGAACCGCGCCACCTTCAGCCTGCGGCTTTCCGCATATGCGGCAGCCGTCTTCATCCAGCCGGCAATGCTGCCCCGGACCTCCCCATCTTCCCAGTGACCGACAACCACCTTTCTGGCGATGCCGAGCCGCGCCCCGATATGACCGTATTCGCGATCCCCGTGGGCTGACTGGTTCAGGTTCATGAAGTCCATGTCAATGGTTTCCCACGGAATATCGCGATTGAATTGTGTATGAAAATGAAGCAGCGGCTTCTGCAGCTGAGACAATCCGGCGATCCACATCTTGGCCGGAGAGAACGTGTGCATCCAGGTTAGAATGCCCGCGCAGTTTTCATCGTTGTTCGCCTCCAGAATGAGGCTGTAAATTTCATCAGATGTCGTGACGATCGGTTTGAATACGATCGGGTACGGAAATACAGAATCTTTAGCCAACTCAGATGCAATGATTCGAGAATGCTCTGCAACCTGATCCAGCGTTTCCGGGCCGTACAGATGCTGACTTCCAGTGACAAACCAAAAAGAATGCGGTTTCAATTCCATAATTACGACGCCTCCTGTATAATTGCTGCCTTTATCTTGTACATACATATAATTATAACAATGTATATATAACAAATTTGTACGTACAAGTTGGTTGACTATATTGTAAGCCTGGAAGCATAAAAGATCAAGATCCTCTGTCACAATAAACTGCATGAAGACAAATAAAACAACCCCGGCTTGACGCTCGGGGCTCAGATTCATATAACCAAGTTAACCGTTATGCATTAAGCGTACGATCGGGATCTCGATTCGTGCTGCCTGGGGAAGCTTCCTGCTCTAACCTACGGCTTGACACTAAGATCATGCACAACACAATCGAGGCCCAACCTTTAATAATGACACTCCGTTTCTCCATTGGCGATCCGCTCCTCCCTTCCCACGTATTCATAACCATATATAACCATATATACCTGCTAATTAACATCTATTATAATGACCGCCAACCTCTTGTGTCAATTACATTGACGTAAATTTATTTTATATTATAACAAAATACTGCCTATGTAAATTAAATTCACTCAAATTCTTCATTTCATTCTTTTATTCTGCTTGAAATTTGTTATCAGTATCTTTATATGTAATTTTATATAACAGATATATGACGCGACATATTGAGGATACATTTTCACATCTACCATCTACCTCTTTGAATAACTGTCTGCTTCTAAAATACGCCTCCTTCCATCCTCTAACAATTGAGTCTAAGGCTCACTGTATGTTCTCATATGGGTCGGCACCATATCCGGGAAGTCAGTAATGATCCCATCAACACTGGCTTCCACAACCAACGGCACCTGCAGTATATTCCGCATCGTCCAGACGAAGGCTTTCAATCCCATCTGATGAATCCTTCCCACCGACGTTTTATTCACAAGCCGGATCGGCAAGCTGATATAGTCCGCATACTGGGCATAACCCAATATATCGTCATGCGACAATCTTCCCGCACGCGTAATCACGACACCAAGCGGAAGCTCCGGCGCAAGCTTGTGCAATCGCTCAAGAAAAGCCGTGTCCGAAGACTGTACAACCAGCGGGACGCGGGGGCGATTCTCCTCGCCCGTTGCCATATACGGCTGCAAAATGTCCACTAATTTCCGCTCGACTCCTTCTGCGGCGACCGCTTCCTTGACTTCAATCAACAGTCCGACCTCCCCACCGTACCGCTCAAGAACCTGCGCCAGCGTCGGTATCCGCTCTCCGCGAAAAGACGTTTCATACCAGCTTCCGGCATCCAGACGCTGCAGTTGCGCCAATGTGAGACTCTGAACAGCTCCCTTCCCGTCCGTGGTCCGGTCAACCGTCGGATCATGAATGACGACGGCATGGCCGTCTTGGCTGAATTGAACATCAAGCTCCAGCATATCCGCCCGCATATTCACCGCCTGATCAAATGCAGCGATTGTGTTCTCCGGAGCATAACCGGACGCTCCGCGATGTGCGATCGTCATCAGCCCGCGCTCTACGGCTGTTGTCCAGGACTCCAACCGATGGACCGGAATCCCTGATCCGTAAATGGCGTTGCATGTGATGCGTAACCCGGAGACGGCAAGGGCCAGCACGATGAGCAGTAATGTTTTTTTCATAAGCTTCTCTCACCCGCCTTCCATAAGAAGTACCGATCTGTGCAGCTATATTTAGTTTTTCCAAGCAGTCATCATTTGAATCCTGCAGCAGAAGCAAGAGAGAAGCACCATTTTACAGGCACTGCTTAGCCTGAATGTACGCAAGCAACGCATGCCCCCCCCTCTTTTTGAGTTCATTTTCTAAATATTCTCTTGTAAAATGAACCTAAATGGAGTAATTTGTACATATATGAACCTAAATCAGTTCCAAAGGAGAGGATCTTCATTATGGAAAGACGTTATGCCTCACATCCGCAGGAAGTGAAACAATTCGACACGGCTCGGCTTCGCAAGGAATTTCATATCCCGACTCTGTTTACCGCTGATAAGCTTGAGCTTGTCCTTACGCATGAAGACAGACTGATTATCGGCGGTGCCTTGCCGGTCCGGGAGGAAGTCAAGCTGGAGACCGATCTGAAGGAGCTTGGTGTCGGCTTTTTCCTGGAGCGCAGAGAAATCGGCATTATCAATGTTGGCGGGACGGGGACCGTCACCGCAGACGGAACCGCGTACGAGCTGAACCATAAGGAATGTCTGTACGTTGGAATGGGCACCAAGGAAGTCAAATTCACCAGCCATGATCCGCATAATCCGGCCAAATTCTATCTCAACTCGGCTCCGGCTCACAAGGAGTTCCCTACCGTGAAGGCGACATTGGAGGAAGCCGACTCCAGCGCCCTCGGCAGCTTCAAAAATTCCAATGACCGTGTCATCTACCGCTTCATTCATCAGAACGGCATCCAAAGCTCCCAGCTTGTGATGGGCATGACGCTGCTGAAGGAAGGCAGCATGTGGAATACGATGCCAGCTCATACGCATCCGCGCCGTATGGAGGCTTATATGTATTTTGACCTGCCGGAAGATGCGGTTGTCTTCCATCTGATGGGTCAGCCGTCGGAAACACGCCATATCGTTATGCGCAATGAGCAGGCTGTCATCTCCCCGAGCTGGTCGATCCACAGTGGCGTAGGAACCAGCAACTACACATTTATTTGGGGCATGGCCGGTGACAATAAAAAATACGATGATATGGACCCTGTGTCGATGAAGGAATTACAATAGAGAGGAACATCATTACCGACGGAAGAGATGAGAATTCAGATGAACCCGATACGACGTTACGAGAAAATAATGGAATATCTGTTAACCGAGAAAGAGGTCACCGTTGCGGAGCTGAGCGAGCGCCTGGAGGTCACTGGGAAAACGATTCGCGAGGACTTATCCAAGCTGGAGGAGCAGGGGCTGATTACGCGTGTGCATGGCGGAGCCGTGCTCGCGCAGAAGGACCATTTTGGCATCCTTCCGTCCCAAGAGCCGCTTACCAAACATGCGGATGAGAAACTCGAGATTGCTCAAAAGGCGGCAGCGTGCATACACCCCGGCGACATTGTAGCATTGGACGGAGGAAGCACAACGCTCGAAATCGCGCGTCAGCTCCAGAACGAGTCACTGACTGTCATCACCAATGATGTGTACATCATCAGTGAACTCGCGCCCAAGAACAACATCCGGCTGGTCGTTCCCGGCGGTTACCGTGTCCGCAACATGCTGGCAGGCCCGGAGGGCGCAGCCTACGTTCGTCAGCTTAATATTCAAAAAGCCTTTATCTCGGCAACCGGGGTTCATCCTGAACATGGACTTTCGATATATACGGGGGATTTGCTCGATTTCAAGCGGGCACTGGTGGAGACCTCGCGTGAGGTATATGCCGTTGTCGATCATCATAAATTCGGACAAACCGCCCTTAGAACCTTCGCATCCTTGAAAGAGCTAACCGCCATTATTACAGACCGGGGACTGGAGGCGGCTACAGCAGCAGCCTACCTTGAAACTGGAGTATCGATTATGCAATAGTTCCAGATTGAAAAAGACGAGGAGTGTGTACGGCCATGCATTTATTTGATTTGTCTGGCAAAACGGCCATCGTTACCGGGGCCGCCCGCGGGCTCGGTCAGGGCATCGCCATCGCGCTGGCTGAAGCAGGCGCAGATATTGTGGCTGTGTCCATGAGCAGCAGCAAGGAGACGATAGACAAGATTGAGTCCGTTGGAAGAAAAGCATCCGAAATCAGCGTCGATCTTAGCGACCACACGAAGCTGCAAGCGACCTTCGATCAAGCGCTGGAGCTGACGGGCCACGTGGACATTCTGGTGAACAACGCCGGCATCATCCGCCGCACACCAGCCAAGGATCATAGCGCCCAGGATTGGTTTGACGTGATCGATCTGAATTTGAATTCGGTGTTTCTGTTGTCCCAAATTGCCGGCAAGCATATGCTTGAGCGGGGCAGTGGAAAAATCATCAATATCTGCTCTATGCTGTCCTACCAGGGCGGCATCAACGTTCCGGGATACACCGCCAGCAAGCATGGCGTAGCCGGATTAACGAAAGCGTTTGCGAATGAATGGGCAGCTGGCGGCGTACAGGTCAACGGCATCGCCCCAGGTTATATCGAAACGGACAACACCGCTCAGATTCGTCAGGATCCTGAACGTCATAAGTCCATCACCGACCGAATTCCTGCAGGACGCTGGGGAAAACCTGAGGATATCGGAGGCCCTGCCGTCTTCCTGGCCTCTTCCGCTTCGGATTATATGAACGGCCACATTCTATGTGTAGATGGCGGTTGGATGGCACGATAGACTATATCATTTTCGTTAAGGAGCACAAGCCCGTAATGATGCTGCATTTCAGCCTCATTGCGGGCTTTTTATTATGCCTTGATCCCCTTATAGACTGGTTGCGAATTCCTTGCCATCGGTTGGGGTATGCTAACCTGTGACCCCATGCCATGGAACATAATGATGGACCGTGAACGACAGAAAGGAAGGTATCGATATGAGCGGAAGAGGAAGCAGAAGCAGGAGATGGTACATGAACATCATCCTGTTGTTAGTCTTAACCTGTATGCTGCTGCCAGGATGTGTCCCCCGTTCCCATGATCGTGTGCCAACGCCCAATATGGGCGTAAGACCTTACCGGATCAACACCGGGGGCTTGCTGCAGGATGCGGTCGAACGCGGAACGCTTCGTATCGGCATTGAGCGCGACTATCCCCCGTTCAGCTACCATGATGCGGAAGGAAGGTTGAAAGGCTTTGATGTTGATATTGCCGAAGAAGTGGCATACCATATGGAGCTGAATCCGGAATTCATAGAGATGAGCTGGGAGCAGCTGCTTCCCGGTCTGAGCGAAGGAGTATATGATGTTGTATTCGACGAGATTGCAGTCCGGGACGATCGCAGGCAGCTGTACGATTTCTCCCATGCTTACATGACCTCGTTTCCAGTGGTTGTCGTTCGCGATGAGGAGACCCGCATCCGTTCCTTCTCTGATCTGAAGGGGCAGCGAACTGCCGTCCCCATCGTAGGAAGCTATAGAGATATAGCCGAACAGATCGGCGCAGATATCAGAGAGGTCCAGCATGCAGAACAGGGGGTCCGGCAATTAATGGAGGGCGCGGTAGACGCCGCCGTCATGGACAACTTATCAGCGGCCAACCTGATGCTGCAGTTTCCGGATAGGAAGCTGCGTACCGTGGAGTCCTCTGATCATGTGTACCAGGTGTGTGCTGCGATGACCAAAGGCAACAACGATCTGCTTGCCGCCATCGACAACGCCCTGCTGACGATGAAAAGTGACGGCACTTACGCAGCAATATGGGAAAAGTATTTCGGCAGCACACCCCCGAACGATCAGAGGATGCCAGAGGAGCAGCAGCACCCCTAAACCAGCCGCAGGAGAGGACACCCGTCTGCGCTTGAAACACCAAAAGGTCGAAGACCCCCGCTCTGAACCGAGCCGGCCTTCGACCTTTATACTTGAGTTGTGATGTTGATTATGGCCTCTCTTATTCTTCGGAAGCAGCGATCTCCTGCTCGCCCTCAGCCACTTCTTCAGCCGCCGAGACGGCACGAGGGACGATGACGCTGACCAGCACTTCCTCTTCTGATGCAACGACGGTTACACCTTCCGGAATGTGCAAATCAGCCACCGTAAGCTTGTCTCCAACCTCCAGCGCGGATACATCGGCCTCCAGCGTGGTCGGCAGATCGGACGGAAGTCCTTCCACCTCCACTTCCGTTACCTGCGTCTGCAGAATGCCTCCTGTTTTGGTTCCTGCAGCCGTTCCTTTATATTCGACAGGAATGCTGACACGAACCGGCTTGTTCATCGAAACTCGCAAAAAATCGATATGGGCGACATCCCCGCGGCTTTTCTGAACATCTTTAATCAGAACGGGAACTGAACCCTTTCCGGCCACATCAAGATGGAATACCTCCGAACGTCCTGTTACAAACAGTTTGGATGTCTCCTTCAGATTAACGGCAACCGGAATGCTCTCGGATTGCGCGCCGTATACGACAGCCGGTACCCCTCCGCCTTCACGGATTCTGCGACGGGATGCACGGGTAAACTCCGTCCGGAGTTCGGCTTTAAGTTGAACATTGTTTCCTTTTGACGACATAAATTATATCCTCCTTCTGAAAACAAGTCTAACGAATAATTACCCGCACCGTACGGCCATGAATCAGTTTTTTCCACATCCACGAAAAACATCAAAAGCCCTTACCTTCTAATGAAGATGAGGGCTTTTGCTTACGCTGACACACAGATTGGTCTCCGCGTTCATTCTTCCCCGGAGTCCGGATCATCCATCCCTTCCATGCATGTCTTCTCTTTGAATGTGATACTTTCTTGCCGGCTTGGATAGAAAACACGGGTCTTGCTAGCTTGCCATATCCGGCCGAGGCACTTCCGGCTTCCACCCGGCTTCGCCGCTGCGAATCCTCCATTTGACATGCTGGACACCCGGCGGAATCTCCATATACCGGTCATGCTCTCCCTCGCGATCTTCCCACTCCTTATATCTGACGATGCATCCGACCCGACTCACACCTTCAGCAGCATGAATAACCGCCACCGCCTTGCCGTTATGCAGCCGCGTAAAATCAATCCGGCCATCGCGCACGCCTGTGCCCCATACCCACACATTCCAGCCATCATAGGCTTGATCATCGCGTTCATATTCCAGCTCAATCCGGGTCAGCCGGGTTTTCGGCTGCGTCACCTCTTCCCGCAGCACCATGATCGACAGCCCAGGAACGATGACATCAGCACCGTTCACTACAGCAAATGGTTCTGCCCCCGCGCAGCGGTCATCTGCGAGAATCCCCCACATGGACGGGCTGGGCGGAAGCTCCACCTTCATATCGGATGCATTCCCGTTGATGATGACCACCATCTGCGCTTCCCCGCTGTGATCGCCCGGCGGATTCAATTCGATCGGCAGCTCCGGCTCCGTCAGACGAAGCACAATCAGCTGGTCACTCGAGCGCAGCACCTCCACATGCTGCTCGATCCTGTCTCTTGCTGACATTCGAAATACCGGATATTGTTTGCGCAGCGTGATTAACCCCTTGTAATAGTCAAATACCGCCCGGAATCGCTGCTTATTTTCCCAACGGATCGCGTTGATTGCATCTCCGCTTCGGTAGCTGTTATGATCGCCATATTTCGTACGAAGAAGCTCGTCACCGGCATGGAGCAGAGGGATGCCCTGCGAGAGAAGAACGATGCCGTTCGCCAGCACTGCGCGCCGGACCGCCATGGAAGCAAGCGGGTTGGCCGGATCCACACAGCTATAAGGCGCTGCCGCCGTGACCGCTCCCTGAACATCCCCGCCGCCCGGCAGCTCTCCCTCTGCCATGTGCAGCAGCCCTGCTTCTTCGGCTAAACCTTGGGACACCAGAATTTTATCCCACAGATTCAGATTGTCATGGACCGTTACATAATTGACCGATTCACTTGCTTCGTGAGCAAAATCATGAATCGATCCCATCATCCCTTCAATAACAGCTCCCTCGTGCCAGTCCGCGCCTGTGGCAAAACCCTTGCCCGCACCGTCATTATCTCCCTTGATGGCGTGCCGGAAATGATCGTTGAATACGGCAAAGCCTTTTCCGCGCTGAGTCCCCTTGACGGTCTGCTCTGTAAGCGGGCTGTCGCCGCCAGTCCAAGGTTCTCCATACAGCATAATCGTCTCGTCCACTTCGCGCCGAAGCTCCTCGGCAATGTCAGCCATCGTTGTTGTGTCGATCAGTGCCATCAGGTCAAACCGGAAACCGTCAATATGGTACTCCTCAGCCCAATAACGCAGCGAATCTTTAATGAATTTGCGAACCATCGGTCTTTCGGTAGCCAATTCGTTTCCGACACCGGAGCCGTTGGATAAACGGCCGCTGGCATCTTGTCGGTAATAATATCCGGGAACGATCGGCTCAAAAGGTCCATCATCCACGGTATAGGTGTGATTGTAGACAACATCCATCACGACCCGGATCCCTTGCTTGTGGAGGGCCTGAACCATTTCCTTAAGCTCCCGGATGCGCACTGCCGGATCCGCCGGGTCTGTTGCATACGACCCTTCCGGCACGTTATAGTTCTGCGGATCATATCCCCAATTGTAGATATCACCCGTGCGGTCATCCGGGTCTGCCAATTCGTTGACTGTTCTGAAATCGAACACCGGCAGCAGATGCACATGGGTGATGCCCAGCTCAACCAAATGATCAATGCCTATCGCATTCCCGTATGCATCCCGAAGTCCGGTCTCGGTAAAAGCCTTGTACTTCCCTTTATATTTCATGCCGGAATGTTCATCCACCGAGAAGTCGCGTACATGCAGCTCATACACAACAGCATCGGTAGGCTGCAGCAGCGGTGGCTTGATATCGTTCTCCCATCCCGGCGGGTTCGTTCTTGCCAGATCCACGATGGCTCCGCGGCAGCCGTTCGCTGACACTGCCCGCGCATAGGGATCGACCGCATAGGTATAGCGTCCCTGCTCCCACGCTATCCGGTACATATAATAGGTGCCGTGCAAATCTCCAGCGACCTTGACGCTCCATACACCGTCTGGTGTCCGAACCATCTCATACTCCATACCACCTTCATGGTCGGTTACCTTGCCTTCCTCATTGTAGACGCCAGCATCCTCGTACAATACGAGCGTCACTTGAGGAGCCGTAGGTGCCCACACATGAAAGGCAGTCTCCTCACTATGATAAACAGCCCCGAGCTTCGCCTCGACACTGCTTGGGATCGTGTCCATATTCATCACTATCACCGTCACTTTAAAAGTAGAATATACTTCATAGTATAGGCGCCTGAATCATAAGACAGACCTCTCGCAGCTGAAATGCAAGAAACGCTTTCATAGGATATTGTATGCCATATGTCCTGATCCGGCTTGGGTCCATCCCATATAACCTTATATTTAGGCATTATACAAGGTTCGTGCCAAGCTGTCTCTGTTGCCTGCCGCCCCGGATTATCGGCTATAGAAAAAAAAAGCATCCGTCCCGGTAGGACAGATGCTATAAACAGAAAAAGCATACTTGTTGGAAAAAAGATATGGAGACATCTAAACGCCTCAAAAAAACATCATTCAGCGGAGGCAGAGATCGAGTCCACCAGGGCCACAACGTCCTCAGCAGTGCTCATCTCAAGCGCCCGTGCAGCAAGATCCTTCATCTCTGCCTGGGACAGGCGGCGAATCTGGCTCCGTGCCGGAAGAATCGAGGTCGCGCTCATGCTGAACTCATCCAAGCCGAGGCCGAGCAGAATCGGAATGGCGGTGGAATCACCAGCCATTTCTCCACACATGCCGACCCAGCGGCCTTCACGGTGAGCAGCATCAATTACCATTTTGACCAAGCGGAGAATAGCCGGATTGTACGGCTGGTACAAGTACGAAACACGCTCATTCATTCGGTCAGCAGCCATTGTATATTGGATCAGATCGTTTGTGCCGATGCTGAAGAAATCAACCTCTTTCGCAAACTGATCGGCCAGAACCGCCGTCGAAGGAATTTCAACCATAATACCGAGCTGAATTTCCTCGGATACCGGGATGCCTTCCGCTGCGAGCTTCGCTTTTTCTTCTTCCAGCAGCGCTTTCGCTTCGCGGAATTCTCCGAGTGTGGCGATCATCGGGAACATGATCCGAAGATTACCATGAACGCTTGCACGCAGCAAGGCGCGCAGCTGCGTTCTGAAAATATCCTGCCGTTCCAAACACAGACGTACCGCACGGAAGCCAAGGAACGGATTCATCTCTTTAGGAAGATCGAGATACGGCAGCTCTTTGTCACCGCCGATATCCAGCGTGCGGACAACGACCGGCTTGCCCTCCATCTTTTCCAGCACCGTTTTATACGCAACGTACTGCACTTCCTCGGAAGGAAGCTTGTCTCTGCCCATGTACAGGAACTCTGTACGATACAGGCCTACGCCCTCGCCGCCATTGTCCAGTACGCCGGCAACGTCGTTCGGAGTTCCGATATTGGCAGCCAGCTCGACATGGACGCCATCACGGGAGATGGTAGGCTCGGTACGGAGCTTTCTCCACTCTTCCACCTGCTTGGCGTATGCCTCCTGCTTCGCGCGATACTCGGCTACCGTTTGCTCAGAAGGATTAATGATGACATCGCCTTCCAGTCCATCCACGATGATCAGATCGCCGCTTTGAACAGAGGAAAGCACATTCTTGGTGCCAACGACAGCAGGAATTTCAAGAGAACGCGCCATGATTGCCGAGTGCGATGTGCGGCCGCCAATGTTCGTTGTAAAGCCCTTTACATATTTCCGGTTCAGCTGCGCTGTATCGGAAGGTGTCAAATCCTCCGCGACAACAACCACTTCTTCACTGATCTCGGACGGGTTCACATAATTGAGACCGAGCAGATGCTTGAGCACGCGCTTGGTCACATCCCGCATATCGGCGGCACGCTCTTGCAGATAGGCGCTTTTCATATTTTCGAACATCTGAATGAACTGAGACGCCGTTTCATTAAGCGCATACTCCGCATTGACCGATTCGGAGGTAATCTTCTCCTTCACCGGATCGATCAGCTCCGGATCATTCAGGATGAGAAGGTGAGATTCGAAAATCTCAGCCTTCTTCTCCCCGAGCTCCTGAAGCGTGCGGGCCTTGATATCCTCAAGCTCAGCCTGGGACTTTGCCAGAGCATCATCCAGCTTCGCAAGCTCTGCCTGAACATCGCTTACGTCTTTGCGGCTGACGGAATAGTCCGGATGCTCCAGCACGAACGCCCGGGCAATCGCGATTCCGGCCGAAGCCGCGATCCCCTTGAGATTACTCATGAAGCTCGCCCAGCCCTTCGTTAATCATCACTTCCTGAAGTGCAGCCAGCGCATCGCCGTCGTTGCCGCCTTCAGTGATCAGCGTCAGCGTGTCACCTTGCTCCAGGCCGAGGGACAGCACGCCAAGGATCGATTTAAGCGTTACTTTTTTGCCGTTGGCTTCAGCAAAGGACTCGGTATCTTTGAACTTGTTCGCGGTGTTAACCAGAGCCGTTGCCGGGCGTGCGTGAATTCCGTCTTCGTCAATAATTCTGAATGTTTTTTGCATTGTATTCATCCCACTTTCCTATTTTTTTAGTTTGATTGTATGTGAACCATAAGTTAGTACCTGCTAGGATTTATAACAATCCCCAACAGTAACCTTTAAGGCGGTTACTTCAATGATATCGTAATGATTTTAGCTTCGCCAGTTTTCACCTTGCCGGTTTTATCAAGCGTCACCGAGGCTCCTTCCGGCAGGTTGGAGAAAATGACCGGAGAAATAAGCGACTTCGCATTCTCCTTCACATATTCCAGATCAACCTCCATGATCGGCTGGCCGGCGGTCACGATGTCCCCTTCCTGAACGAGGACGTTGAATCCCTGACCTTTGAGCTTCACCGTGTTGACACCGATGTGCACCAGCACCTCTTTGCCGCCGTCTGACATGATGCCAACGGCATGCTTGCTAGGGAACACATTGAACACTTTGCCGTTGACCGGCGACGCAATCGTGCTGCTCTCTGGCAAGATGGCGAATCCGTCCCCGGTCATTCGTTCGGAGAACACCGGATCAGGAACAAGCGAGATATCCATCAGCTCACCATCCGCTGGAGAGACGATCTCTTCCATGATGAGCGCATCCCCCTCCTGGGCGGCCTGCTGCTCAACAACGGCTGGCTTCTCCTCGATGGACGGAGCTTCGGCTGCTGGCGCCTTCCCGGACATGATGTCCTGGATCTGTGACTTGATCGTATCCGAACGAGTCCCGAAGATCGCCTGAACATTGTTGCCGACCTCTAGGACGCCGGATGCGCCGAGCTGCTTCAGCCGCGACTTGTCGACATTGCCCTTGTCTTTCACCTCAACCCGCAGACGGGTAATGCATGCATCCAGATGCGCGATGTTGCCAGGTCCGCCAAGAGCGCTCAAGATGTTGGCCGGCAGATCGCCGCCTTTTCCTGACTTCTCTTCACCGCCAGCCCCTTCGCCCCCGTCGGCTGCCGGGTCTTCGCGTCCCGGTGTCTTCAAGTTGAACTTGCGGATAACAAACCGGAATCCGAAGTAATAAATCGCCGCCAGAATCAAACCAACGATAATGACGTTCCACCAAGGTGTTCGGTTCGGAACAACCCCGAAGATCAGGAAATCGATCAAACCGCCAGAGAATGTCATACCGATTTTCGTCCCCAGAATATGCATGGTCATGAAGGACAGGCCTGCAAATACTGCATGCACAGCGAACAGCAGCGGAGCTACGAACAAGAATGCAAATTCAAGCGGCTCTGTAATCCCTGTCAGGAACGACGTCAACGCCGCAGAGCCCATGATGCCGGCAACATATTTTTTATGCTCCGGTCTGGCTTCATGATAAATCGCCAGCGCTGCTGCCGGCAGACCGAACATCATAAACGGAAACTTACCCGTCATGAACGTACCGGCTGTAAACTGCACGCCATCACGCAGCTGCTGCATGAAGATATTTTGGTCACCCCGTACGAGCTGGCCAGCCTGGTTCACATATTCCCCAAATTCAAACCAGAACGGCGAATAGAAAATATGGTGAAGTCCGAACGGAATCAGCCCACGCTCCACAACACCGAATACAAATGCGGACAGCGTCCGGTTTTGCTCCAGCATGAAATGTGAAGCCGTATTCAGCCCTGC
This sequence comes from Paenibacillus sp. 7541, assembly GCF_002276395.1. Taxonomy (NCBI): domain Bacteria; kingdom Bacillati; phylum Bacillota; class Bacilli; order Caryophanales; family Paenibacillaceae; genus Paenibacillus; species Paenibacillus sp. 7541. Next base: position 73,670 of record NZ_NQLZ01000005.1, on the reverse strand, counting down.
CTGAATCGGAGGCCAGATGACCACCATCAGCAAGCCAAGCAGAACGGAGGTTGCCGCCGTCATAATCGGGACAAAGCGCTTTCCTGCAAAGAAGCCCAAATAGGATGGCAGCTCAATTTTGAAGAATCGCTGGTACATACTGGCTGCCAATATTCCGACGATAATCCCCCCGAACACCCCTGTTGCCAGTGTCGGTATGCCTAATACATTGGCATATTCATAACTTGACTCGGTCAATGATTCCGGCGTAACGCCCAGAACGGTCCCCATCGTCACATTCATGACAAGATAACCGATAATGGCCGCCAGACCCGCAACCCCTTCGCCTCCAGCCAATCCGACCGCGACCCCGACCGCAAACAGAAGCGGCAGGTTGGTGAACACGATCTGCCCCGCATTCATCATAACGGTAGCAGCCGCTTGCACCCAGGCTGTATCGAGCCATGACGCATAGCGAAGGAAGTCCTCATTGATCAGCATGTTGCCCAGCCCCAGCAGGAGCCCCGCAGCAGGCAAAATTGCTACAGGCAGCATCAATGCTTTACCGACTCTTTGAAGCACGCCAAAAAGTCGTTTGAACATAAATGATCTCACCCTCTGTCTATATTTGGTTAAGATGTATATTAATACTGCCCAAGTAAATCAAAAAAAGGCATGAGTATGCGCAAGAAACGGATTGGTCCTAATCACACGGATTAGATTACCCAGAATTGGGTAATACCAACCAAATTCTTGTTGAATACTCATGCCTGATCGAATCAGTTACACGTTAGATCTGAAGTTTTAACTTACTTGGCTGTTGACTATTGTAGCACCCGTCATGACAGCTTGCAACAGCAATCGACATGTTCATAAAAACTTCACGTTTTTTATCCACCCTGCTCTTTCCGCTGATTGAGACGCTGAAGATGGATCGTCAAGTACCCCGCCTCAGCCGGGTATACGGCCTTACGGAGTCGCTTCTCCATAATTTTGATCAGCTTCCACGCCAAAGAATACATTTCAGGATATTCCCGTTTCATGAGACCGTCAAGCGAGCTGGTCTCTTCCACTTCATCTCCCCTGCGGATTCGCTCCATGGCAAACCTCAAATGCGTCAATAACCGCGAATAATCCAGGGAATCCCTCGGAATTTCATACTCCAGCTGCTGCTCCACCGTTGACACCAGGTCCGATATCAGCTCCGAGTTTTTACGCACTTCGGAAATATGCTGATTGGTCAGGGCACTGTGAAAATGAAGGGCGATGAATCCGATTTCTTCCTGACCAAGATCAACCCCGAGTCGTTCGTGAATGACGCGAACCGCATAATCAGCCATCGCGTATTCCTCCGGATACAGCTCTCTCGTTTCATATATGAAAGGATTGTGTATATAGAGCCCTTGAGCATGCCGTTTAATAGCAAAGGCAATATGGTCTGTCAGCGCGATGTGAATATGTTCATTCAGAGGCGACTGGGTAGATTTCACCGCATGCATAATAATGTCATTGACCGCCTCAATCAGATTCTCGTCGATATAAGGAACCAGCTGTTTGTATTGCTCCTGCTCCTCCGGCTTCGTCAAAATAAACATTTTCTCAGCTGCAGAGACAGGAATCATATCTTTGCTCTTCCGGTTAAAGCCGATCCCCTTGCCGATAATGACAACCTCATCATGCTGTGGATGTTTCGCTATAATAACATTGTTATTTAATACTTTTGCTACTTGTAAGCTGCTCACATTCGCACCTCTTTTGATCAACACGTATACTCGGTAATCTTAACAGAAATACGCGGATGCAGCAAAGCCAATTCATAGCGGCATTCTGCCTGTCCTGCAGCCGTTAAGGTGGCGCGCCTCGTCTGCCGGTATGCCAGGCGGAAACGCTACGATTCCACTTCATCAAGCAACCTATTATAAAAAGACCGGACAAAGCAAAGGTTCCCCTCCTGCCCTGTCCGGCTGCTCTTCATTGCTTTCCTGTAAAAGGCATCCGCCCTTATTCTCTCACTTCTCTGGCAGCGCTCGCTTCCATCCCGACGAGATCCTGCTCAATGGCAGCTGGCTGCTCCAGCGGCTGCACAGGGGACTTCGTCTTCGTCAATCCGTGGATCAAAGCCTCGACGTCGATGCCCGATACACTCTTCAGCATCTCCGGTGCGGTTGCCATCAGCTCAGTAACATAGTTGCTGACTCTGGCAGCACCTGCGCCGTCGCCCTTGCCGGTATCCACGACCGTGAGCTTCTCGATCGAGGAGATCGGCTCGGCAATTTTGCCAGCGAGTTCAGGCAGCATTTTGACGATGATGTCGAGAATCGCGGCTTCGCCATACTTCTGGAACGCTTCGGCCAGCTTCTCTTTCGCTTCCGCTTCGGCCAGACCGCGCAGACGGATAACCTCTGCCTCGGCAGCACCTTTCGCACGCTCCGCATCGGCTACTGCAAGACCATCCAGACGCTTTTGCTCGGCAGAGGCCTTCGCCTGTGTCTCGATGGAATATTGTACGGCATCGGCCTCACGCATTTTGCGGGCCTTTTCCGCTTCCGCAGCCTGCTCGACCGCATAGCGATCAGCATCGGCCTTTTTCTTCACTTCAGCATCATATTGTTTCTGGCGAACCATAATTTCTTTTTCCTGAAGGTCGATTTCCCGCTCTTTCCGAACGAGCTCGATCTTCATCTGTTCTTCGACCATCGTCTGCTTCGCACGGGCCTCCTGAATATGATACGCCTGGTCGGCTTCGGCCTTGGCTGTATCCTGGTCCTTCTTAAAGGAAGCGACCTTCAGCTCTTTCTCTTTCTCCGCCTCGGCGATATTCGTATCGCGCAAGAGTTCGGCCTTCTGACCTTCTTCCTCCGCACGCGCCTTCTGAATCCGGGCATCACGAACCGCTTCAGCTTCTGCGATTTCTGCATCGCGTTTCACCGTGGCAATCCGCGGTTTACCAAGCGCCTCTAAGTATCCGTGTTTGTCGCGAACATCCTTGATTGTAAAGGAAACAATCTGAAGACCCATCTTCTTCAAATCTCTTGCTGCTACCCCTTGCACCTCTTGAGCGAACTTGTCGCGGTTACGGTATACCTCTTCCACGGTCATGGAGCCGAGAATGGCCCGCAGATGACCTTCAAGCACCTCTTGGGCTTCCCCTTTCAACGCCTCAATCGGCTTGCCCATGAACTGCTCGGCAGCGGTAGCGACATCTTCGATAGAGCTGCCTACCTTGATGATCGCAACCCCGTCAGCCATAACCGGAACCCCTTGCTCCGTATAAACTTCCGGTGTCATTACGTCAAGCTTATGCGACAGAAGCGATACGAATTCGGAACGCTGGAATATCGGTAAGATAAACGCGCCTCCGCCGCGGACGATTTTGATCTTGCGCCCCGTTTCGTCCTCCGAAATGTTCTTGCTGCCTAGAAATGAACCTGTTACAATCATTGCTTCATCTGGACTGACCGTCTTGTAGCGGGCCCAAAACGCCAGACCCAGTACGACGATGACCCCTATGACAATAGAGGGGATTACCATAAATTCAGGCATACTGTTTACTCATCTCCTTTTCGTTCTTCCAGTTCAGATACCCGGAGGACACCTTCCACTACGTCGATCACAACAACCCGGGCACCTGCGGGAAGAATCTTGCGGTCAAAGCTGGAAGCGATATGGGCTGTATTGCCCGCTCCCACCCGAACCATGACCTCACCGAACCCCTCTGCCGGAAGCGGCACGGTGACGGTTCCGATTCTTCCTGCCAGTTCTTTCTCCGAGAAGCCTGTCGAATTCTCGCTGTTCTCCATAGGCCGAACATAGCCGAAGTAAACGAGAATCGAGACGACGATGGCCGATAGAATGGAGAGCGTTACATGAGCACCTGCCGCCATATTCGTATATTGTGTGAACATGATTCCTGCTCCGCCGAATACGGTGATTCCGCCTGCGATGACCATCGGGTTGAAGAAATCAAAGGACAAAAAATCAAGCACCCCGTCCATCGCGGAACTAAGCACATCGCCCAGCAACACGGAAACTATCGCAAACAATATGCCGCCGAACAGGCAACCCCAATATAACGCCTCCATACGCACTGCCCCTCTCTCAAGAATCCTCACTGTGTATAACAAGTAATACGGCAAAAAGTTCGTTTTGTTTCAATATTTTACACCTGACATTCCTAGTTCAAATATTGGCTCATATCAGAAGTCAGTGTTTGACATCAAGCGGAGTATGCCGCTCTTGGGAAACGAAGGGACTTCCGGTCGCTGCTCACCCCCAGGTTTCTTGATATTACCGCCTCAGCGGTTGAAGTCAGGGACAAGAGCGAGCGCTTCGCTTCTCCCCGATCCTCTACACCCTTACTTCTGACCCGTGATGATGTCTGGCACGAATGATTAACTTGAGCCCGAATGTGCTATGTAACTTTCTGTCGTTCATGGAATGTCTGCACCCGGTCCCGGATGTCACATAAACGCAGAAAAGGTCGAAGGCAGCAGCTCTGGAAAGCGTTGCCTTCGACCTTATTATAGCATCTGCACAGTAAATTACAGCGACATTTTATAAATTTCGATGACGTCTTCGCGCTGCAATTTACGGAAATTGCCGAACGGGCCGAAACGAACCGTCTTCTCAGCCATCACTTCGATCTGGCTGTCGTCAATGTCATAATCCGCAAGTCTGCTCGGTGCGCCGATCGAGCTCCAGAAGCTGCGGAGCGCCTCGATCCCTTCAAGTCCGACTTGCTCATCCGATTTGCCCGCAGCATCGATGCCGAACACATTCACAGCGAGCGACTTGAAGCGGGCCGGATCAGCCTTCAAGTTGTACTTCATCCAGTTCGGGAAGATGATAGCCAGACCGCCGCCATGCGGAATATCGTATACCGCCGATACGGCATGCTCGATATTGTGCGTTGCCCAGTCGCCGGCAAGACCCATGCTGACCATTCCGTTCAATGCCATCGTGCCGCAGTACAGGATCGTTTCACGCAATTCGTAATTTTCCAAATCATCGATCAGCTTCGGAGCGGTATCAATGACCGTGCGCAGCAGCGTCTCACAGAAGCCGTCCTGAACCGGCGTGTTGGTATCCTGATGGAAATAATGCTCCAGCACATGCGACATAATGTCGACGACGCCATAAACCGTCTGGTCCTTAGGCAGCGTATACGTATGTACAGGATCCAGAATGGAGAATGCAGGATAAGCCCATGGACTTGCCCAGCCCATCTTCTCCTGGGTTGCCTCGTTCGTAATGACCGAGTTGCCGTTCATCTCCGAGCCGGTCGCCGCCATCGTTAGCACAGTTCCAAGCGGCAGCGCATCCTGCGGGATCGCTTTGCGCTCAACGAAATCCCACATATCTCCCTCGTACTTGGCACCAACGGCAATCGCCTTGGCACAATCGAGCACGCTGCCGCCGCCAACAGCCAGCACAAGATCCACTTGATGCTCGCGGCAAAGGGCTACGCCTTTATGAACCGTGGACAGACGAGGATTCGGTTCCACACCGCTCAGCTCGGTCACAACAGCCCCGATTTCCTTCAGCAGCGTGATAACCTGATCATATAACCCGCTCCGTTTGATGCTTCCGCCGCCATAGACAAGCAGCACATTCGTTCCGTATTTCGGAACCTCATTCTTGAGCGAGCTCAGCTTGCCCTGACCGAAAATCAATCGTGTGCCATTATGAAATTCAAAAGCTCTCATCGCGCCTCTACCTCCGTACTCCATATATTAAAGATCATGTTTTGATAACTTGTGCTACGATTTTCATTATATCACTTCCGCTTCTCAATACAAACGGCCGTTCCTTTCACCCGAGGGGAAAGAACGACCGTCCGTCTGTCTATTGAATATAAGTTTACAGAGCGGTATAGCCCATGCTCTCCAAAAATCCGCGAAACGCTTGCTGCCCTTCGCTTGTCTGCTTGTAGACTCCCGCATGTTCGAGGATGGTCGTAAATTTGCGGCCAACCTCCTGACGAATCAGCTCAGCGGCCTGCTCCCGGTCTGCAGCTCCTGGCGTCCGCTCCTTCAGTTCCTGAATCCAGTCGCGGTGGACGAACAGCGGATGACTGTCTTGTCCGCTCGCCTCCAGCAGCTCCTCGTTGCCGGACAGAATGTCGGCAATCATCCCGAGCTCCTCCTTCAGTCGCCCAGGAAGGATCGCCAGCCCCATCACTTCAATCAGGCCGATGTTCTCCTTCTTGATATGATGCATTTCCCGATGCGGGTGGAAGATGCCCTCCGGATGTTCATCACTGGTCCGGTTGTTGCGCAGCACCAGATCCATCTCATACACGCCTTCCGCATTTCTGCGGGCAATCGGTGTCACCGTATTGTGGCGGACAGGGCCTTCTTCGCTATCGGTGGAGGCGATAATATCGACCGAAGGATCACTGTAGCTTTTCCAGGCCTCATAGATGCCGTTCGCGCACTCGAGCAGCACGTCTCTGTCTGTAGCTGACAGCCGGATGACCGACATCGGCCATTTGACAATGCTGACGGCTACATCCGGATATTGGGCATGCTTGAACTCCGCAATTTCAGGCGCGAGCTGGATCGGAAACGTATGCCGCCCGCCCTGGAAGTGATCATGCGTCAGAATGGAGCCGCCAACGATCGGCAGATCGGCGTTCGACCCAAGGAAATAATGTGGGAAAGCATCCACAAAACTGAGCAGTCTGGCCAGCGTATCCTTGGTCAGTTTCATTGGAATGTGGTCGCGATGGAAGACAATGCAATGCTCATTATAATAAACGTATGGCGAGTATTGGAAAAACCACGGTTCACCGTTCAGCTCCAGCGGAATAATCCGCAGGTTCTGCCGGGCAGGATGGTTCACCCGGCCCGCATAACCGACATTCTCCCGGCATAGCTGGCACTTCGGATAAACGGGCGGCGGGAGAAGCTTCGCCATCGCGATTTCCTTTGGGCTCTTCTCCGGTTTGGACAGATTGATCGTAATCTCGATATCCCCGTACTCGCTGCCATATCTCCAGTATTCATTCCGGGATATGCGGTCCATCCGGATATAGTTCGAAGCGATACACAGCTCGTAGAATTGACGGGTCGCCGCTTCGATGCCCCGCTCCTGCTCCGCTGTCTTGAACGCGGCTGTAATCTCGGACGGCCGCCCCATCACTCTGCCCATAATTTTGGCGTCAAGCAGATCGCGGAAGGTATCGGTGTTCTCCGGAATGAGACCTTTAGCTGCGCCGTAATCGATCAGCACATCGAGCAGCGCCTGAGGTCCATCAAGATGCTCCTCGCTTACTTCGCCGGCATAAGGCTCGCTGAAGCCAAAATCGTCAAGCAGCAGATTCCGGCAGTAATCCACATCCGCTTCCTGAATCAGCCCTTGGCGAAGGGCAAACAGCACAAGCCGTTCAATCGCGTGCAGCACCTGCTGATCATCCGGAACGCTGGTTGTCACTTGCTCCATCGTCAAGTCCCCCTTAATTGTCGCCGTATCCGTTCGGATGGCTGCTATGCCATCTCCAGGCGCTTTCGATAATGTCTTCCAGCTTCACGCGAACCGGGTTCCAGCCCAGCACCGTGCGCGCCTTCTCCGAGGAAGCGACCAGAACAGCCGGGTCCCCGGCGCGGCGGGCCTCCACTACGACTGGAATGTCCACCCCTGTCACCTGCTTGGACGTTTCGATCACTTCCTTGACCGAGAAGCCGAGGCCGTTGCCCAGATTAAACACATTACTCTGTTCGCCGCGGCGCAGATAGTCGACCGCCCGCAGATGGGCATCCGCCAGATCGCTGACATGAATGTAGTCGCGAATACATGTGCCGTCCGGCGTGTCGTAATCTTCACCGAAGACGGAAATATGCGAGCGCTGCTTCAGTGCCGTTTGCAGCACCAGCGGAATGAGATGGCTCTCCGGACGGTGATCCTCACCGATTTTGCCGCTGGCATGGGATCCCGCCGCATTGAAGTAACGAAGGGATACATATTTAATGCCAAGCACCTGATCAAACCAGGACATCATCCGCTCCATCATCAGCTTCGTTTCACCATACACATTTGTTGGCTGGGTCCGGTCGGATTCGGCGATAGGCACCTTTTCCGGCTCCCCGTAGGTAGCGGCTGTTGATGAAAATACGATTTTGCGCACATCTGCTTCATTCATCGCTTCCAGCAGGCAGAGCGTACCAAACACGTTGTTGTCATAGTATTTCACAGGGTCCTTCATGCTCTCGCCCACCAAGGAGTTGGCCGCGAAGTGAATGACCGCATCAATGTCGTTCTCTGCAAACAGCTTCTTGAGCAGCGCCTTGTCGCGCAGATCGCCCTCATACAGCTTTCCGCCGAGCAATGCCTCCCGGTGACCTGTCTGCAGATTGTCGATGACCACAACCTCTTCTCCGCGCTCCAGCAGCTCCGCCACCGTATGCGAACCGATATACCCTGCTCCCCCGGTTACCAAAATCGCCATGATCAGTTGCCCTCCTTCACTTCGGTCATTTCATGCACACCCTGGCCTACACCGCACACATAGAAGTCCGGCTTCAACCCCGTTCTTGCCTCATACCGGCTGCCTACCTCCCGAATGAATTCCTCTACGGCATCCTGGTGAACGAGCGACACCGTGCATCCGCCGAAGCCTGCGCCGGTCATTCGGGAACCGAGCGTGCCCGGAACGCGCTGCGCTTCCTCTACCATCGCATCCAGCTCATCACCCGTCACTTCATACTGATACCGCAGGGAATCATGGGACTGATTCATGAATTGTCCAAATGCCTCCAGGTCGTCGTTCTTCAGTGCAGCCACCGAATCCAGCACCCGCTGATTCTCCTCGACAACATGCTTGGCCCGCTTGAGCACCGTCTCATCCGTAATCGCATCCGCTACTTCTGCGAAGGAGACCGGATTCAGTTCTGCCAGATAGCGCAGTTCCGGCACTTTAGCCTGCAGCATTTCCAGCGCCCGGTCACATTCGCTGCGGCGCTCATTATACTTAGAGTCAACCAGTCCGCGCCGTTTGTTGGTATTGCCGATCACAATTTTGTAGTCGCCTGTCTCAAAAGGAACCAGCTCATATTCCAGCGTGTCGCACATCAGCAGAATGGCATGGTTCCGCTTGCCGTTCGCGACCGCGAACTGATCCATAATGCCGGAGTTCACGCCCACGAACAGATTCTCGGCGCGCTGGGACAGCTTGCTGATCTCCACCGTATCCACCGGCTGGCCTTCCATCGTCATAAGCGCGTAGACGGTGACAACCTCAATCGAAGCGGAAGAAGACAGGCCTGCTCCGTTCGGTATGTCCCCGTGGTACAACAGGTCATAGCCTTGCGACAAACGAATGTCCAGCTTGCTCAGTTCGGTGATGACCCCGACCGGATAATCCGTCCATTCCCCGCTCTTTCCTCCAAAGTCCGGCTCGGCGCTGACCACCGCCTCATAGGGCAGATTGGTGGAAGCAAACGAAATCTTCCCGTCCTTGCGCGGACGGATCAGCAATGTTGTTCCGAATTCAAGCGCTGCCGGAAGCACATAGCCTCCGTTGTAATCCAGATGCTCGCCAATCAGATTGACCCGGCCAGGGGCATTAAAAATCCGCAGTTCCTGTTCAGCCTCTCCATACTTTTCCATAAAGCGATCTATTAGCAGTTGTGTGTTCACGATATCACTCCATCCCGTTATATAAGGTGCTTTCACTGTTCTCAGTATATAATGAAACGTAGGGCCCGATAATGAAGTCTTGTGTGTTAGATATGGATTTATGTGACTTTTGAAGTTACAATGTTAACAAACATGCACCGCTCGATCAGCGCAATGTAAAGGCCATCCTCTCAACCAAAGGACGATGCTTGTATGAATGCTCAAACCTACTCCGTCGCTTCAAACCCAGCCCAGACCGAGAACGGAACCCTCCGTGTGCTGTTTGCCGGGGAAAGCCAGACGCCGCCGAAGCATGCACTCGGGCCGAAAATATACGACTATTACCTGATGCACGCCATTGAGTCAGGACAAGGTGTATTTCGGACCGAAACGGATGTGTATCATCTCGGTCCCGGGGATTGCTTTCTCATTCATCCCGGACAGCTTGTCAGCTATGTATCCGATGAAGGAAACCCGTGGCGCTATCGCTGGGTCGCCTTTGATGGCGAGCTTGCCGGCGAGCAGGCGAAGGCTGCCGGCTTCTCCCCCGAGCACCCGGTTCTGCATGTCACGCTGGACAGCCAGGTTCCTCACTATATCGCAATGATCCAGTCCAGGTTCAACTCCCGGCGGGAAAGCGCACATATGGCCGCCATCGGCTGCCTGCATCTGATCCTGGCGGATTGCCTGGACCACGTGGAAAGGCCGGCGCAGCTGACGATGGCCGAGCCCCAGATTCAGCGCACCGTCAAGCAGATGATCAACTATATGACCTCACAGTATGCCCATCCGGTGTCGATTGAACAGATGTGCGCCAGCCTTGGCTACAACCGGGCTTACCTGTCCCGCATTTTCAAGAAGGAAACGGGCATGACCCCGGTAGCCTATCTGCTCAAGCTTCGAATCGACCAGTCCAAACGGCTGCTGCGCGAGCGGCCCGAGCTGTCCGTGGAGCAGGTATCCGCTTCGGTCGGCTTAACCGATCCGCTTTATTTTTCAAGACAGTTCAAGCGCTTCTTCGGTCAATCTCCCACCAGCTACCGCCAAAAAATAGCAGGCCGCTCATCGTCGCCAGACAAATAAACAAGGCATCCCGTCGGGTGATGTCCTGCCCTCAAGGATGCCTTGTTCATTCATTATAAGTCACTCCGTTCAATACCGTCACGTCCGATCGGATCGATTAAGCTCCTTCATTCTCCGTTTTCAGAATGGCTTCAATCCGATCCAGCTCTTCCTTCGAGAATTCCAGATTGTTCAGAGCCGCCACATTGTCTTCAATCTGGCTGACCTTGCTCGCTCCGATCAAGGCTGAGGTCACTCTTCCGCCTCGAAGCACCCAGGCCAGCGCGAATTGGGCCAGGCTTTGCCCTCGGGCTGCGGCGATCTGGTTCAACGCTCGAATCTTGCGAAGCACTTCAGGCGTAATATGCTTCTCGTTCAGGAATACCGAGGCGCCTGCCGCACGCGAATCCACCGGAATCCCGTTTAAGTATTTGTTCGTTAACAGGCCTTGGGCAAGGGGAGTAAATGCGATACTGCCGACCCCATGCTCTTCAAGCACATCCAGCAGCCCGTTTTCCACCGTCCGGTTCAGCAGGGAGTAGCTTGGCTGGTGAATGAGCAGCGGTGTGCCAAGGCTCTTCAGAATCGAAATCGCCTCTTCTGTCTTTTCCGGTGAATAGTTGGAAATCCCGACATACAGCGCCTTGCCGGAGCGCACGATATGATCCAGTGCCATCATCGTTTCCTCCAGCGGCGTTTCGGGATCCAACCGGTGTGAGTAGAAAATGTCCACATAGTCGACGCCCAGCCGCTTCAAGCTCTGATCCAGACTGGAAATGAGATATTTGCGGGAGCCCCATTCCCCGTATGGGCCCGGCCACATATAGTATCCAGCCTTGGAGGAGATGACCATCTCATCCCGGTAGCTTCTCAGGTCTCGCGCCAGCACTCTGCCAAACGTCTCTTCGGCTGAGCCTGGAGGAGGACCGTAATTGTTCGCCAGATCAAAATGCGTAATGCCGAGATCAAATGCTCGTGTAATCATATTGCGCGCATTCTCGAACGTGTCGACACCGCCAAAATTATGCCATAATCCAAGAGAAATAGCCGGAAGCTTGAGCCCCGATTTGCCGCAGCGATTGTATATCATGCCTTCATAGCGATCCTCGCTTGCCACATAAGTCACGTGCGATCCCTGCCTCTCTGTTATCAACGTATATACTACATGTACATCTTATCCCGTTTGCCTATCCTTTTACAAGAAACCGATTTCAGCATGCCTGATCCCGCAGCAGGCTCGCTTGCTTCGGCCTGCGGCATCATGGACAAGCTCTGCACCTGCTTGCCGGCCTTTGCCGCTTAGGACATGGACCGAATCCGGTCCCAGCCGCTAGCGAATCAATCTGTCAACCTCCGTCATGACCTGACCGATGCGGTCGGTAATGATCAGGCCTGCGCGGTGATCATAGGGGGTCGGGTCCGCATTCAGAAGCACGGTTTTGGAGCCATGAAAATAAGTCACCAGTCCGGCGGCAGGATGAACGGTCAACGACGTTCCTCCAATGATGAGCAGATCCGCCGTCGATATTTCTGCAATGGCCCGGGTCAGCACCTGATGGTTCAGCTCCTCCTCATACAGGACGACATCCGGCTTCACAATTCCCCCGCAATCCGGACAACGCGGAACCAGGTCATCCATGCCCATGATGTCCTGAAGCGAGAAGAAGCGGCGGCAATCCATACAATGATTGCGATGAACCGAGCCATGCAGTTCCAGAACCATATTCGAGCCTGCCGATTGGTGAAGCCCATCGATATTTTGCGTGATGATCGCCTTCAGCTTGCCTGCTTCCTCCAGTCTGGACAGCAGCCGGTGGCAGCCGTTTGGCTGAGCATCGGGATGCAGCATCTTGCTCCGGTAGAAATCAAAAAACACCTCCGGATGCTTCATGAAAAACGAATGACTCAGCATCACCTCCGGCGGATACGGGGATTGATGCTCGCTTTGATACAGGCCCGCAGCCGAACGGAAGTCAGGTATACCACTTTCCGTGGAGGTACCGGCGCCTCCGAAAAAAACAATGTATTCGCTTGATTCGATCCAAGTTGCCAACTGCTCGATCTTTTGCCTGCTTTCCATTCCACACACCTCCGTCCAGCCAATATAGGAATAACACCTGTGCTTTTCAAACAAGTACTTTTAATTCATTATAATCCGATATGACAACATCGGCATCCACCAGATGAACCGGCTCCCCTTGCCCCTGGTACAGCCCGATGGCCAGCGCCGCTCCGGCCTGCTTCGCCATCTGCATGTCGGCATTGCTGTCCCCGATCACAACCGCTTCAGCCGGATCGATGCCAAGCATGCTGCACGCCATTTCGGCCATCTCCGGATGAGGCTTGCCGCTGCTTACCCGATCCCGTCCGAGAACAACCGGGAAATACGGCTTCAGTCCGATCCATTCCAGCTGCTCCAGCGTCCCGTCCGTGTTGTCCGAGGTCACTACCCCCATGGGCAGCGAAGCCTTGCGGCATGCCTCCAAAAAATGCTGCAGCCCCGGCATCGGGAAAGCCGGTTTCTGACGCCGCACCTCGTGCATCGCATTTTTGGTGATCTGCCGTACCTGCGTTGTCGCCTCATTCCATGGCATGCCAGCCGCATACAGCTGCCAGGCCAACAAACCGATCGATTCCTCAACCGTGGCCATAGCAAGCGGCCCCTGAACGTCATAATCGCACACCCTGCCGCTTGCATCATGCATGGTGCCAAGCAGCCGCTCGCGCGGACAGGTGAGCTTGGCGCCCATCATTTCAAGGAGCTGCTCCAAATCGTTCAGCACATAATCGGTCCAGCCTCCCCATAGCGCCATGAAATGCAGCAAAGTCCCGTCCTTGTCAAATAAAACTCCTCTACAGGGTACTACGCGCCCTCCTGCCTCCAACCGTGCCAAGGCGTGTCCTCCTTCTATTTCAGCCAGCTTAATTTAAGTTTTATCGTACTCTCCGATTGTACATAACCTTTTCCTTATTTTTCAACAGCGCACTTCGCCGGTCAACATGAACTTTTGATGTTTGCGGCCGCAAAATTGAATGCCGAATATCCCTTGTTAATTTTCCATTCTTTAGTTAAATATTGTGATTCATGACAAATAGGCGGTGGTAAGTAACCTATAACATCAGCATAACAACTACAAGTAGGGAGTGAACAACCGTGGCCAACAACAATAAACGAAAAATGACGCGAGAAGAAGCTGGACGCTTGGGAGGCGAGGCTACAGCCAAAAATCACAGCCGCGAGTTCTATCAGGAAATCGGCAAGAAAGGCGGACAAGCCACCTCCAGAAACCATAGCCGTGAATTTTATCAGGAAATCGGCCAGAAGGGCGGCGAAGCGACTTCCCGCAATCATGACCGTGAGTTTTATCAGAAAATCGGGCGCAAAGGCGGCAAACGCTGATCCCGTCCCGCCCATCCCTTCAAGCCTGCTGCTCTTTCGCAACCGGAGCAGGCTTCTTCATGTTTACCATAAAACTCCCCCTCTTCCCTATGAACACCTGGTAGAAAAACCTCCCTTTTTGTGATAGACTCATTTAAAACCGAATCGTGTACTTGTTCACAGGTACCCGATTGCTTTGTCGGATAACCGCACTAAAGCGCGGTAATATTAGAATGATCTGGGGGGAGAACTGACATCATGACAGCAAAAAAAATGCGTTCAGACATGATCAAAAAAGGTTTTGACCGTGCGCCGCACCGCAGTCTTCTGCGTGCAGCCGGGGTTAAGGAAGAGGACTTCGGCAAGCCGTTCATCGCCGTCTGCAACTCTTATATCGATATTGTGCCGGGCCATGTGCATTTGCAGGAATTCGGCAAATTGGTGAAGGAAGCGATCCGCGAAGCCGGCGGCGTGCCTTTCGAGTTCAATACCATCGGCGTTGATGACGGCATCGCGATGGGGCATATCGGCATGCGCTACTCGCTGCCAAGCCGCGAGATCATTGCGGATTCCCTGGAAACCGTCGTATCGGCTCACTGGTTCGACGGCATGGTCTGCATTCCGAACTGTGACAAAATTACACCGGGCATGCTGATGGGTGCGCTGCGGGTCAACATTCCGACCATCTTTGTCAGCGGCGGTCCGATGAAAGCAGGCGTGGACAGCAAAGGACGCCGCCTTTCCCTCACTTCCGTATTCGAGGGCGTAGGTGCCCATCAGGTCGGCAAGATCAGCGATGATGATTTGCTCGAGCTAGAACAGTTCGGCTGTCCAACATGCGGCTCCTGCTCCGGCATGTTCACCGCCAACTCGATGAACTGCCTCGCGGAAGCGCTCGGTCTGGCTTTGCCAGGCAACGGCACCATTCTCGCAGTAGCCGAAGAACGCAAGGAATTTGTGAAGCAATCGGCTCGCCAGCTGATGGAGCTCGTGAAGATGGATCTGAAGCCGCGCGACATCGTGACGGTTGAAGCGATCGACAACGCATTTGCGCTCGATATGGCTATGGGCGGATCGACCAACACGGTGCTTCATACGCTTGCACTCGCACATGAAGCCGGACTCGACTATCCGCTGGAGCGGATCAATGAAGTAGCTGACCGCGTGCCTCACATCTCCAAACTGGCACCTGCCTCGGATTATTTCATTGAGGATGTGCACATCGCCGGCGGTGTCAGCGCCGTTCTGAACGAGCTGCTGAAGAAGCCGGGTGCGCTGCATGGCGATTGCATTACGGTAACAGGCAAGACGCTGGCCGAGAACGTGACCGGCTGCGAGATCCAGGATACCAACGTTATTCATCCGATCGATCAGCCCTATTCGGAGAAAGGCGGCCTCGCTGTCCTATACGGCAACCTGGCGCCCGAAGGCTCCATCATCAAGGTCGGCGCTGTTGATCCGTCGGTTGGTGGATACCATAAAGGCCCGGCCATCTGCTTCAACTCCCAGGACGAAGCGCTGGAAGGCATCGCGAACGGCAAAGTCAAGGAAGGCCATGTGGTGGTCATCCGCTATGAAGGCCCTAAGGGCGGCCCCGGCATGCCGGAAATGCTGGCCCCAACTTCCCAGATTGCAGGTATGGGTCTCGGCGCCAAAGTCGGCCTGATCACAGACGGCCGCTTCTCAGGAGCTTCCCGCGGGATCAGCATTGGGCATATTTCCCCTGAAGCTGCGGAAGGCGGACCGCTTGCCTTCGTAGAAGACGGTGACATTATCGAGCTTGATCTGAACAATCGTGTCATCCAGCTGCTGGGCGTAAGCGATGAAGAGATGGAGCGTCGCCGCAGCAAGTGGGTTGAGTTCCAGCCGAAAGTAAAAACAGGCTATCTCGCCCGCTATTCCAAGCTTGTCACTAACGCCAGCTCCGGCGGCGTATTGAAAATCTAACCGAATTTCGCCTGAAACATCAAAGGGGTTATCCGCGTTCCGTACACAGATGGTACGGACGGGATAACCCCTTATCTTATATAACGAACTAACGAACGGTATTCCATGAATAAGTGCGTGAACCTTATTATCGTGGCACTGCGGTAATGCCCTTGGAAGAAGCGCCTGCCATGGCGGTCAGCTCACTCATCTCGTCATGCTCGTGAGCCTCGTCGGCAATGGCGGCGACGGCAGAGGATGGCCTCTTTTTGCTGGCGTAGCGCTCAATCAATACTTCAACCGGCATATACAGCATTTTGGGCTCCATCGCCTGGGTCCCATCCTTCAGGCGCGATTTGCCTTTGGGATGAATGACGCTAAGCAGCAGCTTCAGATAGATTCGAGTCGAGCTGGCGAACCAGCCTGACGGCAGATCCAGAATTTGAAACCCGAATTGCTCCGGCCCCCGGGAAATCATGGTCACACCGTACAATCCTTTGGATCCTTGAAGCTCCGGCCGCTCCAGCACCATATCTGCAAGTGTCGGCAGATCCTTCTGAACTGCACGGATCATCTGAATCGCCAGCTGCATCTCCGATCTCGAACGACTGCCAAGCTCAAACAGCTTTTTGTTGTCAAAATGCAACTCAACAATCTTGTCACCCTTCTCAATCCGGCTGCCATCCTCCAGCGTAACCGGCTGCCCCCGATAAGGGCGAACACGGAAGTGCAGCATCGGGTCGGACGGGGTTACAGTCCGAAGTGTGAACAGGGCATGGAACGCTTTCTCCCACAGGAGCCACGCTGATACCAGCATTCTTTTGGCCGGAGACAGCTTCTTGGCCTTAGCCTTGCCTTCCTTCTCCAACATACGGTCGATACGAATGCTTCTCATCCCCTTCTCCTTCGCCACCTTAAGCACACGTTCCAGCGCAATCAGCATCTGCTCGGGAGCATCCGGGTTAGCCCCCATCGTCGTCCCGCAATCATGCAGCAGCATGACCTCTCCATCACGCAGCTTGCTTAGCATCCGCTGCGTCAGCCGGTCAGCGCCGATCTTGCTGCGCCAGTCGTAGAACATGGATGACCATAGAATAATTCTGCAGCCTGTATTCTTAGCGAAATCAAACAGATTTACGATCCCCCAGGGAGGTCTGTAATAAGTTGTTCGCTCTCCGGTGATCGAGAATATAATATCATCGGTCCGCTGGACTTGCCGGCGAACAGTCACGGGTCTCATCAACCAATTGCTCTTATGAACATAATTATGAATACCGATCAGATGACCTTCCTCATGAATGCGTCGAACGACTTCAGGATGCTGCTCCGCATGGGAACCAACCACAAAAAAGGTAGCCTTCATATCGTAACGCCGCAGCAGATCAAGCAGCTTGGGCGTATAATGAGGATCAGGTCCATCATCAAACGTTAAAGCGAACTCGTTCTCCCCGGACCCCCTGCGGAATACTCGGAAGCCAAAAATCCGGGTTAATATACCGGGAATAAATGCATAAAACGATGAAAGGTAAAATAGCCAAAGCAGTATTGTCTGCATACAAACTCCCCGCTTTTATCTCTATATTTCTGTAACATACTATCATATTTTATCACAGCCCATAAAGAAATAGGCTTTTTTTTAGAAAATCGTGTACAATGATATCATTGATCATTTCTAAAAAAAGGAGCCGATGCCAGACCATGCTTCCCTTATACAAAAAATACTGGAGAACCGCATTTGACATCGCTTTAGTTGTACTAACGGTATACCTGATTATGTTTATTTTTAGTAAACTTTACCAAATTGCGGCGCCTGTATTTCTGTCTTTTCTGGTATTTTTGATTATAGAGCCACTTGCGAAATTTCTGCATCGCCGCGGTTTGCCAAAACCGATTGCTGCAGCCATATCCGTCCTGCTCTTTCTAATGATTATAGCCGGGCTGCTGCTCGGAGCAGGCGCGCTCATTATTTCTCAAATTACACATTTAAACGATAATCTTCCGGCATACACCCGCACGCTGCAAACCCATTTCCAGGAGTGGCTGCTTGTGCTTCAATCCAGGCTGGATGCATTGCCGCCGGATTTGACCGACCGTTTGAACAGCTTCTTCCAGAACATCACGAATTTCGGTGCCAACGTCGCAAAGTCTTTCTTTCTATTTATGGTTGGTTTCATGGGTTCATTCTCCAGTTTTATCGCCAATTTCGGGATCGCGATGATTCTCGCCTTCTTCCTTAGCATTGAAATTACAAGCTGGAGAAAAATTGCCACCGACAAGACACCGAAAACGATCAAAATCGCTTTTCAGTTTCTGAAGGACCACGTATTCAAAGCGATTGGCGCTTACCTGAAGGCCCAACTGAAACTGGTCAGCATTACCTTTGTCATTGTATATGTCGGTCTGCTTATCCTTGGAACCTCAAATGCGCTTTCTGTCGCCCTGTTCAGTGCCGTTTTTGATATTTTGCCACTGCTCGGCGTACCGGTTATTTTTATTCCGTGGATCATTTATCTGTTTATTGTCGGCAATAGCGGCCTTGCGATCGGTCTGATTGTGCTGCTTGCAGTCGTCATGGTTTCCCGTCAGCTGCTCGAACCGAAAATTGCAGGAAATTCCATCGGCATCTCATCTGCGTTCCTTATGCTGTCTTTCATGATTATCTCCTTGTCTATCTTCGGCGTGGCAGGTCTTATCTTGGCCCCGATTCTGCTAATTTTGCTTAAAGAGTTGCTTCAGCAAGGATATTTGCAAAAGTGGATTCATCTGCCCAGCGAAGAGTTTGATGTATCTCCATTCGATATGACTCAACGTGCCGATCCTGAGCCGGAAACAGAAAAGTCCGGAGAAGCCAACAAATCAATCACCTGACCGAACAGCTGCGTAGCCTGATGACTGCTGTCAGGCGAGCGATCTTCCACAAGCACGGCCACCGCATACCGTGGCTGTTCGACAGGGCCGTACCCGATAAACCATTGGTTATTCCGGGCGCGGCCCTTTACTTTAACTTGCGCGGTACCCGATTTTCCTGCCCATCTGGCCTTGTGGTTTAACAGTGATTTTCCTGTCCCCTCACGCACTACATCCTCCATCCACTTACGCAGTATAGCGGATGTTTCCCGGGAAATATTTCCGTTGCCGCCCAGCTTCCCCATAACCACGGGTTTCGCTTCATACAATAGCTGACCATTGGCATAGGTCAGCTTGTCCATCAAACGGGGTCTATGGACCTCGCCTCCATGAAGCAGCGTAACGACCATATTGGCAGCCTGAAGCGGGCTAATCGCCGTATCACGCTGTCCGATGGCCGTTTGTACCCGCTCACCGGCATCTGATCTGTCCGCTGATTTGTCGAATATTGTCCCTTGCTCCTCATGGTCCAGCGGCTTCAACACGCTTAAACCAAGCAGATCTTTAGCTTGCCAGCCCACGGTTTGTCCAAGTCCAAGCGAATTCGCTGCCGCTTCAAGCTGTTCATGCGTCAGCCGTTCGGCCAGTGTGGCGAACACAACATTACATGAATGCGCAAACCCTTCTTCAGCCGTAATCGTCCCATGGCCGCCTTCCTTCCAGCAGGACAGACCGTATTTTCCGTATTCACCGCTGCAATGAAATTTCTCCCGGGGCTTGACGACGCCATGCTCCAGCGCAGCCGCTGCGGTGACCAGCTTAAAGATTGAACCCGGCACCGCAGCCTTAACCGCCCGATTCTCCCATTCCCCCGCTTCCGGATGGATGTCTTCGGGATTATAGAAAGGCCTGGATACCATGGCCAAAATGTCAGCATTGCGGGCATCCAGCACAACAACTGCCCCTTTGCCCATGTTGGCCTTTTCGGTTAAATCCTCAATCGCCTGCTGCATCCCTGCATCGATGGTGCTCTGTACACGCAGAGGATAATAGGGATTACTCGAAGCCTTCACCATCGGTTCCATATCCTGAATAACATGGTTGCCGCCGTTCACCGGGAAATATACAATGGTCGGTTCATCACCGCGTATAATCGGGTCCAGCGCTTTCTCCAGCCCGCTGTTTCCCTTGATCTCGGGATCATCTTTATAGAACAGGTTCTCCTTGCGCTGCCCCGACACATAGCCAAGCCACTGCATGCCGGAAAGCCCGGCAGGATAGCGCTGCTGATAAGGGAGCACTTGAATATATTCCAGCTCCAGCTCATGAATCCGTGCGATCTGTTCACTAGACAAAGCGGTGGGCACAGGCGACGATTGGGCATGCCATAGAATCGGTTCATGACTCTTATGCCATTGGTCAGTCAGCGCATCATAATCGGTATTCAAAATATCGGACAACTGCCGCAGCTTGGGCTGAGCCTCGCTCCACTCTGCCTTATTCATCGGGAACAGAACGGCCGTCCATATCAGATGCCCTGTTAGCGGCTGCCCATAGCGATCCGTAAAATGACCTCGGCCGGAATCCAGCACCACGCCCCGTTCCCTCTGGTACAAGGACGCCTCAATCATCGTATGATTGCTCCCCGGCATACGCTGATGTTTCATGACAAGCTGCACCCAGGCCAGCCTTCCGGCAAGTATGAGAATGAATAAGGTCAGAATCAGCCAGCCGTAGACGACCCGCTGCTTGCGGTCAAGCTTCATCCAACATCCCTCCGCTTGTAAGATTTCTTTTTCAGTATTGCCCGTAGCAGCGCCCCGCAACCTGCCATTCTGAAAGGAGCCTTCCCCGATCAACCCAATAAATGCGAAAAACGCCCTTCCCGCATGGGGGCATGAAGCCCCATGTTGAAAGGACGTTTCGTAGGATGACTAACCTTAACATATCCCGGACCCGCGTTTAGGCGAGTCTTTCTCTCTAGACTTAAACCGTGAAGCGAGACAGCGTTTCTTTCAGCTCTTTCGATACGTTCTCCAGCTTGCTCGACAGGTTCACAAGCTGATTGCTGATGTTCTGCTGCTCGTTCGAGAGCGAAGCCACCTCTTCGGACGTCGCCGAAGACTCCTCAGCCACCGCACTCACATTGCTCATCGCTTCAGACAATACATTCTGAGAATCGTTCAGTTCACCAATGGAGCTTGTAGCGGAATCCAGCCGCTCGATGAACTCGCCCATCTGCTGTCTTACCGACAGGAAGATATCGCTGGTTTCCTTCACCGCATCCATCTGTGCTTTAAAGAGCGGGTTCGCATCCAGCAGCACTTGAACCGTTTCATTCATCTCTGTCATGATGCGGTCTGTAATCTGGCTAACCATGTCAATCGACTGTCTGGACTGCTCTGCCAGCTGACGAATTTCATCGGCAACCACCATGAACCCGCGGCCGGCAGCGCCAGCTCGAGCTGCTTCAATCGTAGCATTAAGCGACAGAATATTCGTTTGCTTCGTAATGTTCTGCATCACATCGAGCACCTTCACAACCGAAGATGTCGTTTCTTTCAGTTCATCAACCTTGCGCATCATCGAACGTGTCATATCTTCCGTCTGATGCGTTTTATCAAGCAGGTCGTTAAGATGCTTCGTACCGAGCTCACTGGAGCTTTCAACATGACGAGCCGATTTGCCCATCTCTTCATTGGCGTTAACAACGACTTTCATCTGCTGGGAAATATGGTTGGTCAGATCGCTGCCGCGCTCTGCTTCCACAGCAAGACTGCTTGCGCCGTTGGCAATCTCTTCGGTGGCCACCGCAATTTCTTTAGCGGAAATAGCTGTTTTCTTGGAGGCGTCGCTAAGCTCAGCCGCCGTACTCAGAACATCCTGCGCCGTATTGTTCGTTTGCTGCACCAGCTTGGTGATCTGCTCCATCATATCGTTAAAGCTGGCCGATAGCTGGCCGATTTCATCCTGGCCTTTGTGATCCGTACGAACGTTCAGGTTTCCTTTGGCCCCTTCCTTCATCAGAAGGTTCAGTTTGCCAAGCGGACGGGCAATCATACGTACCATCCATATGCCGATCAGAATCGCAACCACAACGTCTACCGCAGCTACAATCCAAGTAATGAAAAGGATCGAGGTGGCATCCTTAGTCAGTTCCCTTTCCTGTACAACCCCTACCAGCTTCCAATCGTTCGTGGCGAGCTTGTTGTACACGGCAAGGACCGAACGGTGCTCTTCGTCTCTTGTCGTCAGATTGTCCGTTCTGCTATCCTCAGGAAGCTCTTGCAGGAAGCTCAGATTCGTCTCTGTTCCGTTCAAGCCGATGACAGAGCTTGATACGACCGTTCCCTCCGGACTTACCAGCTGCAGCTGCCCCTGGTCACCAAGGTTGATGCCCGCGAGCTGCTCATTCAGCACACTGACGTCCAGATCAATCATAACGACATACGTGCTGTTCAGATCATTCATGGAGCCGAGTGCACGCGCTACGGTGAAATAAGGCGCTCCGCTGTTCGCCTTTGTCGGAACCCAAGTCAGTTTCTGTGTTCCTTCCTTCAGTTCGATGAACCAAGGCTCTTCGTATACCGACTTAGCATCCGCAGATACCTGCCCTGCCGAGATCATAATTTCCTGATCGGTCGGGATCAGATACATGGCTCTAATGACCGAATCCGACGTAATTTGGTTGGACAGCCTGTCACGAATGCTCCGTTCAACCGTAAATTTGTCGTAATCGCTCAAATTGTCATGCTTGAAAGAATAAAGCAGTTTTTGCAGATCGTTGTCGTAAAAAATTTGCCGCCCCATATTTTCGTACTTATCCAGAATAATATCGATTTTCTCCGACGTCTGGATAATCATCTGCTGGTTGGCGTTGGCTGCGTTCTTCACAATCGTGTTCCGCGCCTGATTATAGGAGAGCCATCCCAAAATCACCACAAATGCTACGATTGCTGTGAAAAACACGAGGAACAAACGAATTCCTACCGACTTAGCCGGGTTAAAGGATGTCTTACCAAACGCGGTAACCGCCGATGATGCAACCGATTTCACGTTATGTATTCCCTTGGATGACCAAGAACTGAAGAGGCCCTTTCCTTCCTTCGGCTTCTTGTCCTTCTTCTCCCTGTTCTTCTTGTCCTTCAGCTTGTCTTGTTTCGGTTTCTTTTCCTGCTGTTCTACATCTGACATTTGCTGTTCACCTGCCACATTCTTTTTATGATATGGTTAGTTGACGTGACACAACTCCCCTTTACTATTTTATTTCGTCAGGTAGGGGCGTTTTTCTTTGGCTTTTCGCAAAAAAATTAATACAACATCCCTATTTTTTTGAATAAAAAAAGAATCCGGGGGGCGTCGGGCGACCCGGATTCATGTCAAACCTAGTTAATATGACCTAGAACCAGTCCATTACGGACCGACTATCCTTTCCGTTTGCGCATCATATCAAAGTTCTTCAAAGGCTGCTCCACCTTCATCCGAACGAGCTGAAGCGGATGACGCGCCGCGTCAAGCGGAGCCCCGCTCTCATCTTCAAGCGAGCCTACCTTCTGTTTAAAGAAGGTGCCTTCCGGACCAAAGAATTCGATTTCGTCTCCCGGCTTGAAATGATTGCGCTGCTGGATGATCGCGGTTCCGGTGCTATCGTCATATTCCATCACCAGTCCTGCAAAATCATACGGCACCGCTTTCTCCTCCGGCTCATAAATATGATCTTCATGGTCCGGGGTATCATAGAAAAATCCGGTGTTCAGCGGACGGTTGGCCGCCTTGTTGATCTCCTCCACCCATTCCGGCTTCAGAACATAGCCTTCCGGATCTGCCATATACGAATCAATCGCCTGGCGGTACACATTGACGACCGTGGCAACATAATGAATCGACTTCATCCGTCCTTCAATTTTGAAACTGTCGATGCCTGCCTCGATCAGATCGGGGATATGTTCAAGCATGCACAGATCCTTCGAACCCATCGTAAACAGATTGTCTTCCGGCTGAAACAGCGGAATTTGGGTTACGCCCGGCTTGAACGGCGACAGCGCCGGTGGAGCCTGCTCCATCATACTCTCTTCGGACACCCAGCTCTCCTCGCTTCTGCCGTCCTCGAACAGATCGTATTTCCAGCGGCACGATTGGCAGCAGCCGCCGCGATTGGAGTCCCGATCGGTAAAATGGTTCGAGAGCACGCAGCGCCCGGAGAAGGAAGAGCACATCGCTCCATGAATGAAAGCCTCGATTTCGATATCGACATGTTCTTTAATCGCCGCAATCTCTTCCAGACTCGTCTCCCGCCCGAGTACGACCCTAGGCAGTCCTTCGTCCTTCCAGAACTTTACCGCTTGCCAGTTCAGCGTGGATTGCTGTGTGCTCAGATGAACCTCAAGCTTCGGAGCGGCACGTTTAGCCACTTCGATGATCGCCGGGTCTGCCGCAATAATCGCAGCAATGCCGACTTCCTCCAGCTTCTTCAAATACGCCTCAATGCCCTCGATATCTTCATTATGGGCATAGATATTGGTTGCTACAAACACCTTCGCCCCGTAACGGTTGGCAAACTCGACGCCTTCTCTCATCTCTTCAAAACTGAAATTGTCCGCATTCGAGCGGAGACCATACTTCTGGCCGCCGATATATACAGCGTCTGCACCGTAGTGCACCGCAAACTTCAACTTCTCCAGGTTGCCGGCAGGCGCAAGCAGCTCCGGTTTAGCCAACCGGTAACGTTTGCCTTTATATTGTGGCTTCGCCATAGCTTCCATGCTGTCCACTCCTTAATAAACTTGTTCCTTATAGAAAAAGCCAAACGACAGTTCACGCTCAGGGTCCTGAATGGCGCGAATTTCGTCCATCCACGCCTCCTGAAAGGCGTATGCATTCGGATCGGCCGCATACAGGTCTATCGCATTCCGGTAAATGCGAAGCACCTTCTCGTTGTAGGAGAGCGGCTTGAGCAGCGTCTCTACCTTGAAACTGTCGATACCTGCTGACATCAGCAGATGCAAATCCTCGAGAATACAGATATCTTCAGAGCTCATAATATGAGTTCCGTTCACATCCTCATAGATCGGATACTTCTCTTCCTGTCTTTCGGCCTCGATCAGAAACAGGCCTCTTTCTTTCCCCAGATTCTCCTCGTCACCTACAGGTCTGCCTTGATGCGCCATGTAGCTCTGGACCAGGCGGCGCTTGGAGTGATAGATATTGGTCATACCATGAATCTGAACCTGCGCCTCCACTTGCAGCTGCGGCTTCATCTCCGTAATTTCATCCATGTTCAGTTCACGGGCAAGAATGACTCGCGATGCTCCCTTGCTGCCCCAATAGTTGGCTGTCGAATAATTCGTGGCCGTCATCTCGGCATTCCAGTGCAGCTTGATCTGCGGCGCGATCGTCTTCACGGACGTCAGCACCGACGGATCGTTGAACTCTACCCCATCCACGCCGATCGCTCCTAGCGTCTTTACATAATCCGGTAGATCGGCAAGCAGATCATTGGTCATCAGATTGTTCATGCATACATAAATTTTTCGACCGCTGGCATGGGCCAGCTCCGTAACTTCTCGGATATGATCCGGATTCATGCTGCCGGGAAGTCTCATCCCGAACCGGTCTTCACCGACGACAAGGGCATCTGCGCCTGCTTCGAAATAAACGTTCGCTTCAGCGACAGAACCAGCCGCCGCCAACAGCTCTGGTTTTCTAATCATGAGCGTTTCCTCCTACACCTATTGTGCCGTCTTGTTGCTGATTTCGATGTTTTTCAAATGTTCCTGATAGGTTTTAGCGAATAAGTGCTCCTGCGTCCCATCCTTCTTGGTCACATAAAATAAATACTCGGACTTCTCCGGCATCAATGCGGCCTTGATCGACTCCAGGCTCGGGCTTGCAATCGGCCCAGGCGGAAGCCCCTTGTTGCGATACGTATTATAAGGGCTCTGAACCTCAAGGTCGGCATACAGCAGCCGCTCCTTCGGTTTGTCAAGCAAATACTGAACCGTCGCGTCGATCTCGAGCCTCATATCCTGCTCCAATCGATTATAGATGACGCCAGCCACAAGCGGGCGCTCGTGATCGACAACAACTTCCCTTTCCACCAGGGAGGCGATGGTCATCAGCTCATGCAGCGTGACACCCCGCTCCTTCAGCATATCCTCCCAGCCCGGGATTTCCGCCAGACGCTTGTCCATTTCCGCCAGCATCGTCTTGATGACCGTCTCGGCAGAGGCATTCTTCTTCGGAATCTCGTAGGTCGCGGGGAACAGATAACCTTCCAGCACATGCGTCAGATCCTCGTTATCCGGAATTTCTTCGATGATCGGCACGTCCCAGCCCGCCCGCTGATCGGCCAGCTGAAGAAATTGTTCCTTGTCCACATCCCCATCGCGTGCAATCGTCTCTGCCATCTGCTTCACCGTGTAGCCTTCCGGTATCGTAAAGCGGATCATCTCCTCCGGCTTGACCTCGCCATTGTTCATCATCGACAAGAGCTGCTCGAAGCTGGTGCCCGGTAAAGCTTCATAAGTGCCGGCCATCAGATTTCTGCCTTCGTCCTTCAGCCTCAGATAACCTTTCAGCAATAATGCATTCTTAATAAGTCCCTTTTCCTCTAATAGATCGGCAATCGCCGCCGTGCCCATCCCCGGACTCACCGTAAACTCAACCGGCGTATCCGAATCTGGAACAGGCTGAAGACCGTTCCATATATAAAAGGCGCCTCCGCCGCCAATGAGCAGCAGCACCAGAATGACAATACCCAGCTTTTTCAATATTCTCATCCCTTCACAACCAAAAAGGGCGAAGAACTCCGCCCTTTCCAGACTTTCATTTGAAATTATGGGCCTTTCAGCCGATTCTTGCCCTAGTCCTCGTCACCTTCGGGGAATGTCAGCTCATCATAGAGCTCGGACACGTTCTCCCATTCCTCATCATCATCGACGGTGGCAAGCTTCAGGCTGCCGTCAGACTCCTTCACAATACGAAGCACCTCATACTCTTCAGCGCTGCGGTCCGGCTGAACCAATATCGCATAGCCTTGACCGTCCACCTCGAACTCGGCAGCAATATCATAGACTTCAATACGGCCATCCTCATCCTCAAGCTCAACGCTCTCGCCGAATGTTTCTCTCAGCACCTGAGTCCATACGATGTTCTCCACTGAAAAATCTGCCACTTCTTTAGTCGCCTCCGTTCAACTCTTCAACCAGGGTGTTGAAAGTCTCTTCGACAACCGCCCATTCCTCGTCGTCTTCGATCATGTACAGCTTGAGATCGTCCCCATCCTCTTCATAGCGGAACGCATACACCTCATCGGTCTCCTCGTCGGCAGCTTCCCTCGGCACAACCATCAGGTACCTGGCATCCGAGCCGTCCACCTCAAACTTCATGATGACTTCGAACTCTTCCTCGTTGCCCTCGTCATCAGGAATATAAATAATTTCCGGTTCCTCTTCCATGCCAATAAATTCATTCGCCATGTGATATCACCCTCACCTTTACCTTTTAGAATCTAAGTAGTTTTGCAAAATCAAGCTTGCGGCCATTTTATCCACGACCTGTTTGCGCTTCTTACGGCTGACATCGGCTTCAAGCAATGTCCTTTCAGCAGATACAGTTGACAGCCGTTCATCCCAAAGGTGAACGGGTAAACACAGGGCTTCACGAAGCGTGCTCGCGAATTCCATACAGATTTCACCCCGGGGACCAATCGTGCCGTTCATATTTTTAGGCAGACCGACCACGATTTCGCTGACCTCGTGTTCCTTAACGAGCTCAGCGATTCTGTCCAGCTCGCCGCTGTCCTTGCGCCGCTCCAGCACTTCGAGCCCTTGGGCCGTCCAGCCGAACGCATCGCTCAGGGCAACGCCGATTCTGCGATCCCCGTAATCCAAACCCATAACCCTCATGCATGCACTCCTAACGATGATTGGCTAGATAGAACCGGACCAGCTCTTCAATCAATTCATCTCGTTCTTTCTTCCGGATCAAACTTCTGGCGTTGTTGTGCCGAGGTATATACGCAGGGTCCCCGGACAGTAGATACCCGACAATCTGATTGATCGGGTTGTACTCCTTCTCGACCAGCGAATCGTATACCGAGAGGAGTATGTCCTGGGCAGAAGCCTCCTTCTCATCACCTTTTACATTGAACTTGACTGTCTTATCCATGGAGTCCATGTGTGACACCTCGCTTCTTCAAAGAACATGTTAACCATGCTTCGCCCGAATGGATGTAACCAGCTTTGATCTTTCCTTCTATCATAACATAATCCTTCCTCAGTAAGGAAATCCAACCCAAATTTTTAGAGACTTCTCCAAAAAATTCAGGATCGCTTACAGAGGAAGCGCCGCTTGAAACTATACACCCGCGCTGACAAGTTCCTCCGCACGCTTCAGTGCATCCGCAAGCTTCGAGGCATCTTTCCCTCCGGCCTGAGCCATGTCAGGACGTCCGCCGCCGCCGCCGCCGCATACAGAAGCAACCTCTTTAACCAGCTTCCCGGCATGGTAGCCTTTCTTCACAAGCTCCTGCGGCACCGCGACTACAAAGTTGACCTTCTCTCCTGCCTTGGCGCCAAGAACCAGAATAACATCCGGCAGCTTGGTCTTCAGCTCGTCTGCAATGGTGCGCAGGGCGTCCATACCGCCTGCCGAAACTTCAGCCGCCAGTAAGGAAGTATCTCCCACTTGCTTCACTTTATCCGTCAATTGTCCAGCTTCAATCGCGCCGAGCTTCGCCTGCAGCGATTCGTTCTCACGCGCCAGCTCCTTCACCTGCTGATGCAGACCTTCAATCCGTTTAGGCACATCGGTCACGCTGCTCTTGAGCAGCCCGGCCGACTGCTTGAGAAGATCAAGCTGCTCCTCCGTATATTCGTAAGCATAACGGCCGGTGACAGCTTCAATACGGCGCACGCCGGAGCCGATGCCGCTCTCGCCGAGCAATTTGAAGATGCCAATCTGGGCCGTATTGTCCACATGGCAGCCGCCGCACAGCTCGATGCTGTAATCACCGACCTGGACGACGCGCACGATGTCGCCGTATTTCTCACCGAACAGCGCCATCGCGCCCATCGCTTTCGCTTCGTCGATCGGCTTGTTGTCAATGACGACCGGCGTCGCCTTCCAGATCTGTTCATTCACACGGCGCTCAATGTCCGCCAGCTCCTCTGGCGTAATGCTGCCGAAGTGAGAGAAGTCGAAGCGCAGTCGCTGCGGCTCCACAAGCGATCCCGCCTGGTTGACATGGTCGCCGAGCACTTCTTTCAGCGCTTTGTGCAGCAGATGTGTCGCCGTGTGGTTCTTCACAACGTCCTGGCGCTGCGAACGGTCAACCTGGGCTTGTACCGTTTCATTGACCTTCAGCTCCCCGGATTCCACCGTAACGACATGGACATGCTGTCCATGCGGAGCCTTGAACAGCTCCTCGACGCGAGCCCGGGCCGAGCCGCTTTCGATCATCCCCTGGTCGCTTACCTGGCCGCCGCTTTCAGCGTAGAACGGTGTCGCATCCAGAATGACCTGTCCCGTCTCGCCTTCGCTGAGGCTGTCCACGAACTGGTCGCCGGCAACGATCGCCAGCACCTTCGCTTGATGGACCATGTCGCTGTACCCAACGAAAGCACTCTTCTCCGTGTAATCCGACAGCACGCCGCCCTGAATGTTCATGCTGCCAGTCTCATGCCGGGCAGAACGGGCACGCTCGCGCTGCTCCTGCATCGCCGCATCGAAGCCTTCGCGGTCCACGGTCAGCCCGTTCTCGGCCGCATAGTCCTCAGTCAGGTCAAACGGGAAGCCGTACGTATCATACAGCTTGAACGCATCGCTGCCGCTGATGACCGTTTTGCCCTGCTTCTTCACCTCGGCCGTAATATCGGCCAGAATATTCAAGCCGTCGGACAGCGTCTTGTGGAACTGTTCTTCCTCTGTCCGGACCACTTTTTCGATGTAATCCCGCTTTTCAATAACCTCTTTGTAGTACACGCCCATGATATCCCCGACGATTTCGGTCAGCGAATACATGAACGGTTTATCCAGACCCAGCACCTTTCCGTAGCGAACAGCGCGGCGCAGCAAGCGGCGGATTACATATCCGCGGCCTTCATTGGAAGGAAGCACGCCATCTCCGACAGCGAAGACCACGGTACGGATATGGTCAGCAATCACTTTCAGCGCCACATCGTACTCTTCCTTCTCCTTATACTGTACCCCGGCAAGCTTCGCTGTTGCCTGAATGATCGGCTGGAACAGGTCTGTGTCGAAGTTGGAGTCCACATTTTGCAGAACGGAAGCGAAACGCTCCAGGCCTGCGCCGGTATCGATGTTTTTGTTCGGAAGCGGCGTGTAGCTGCCGTCCTTGTTATGATTGAACTGGGAGAATACGAGATTCCATACCTCAAGGTAGCGCTCGTTCTCCCCGCCAGGGAACAGCTCCGATTCCGGTGCGCCCTTGCCGTATTCTTCACCGCGATCGTAGAAGATTTCGGAGCAAGGACCGCAAGGGCCTTCCCCGATATCCCAGAAGTTGTCCTCCAGCTTGATGATGCGATCTTCTGGAAGCCCTACTTTCTCCTTCCACAGTCTGAAGGCTTCTTCATCCTCCGGATACACCGTCACCGACAGGCGATCCGGATCAAAGCCGATCCATTTCTTGTCTGTCAGGAACTCCCACGACCATACAATCGCTTCTTCTTTAAAATAATCACCGATCGAGAAATTCCCCAGCATTTCGAAAAAGGTGTGGTGGCGGCGGGTTTTGCCGACATTCTCGATATCGTTGGTGCGAATGCACTTCTGGGAGTTGGCGATTCTCGGATTATCCGGCTTTACACGCCCGTCAAAATAAGGCTTAAGCGGCGCCATCCCTGCATTAATCCACAGCAGAGACGGATCGTTGTGCGGAACAAGAGAAGCACTTGGTTCAATGTTGTGACCTTTTGAAGCAAAGAATTCCAGCCATTTGGAACGAATCTCACTAGCTTTCATCATCTAATCCTCCAGTTCATAATGTATCGCTTCGGCAATATCGCCGAAAGCGCAAAAACGCCCCTGAATAAATCAGGGACGAATATTCTCGCGGTACCACCCTGGTTATCGGCCGCTGTTCCAGGACATGCCCCCCGCACGGAAGGGCTGCCTGGCGAACGCAGACGATCGCCTTATTGCTGCTGATAACGGGGGCTCCCGGTGAATTTGACTCACACTCGAAAATTAGCGTTTCGGTCTGGGACACTTTCAGGTTCTCGCAGCCAGACGGTCATTTACGTCAGGAACCTGTTCTCTGGGCAAGGCACACCAGCCTACTTGATTCTCTCATCGTTTTCATCCATATGCGATTTCCTATCGCGGTTAACTTCCATACTTATAACAACTTATAAGATGATTTTGCATTTTTAAGTATATCGACGCCTCTTCTATCTGTCAATGGACCGCCGCACCCCAGCCAACCTGTCAGGCTGACTTTCTCCGTACATAATAGGCAAACACGTGCTGAAGCAGCACCTTGAGCGCCGCCAGCACTGGCACGGCCAGGATGAGGCCGATCGTTCCGGCAAGCTGCCCGCCAACGAGAAGCGCAAAGATGATCAGAATCGGATGCAGATGCAGCTTGCGCCCAACCACCTGCGGGGAGATGACATTGCTCTCCAGCGTTTGACAGATCATGTTGACGATCGCCACCATCAGCACCATTCTCCACGAGATCGTAGACGCCATAATCAAGGCCGGAGCCGCCCCGAGAAACGGGCCGAGATACGGAATGATGTTGAAGATCGCCACAATGCTGGCGAGCAGCAGCGCATACGGCATCCCAATAAGCATGTAGCCGATGTAGGCGAGAATTCCGATGATCAGGCACACCAGAAATTGTCCGCGAATGTAATTGCCAAGCGCCGTATCGATCTCCTTGAGCAGCGTCACAATCGCCCGGCGGTGTCCCCGCGGCAGATAGGCGACCACGGTGCGCTGGAACACGTCGAAATCTTTCAATATATAAAAAATCAAAAACGGAATAATCATCACATTAAACAACACGCTGATCGTATCCCCGATATTGTTAAGAAAGGTCGATATCCCTTGTGCCAGCCTGTTCTCCATCTGAAAAAACCAGCTGTTGACCCCTGTCCGCACCCCCGGCGGAATCAAACGGCTATCCAGGTTCGTCATCAGAGTCTGCGCGTTCATCGAAATTTCAGGCAAATGCTCGCTCAGCTCCTCCAGCTGGCGAATCAGCATCGGGATCATATTGATCAGCACAACGGCCAGCAGCGTCAGAAACACGGCATAAATGAGCAGGACGGCGATGCTGCGCGGCACTTTGCGCTCCGACAGCATGCAGACGATCGGATTCAGCACATAGGATATAATCATGGCGACCGCGAACGGGGCGAGAATCGCCTTCAGGAACCGGTATATGTCCATAAACATCGGCCGCAATAGCCAGACAAAATATAAAGATATCAATCCGATCAGCAGCCAGATCATGAAGCGGAACCACTTGCTCCCCGTCAGCTGTTCCACAGGGCCATCTCTCCTTTTTTCCAGACTTCCCCTGTAGTATGTGTTCAAGACCTCAGAATTAATCGGTCCCGCCCGTCCGCACCATCACAAAAAGGGCCTCCGCAAGCCAAGCAGCTTGATCAGAGACCCTTGAAAGCAAGTAAAACTCGCTATGTAGCGCCCTCGCCCGCGATCAGGAGGACGCGTGAATATGAGGAAACTCCTGAACCTCATCGCCGAAGAACAGATCATCCAGCGAGCTGAGCGTTCCATCCTCTTCTACCTGATAAACAGACATTTTCTCACCGTTTACCGTCAATTCAATAAAGCAGCCCCAGCAATAAAATTGGTGGGAACCGATCTTTCCAATATCCTTGGAATTGCAGTTTGGACACTTCATCCTACTTCACCCTATCCGTTCACAAAATTAATGGCTTTTTCCAGTCGCTGTTCACTCATCGGCGGCACCATCACCGCATGTTCACCGATTACCATGTCCATGGTGCAAGGCAGCCATTTCCGGCCTTCAATAAGATCCGATACAAAACCGTCGGAAATTTCCAATCCTAATATTGTATTGCCCTTTTCCTGCTCAAAATAAACATCGCATATGCGCCCGAGCAGTACGCCGTCCTCTGTCAGGACCTGCATCTCCTTCAGCCTTCGCTTCCCGACATGGTACGTATAAGGGATGTGGCCTGTCCCAAGCTTCTGGACCGCCTCCCGGCTGCGGATCATGACAGCATCTTCACCGTAAGCCGTAATATCCTCCCATGCGATGAATTTCACATAAGAAGAGAACAGCGCCTTGCCTTCCAGCTCCAAACCGGTTATCAGCCATTTACCATCTAGTATAAAATCGTGGATTCTGCCAACTTCCTTGCCGCTCTCCACGTCGAATACAGCCAGTCCTATCATTTCTTGAAGCTTCATATAACGCTCGGACACCTCCTCATCCTATCGTAATTTGGATCTCAAACGCCAGGCGGCTTTATGATCAAAGCCATCACCAGCTGGTCAAAACCTCGTTTGATATCCTCGGATGAAATGGATACATTCATGCCCCCTTCCAAGTCCACGGAGAAATCCTAACCTTTATTTACGCAGCCGATTAAGGATGGTTCCAATTTTTTGGGCAGTATACTCCATTTCTTGAGTAGTATTACCCAAACCGAAACTAAATCGAACCGCCGAACGCAAAACATCATCCGGAAGTTTCATCGCTTGCAGTACATGGGAGATTTCCAGAGATCCTGAAGTGCAGGCCGAGCCGCTGGCTGCGGCAATGCCCTCCATATCGAGGTTCATCAGCATCGTCTCTGTTCCCACGTCGGGAAAGCTGATGTTTAATATATGAGGAAGGTAATGATCAGGGTGTCCGTTAATGACAAAAGCTTCTTCGCCGACCTCCCGGCGCAGCGCTGCAATCAGCGAGCTTCGAAGCTCCTCCAGTCCGGCACGCTTGGCTTCCGCCTGCGATACCGTCAGTTCCACGGCAGCGGCAAAGCCGGCAATGCCCGCCATATTCTCTGTACCCGCGCGGCGCTTCTTCTCCTGAAGCCCTCCGAACAGCCGGGCTTTAAGACCGATTCCGCTCCGTACGACAAGTGCGCCGATGCCCTGCGGGCCGTTAATCTTATGGGAAGAGAAGCTCCACAGGTCAACCGGAAGCTCATGGCAGACGATGGGCACCGCACCCAAAGCTTGGACCGCATCGGTATGGAACAAAATGCCGCGGCTTCGGCATAACTCCCCGATCTCGCGGATCGGCTGAATGGTGCCAACCTCGTTGTTGCCATACATGATAGTCACCAGCACGGTGTTGTCCTGCATAGCCGCTTCCACATCCTCAACCGCCACGCGTCCGTAGGCGTCCACAGGGACATAGGTCACTTGACAGCCTTGGCTCTCCAGCTCCTCGCAGGTATGCAGAACCGCATGATGCTCAATCGCAGAGGTAATGATATGCTTGCCCTTCAGGCCAAGCGATTCCACTACCCCGAATATCGCCAGATTATCGCTTTCGGTTCCACCGGAGGTGAACACAAGCTCTTCCGGCAGGCAACCGAGTCTGGCGGCAATGCTGTCGCGGGCGCCATTCACTATTTTTTTGGCCGAACGGCCGTACTGATGGACGCTGGATGCATTGCCGTACTGTGTGGTTAGTATATGGATCATGCGCTCCGCAACTTCAGGATGAACCGGCGTCGAAGCGGCATGATCCAGATAAATTGAACTCATGACAACCACCCTTATATATAGAACATGTAATTATCCGAAGCCGATTGCTCGTGATAATTAATCAGGTTGTCCAAGGTGGTGGAATCAAGCACCTCAGCGATGCTGTCCCGGATGCGCAGCCACAGGTCCCGCTTGGCCGGATCGTCTTCCTCCGTGAAATCCACCGGCGAGATCGGACCTTCCAGAACGCGAATCACGTCTCCGGCCGTAATGGATTCCGGTTCGCGCGACAGGATGTATCCGCCGTATGCTCCGCGAATGCTCTTGACCAGCCCGGCATTGCGCAGCGGCGCAATCAGCTGCTCCAAATAATGCTCGGATAGCTGATTCTTCTCGGCGATGCTCTTCAGCGAAGTCGGACCCTCACCGAATTTGGCCGCCAGCTCCATCATGATGGTTAAACCGTATCTTCCTTTAGTTGATATCTTCAAAGGTGACACCTCACTTCAAATTTATAACCGTGCCTTATCGTTTGGTTGTTGTTGTACATTAAGCGGGTATTAGCCGAAATCTGACCCTGATGCCGATGCTTGGACCGTTAACCCCAAGTTTTCTCCTTATTCCGATCATTACCCTCAGCTTATGGTAACATATCTAGGGTGCAAATGGGTAATCTTCCGTCGGAAATTACATAAATTGTTCACCGTGGGTGGACAATACGAGACATGTCTAAGCTTGCAAAAGTGTGTTAAAATACGTCCATGGGCACAATTTCATACGAAAATGGTGATGACGATGTCAAAAGACAAACAAAACACGCGTATCGTTGTCGGCATGTCCGGGGGCGTCGATTCCTCCGTAACCGCTCTGCTCCTGAAGCAGCAAGGTTATGAAGTCATCGGCATCTTCATGAAGAACTGGGATGACACTGATGAATTCGGTCATTGTACCGCTGAAGCGGATGCCGAAGATGTCCGCCGGGTATGCGAACAGCTTGATATACCGTACTACACTGTCAATTTTGAAAAGGAATACTACGATAAAGTATTTTCCTATTTTCTTGATGAATATAAGGCCGGACGAACGCCAAATCCCGATGTCATGTGCAACCGGGAGATCAAGTTCGGAGAGTTTCTGAACAAAGCGCTTGATCTGGGTGCTGACTATGTCGCGACCGGCCACTATGCGCGGGTCATTGAGGAGGACGGTCAATATCGCCTTCTCCGGGGCGTGGACAGCAACAAGGACCAAACCTACTTCCTCAATGCGCTGAATCAGGACCAGCTCTCCAAGGCGATGTTCCCGATCGGGCATCTGCCGAAGCCGGAGGTGCGCAGACTGGCCGAAGAGGCGGGCCTGTACACGGCCAAGAAGAAGGACAGCACCGGCGTCTGCTTCATCGGCGAACGGGATTTCAAGGAATTTCTTAGCCACTACCTGCCTGCCCAATCGGGTGATATGGTTGATATCGTATCCGGCGAGATTAAGGGCCGCCATGACGGGCTGATGTATTATACGCTCGGACAGCGCCAAGGTCTTGGCATCGGGGGATCAGGCACGGGAGAGCCTTGGTTTGTAGCCGACAAGGATTTGGAGAAGAACATTCTCTATGTCGTGCAGGGGGATCACCCCAGCCTGTATTCCACAGGTCTGACCGCTTCCGGGATCAGCTGGATAGCCGGGGAAGACGCCATGCCCAAAGACGTCTTCACCTGCACCGCCAAATTCCGTTACCGCCAGCCCGATCAGGAGGTCACCGTCACCCGCCTGGAAGACGGCAACGTCCATGTCGCTTTTGCCAAACCGCAGAAGGCCATTACGCCAGGTCAAGCGGTCGTGTTCTATCAAGGTGACGAATGTCTCGGCGGCGGAACGATTGAATCTGCTGATAAAGTCCCTTATTAACAGGCTCATACGATACAGAAAGACACGCATTGCAGCAGGCATTGAAGCTTGCGCAATGCGTGTCTTTTGTCGTCCCGTTTCATCCTTAACGCTACAATTCAATCTCCACCACCCGTCCCTGCCGGACACTCTCGCGCACATCAACCAAACGCTGATTGCGGCTGCCCCGGAAGGGAAGGGACACATCCTTCTCTGCGGCGATGAATTTTCCATCCACAATAACGTCGCACAGCAGCGCCAGCTGCTTCAGCTCCGGACGCTTCACCAACGCTTCGAACGTAAAGCCGGTGTATGCCCACACATTTTTGTCCGGACAGCGCGCTTTAAACTTGATCAGGAATTCCGCGCACTCCTCGGCAGAGAAGAACGGATCGCCTCCGCACAGCGTAATACCGTCCAGCAGGGAGTTGGTCTTCACGTCGCCGATGATTCGCCCGGCCATTTCCTCCGTAAACCGCTCCCCAGCCTGAAAATCCCAGGACGCCGGATTAAAGCATCCGGGGCAGGCATGCTTGCAGCCGCTGATGAACAGCACCGCCCGCAGCCCTGCGCCCTCATTGATGCTTTCCGGAATATAGCCGCAGATGTTCACAGATGCTTCACCCGGTCCCGGACCTCGGCCTGCTTGGCCGAATTGAAGCGCTCGGTATAATTGCCGGTCAAATACCCGGTCACCCGGCGCAGCCGCTGGAAGTG
This sequence comes from Paenibacillus sp. 7541, assembly GCF_002276395.1. Lineage (NCBI taxonomy): Bacteria > Bacillati > Bacillota > Bacilli > Caryophanales > Paenibacillaceae > Paenibacillus > Paenibacillus sp. 7541. The sequence goes on along the minus strand of NZ_NQLZ01000005.1, from coordinate 36,583 downwards.
CACCTCCTGCTCGCCTGCGCCGCATCCTGGGCACGCCGAACCGATAATGCCTTCATAATGGCAGGAAGGACAGCGGTCGAGCGGATGATTGACGGAGAAGTAACCGATATCTTCCTCGAGGGCAAACTGCACGATACGCTTGAAAGCGGCGGTGTTCATTCTCGCATTCCCGTCCAGCTCCACGTAGGAGATGGCCCCGGCGTTGCACAGCTTGTGGAACGGCGCCTCCAGCTTGATTTTCTCAAAGGCCGAAAGCTTGTAATACACCGGAACGTGAAAGGAATTTGTATAGTACTCCTTGTCTGTCACGCCGGGAATGCTCCCGTACTCCGCCTGATCGACCGCCGTGAATTTACCGGACAGACCCTCAGCAGGGGTAGCGAAGAGCGAGATATTCAGATTGTACTTGTCGCTCATCTCATCGCAGAAGCGGCGCATGCGGGAAATCATCTCGAGACCAAGGCGATGGCTGCCTTCGTCCTCCCCGTGGTGCTTGCCTGTCAGCGCCTTGAGGCATTCGGCCAGTCCGATAAAACCAAGCGCAAGCGTGCCATGCTTGATCAGCTCGCGAACCTGATCGTCAGGACCCAGCGAGTCTCCGCCTTCCCATACCCCTTCGCGCATCATGAAATCCGATGCTTTGGCCGGCTGCTTCGCCTGAATCTCAAACCGGTGGACAAGACCTTCCACCGCGATGTTCATATAGCGATCCAATTGACGGAAGAAGCCTTCCAGATCCGGTTCAGTTCGTTTGCCAAATACGATGCCGGATTCCATCCCGAGGCGAACCAGATTAATCGTATTGAAGGACAGGTTGCCTTTGCCGCTGAGCCGGTTGCGTCCGAACCGGTCGGAAATGGTGCGGGTCCTGCAGCCCATCGTGGCAATGATCGTATCCGGATCATCCGGCTGATAATACGGCAGGTTGAAGGAAGCATCCACATTGACAAAATTCGGATACAGCCTCCGGCTGGAGCATTCCACCGCCTTCAGGAACAGATCATAATTCGGCTCCCCTTCGGCCTGGTTCACACCCTGCTTGCACTGGAAAATATGCTGCGGGAATATCGGCGTCTCGCCTCGGCCCAAGCCATCGATCGTTGCATCCAGCAGCGCGCGGGTCACCAGCCTTCCCTCGGTGGAGGTGCACATGCCATAGTTCAGCGAGGTGAACGGAATTTGACCGCCGGCCCGGCTGCTCATCGTGTTCAGATTGTGTATCAGCGACTCCGCTGCCTGCTTCGTCTCATGGACGGTTTCCTCATAGGCATAGGCATAGGTTCGCGGATACGCGGCCTTCAGGGACATATTGTCTATGTAAAGCTCACCATCCTCGAGCAGATGGGCCAGGCTGCCGTCTGCAGACCCTTCATGAGCTTTCCCGCTCGTCTCCCCGAGATAGAGCAGCCCTTTGCGGAAATGTCTGCGAAATGATTTTCCGACATATGGGGCCAGATCCCAGTCGATTTTATTGGCCGAAACCCCGCCAAACTGACTGTTCTGCTGGGACTGAAAAATAATGGCCACAAGCGCCATCGCGGTCATGATGCTCTGCGGCGGGCGCACCGATCCGTTGCCGGTATTAAAGCCTTTAGCCAGCAGACGGTCAAACGGGATAAAGATGCAGTTGGTCGTTCCGAGCGCATATTGATCCAGATCATGCACATACACATAGCCGTCCTTCACCGCCTTGTACAGCTCCGAAGGAAGAACAAAGCGGTTGGCGATCCATTTGGCGTATTCGGATCCGATGCGGCTCATCTTTCCACTGAAGGATTCCCCGTTCAAATTGGCATTCTCCCGAAGCAGATCAGGATTCGCTGCACCGATCACATCACTGCTGATTTTGTACAGCTCCCCTCTCCTGATCCGCTCCAGATCGCGGGCATCCCGATATTGGCTGTAGGCATCCGCCACTTCCCCATACTGGCTTTCCCTCAGAGCCTGGATGACACAATCCTGAATATATTCCACCGTGAGGCTCTCTGCCTCCGCTACCCGATCCGTCACCTGCTGCCCGATGCGGACCGACACATCGTCTTCAGCGCTGCCTTTGACTGCCCGAAAGGCCTTGTTCACCGCTCTCACGATGCGTGACATATCAAATTCAGTCAAGCTCCCATCCCGCTTCATTACCTGCAACATCTTGATCAATCACTCCCCTGCCGAAATTCAAACAAATCAATATATTGTATGCCAGAACAAGATAACATCAATATGTTGATTTATTCTGTAACAAAAGTCACTGTTTGTTCGAGCAGGATCCGAACGGCTCTGTTTAAGTGCCGGCGAGGCTTGGCCTGACGGCGTTTTTCAAAAAAATTATGATCCATATCATCCGTAGAGAAGTCACATACATGGAGAACACCCCGAGTCCGAATGAGACACGCAAAAAGAAGCTGACCTCCAATCACGATAGTGATCCGAGCCAGCTCCTTTGTTCAGCGGTTATCTATGGATATATTAACTCTCTGCCGGCGGCAGCGGCGTCCGGGTTGGGGCGGCATAACCTGTCTTGTACTTCTCGTCGATGGCGGCCCGGATATCGGACAAGTGCATTCCCTCGCTTCTCATCAGTGCGGATTCCACCGCAATGTCCAGGCAGACGCCGCAGCGGGTGCCATGATCATCCCACTCGACACTGCCGTCCTCCCGGATTTCATGAATGAAGCAGTTCAGATTGCTCTGATGACCGGCGCTATCGCCGCAGCCGCAGTAGCATGGCATGTATTCAAGCACATCGCTGACCTGGGCAGCCAGAGCATAAATCGTCCGCATCTCGCTTACCGCCCCATCCAGGAAGGTTGGAAGTTCCTCGATCGAAGCGGTGACCTCCCGCAAATCTCCGCTCGCATGATGGAGATGGTCATGCTCCCCCGGCGTGTCCCCGGCTGCATGATACTCCTGCTCAGCCCCGGCGGGCGAGCCGGCCGCAGCGCTATCAGAGTCGGTCGTCTTGCCCGCTTGGCAGCCGCCCAGCACAATCGCTGTGGACAGCAGCAGAATCATATAACGCGACATCTTTCTTGTCATTCCTATTTCCCCTCCAGCACAATGAATCGTTCATACGAAGCGCAGGGCCTGGTTACTCACTCCGGCGAAGGCGCTGGTTATGGGCGATCTTGGCCTCATTCCCCTGCTCCGTAGCCTGATAGAACACCCGATTGTTCAGCTCCTTCGGCAAATAATCCTGTTTCACATAATGCCCCGGATAATCATGCGGGTATTTGTAGCCAACATGCCCCAGCTTCACCGCGCCTTTATAATGCGCATCCCGCAGATGAAGCGGAACCTCGGCCGACTTCACCTCATCCATGGCAGACATCGCTCTGGATATCGCATCCACAACCGCATTCGATTTCGGGCTTTCAACCGCAAACAGAATCGCCTGGGCGATATTCAGCTTTGCCTCCGGCCAGCCGTTGTTCCGGTACGCTTCCAACGCGCTGACCGCCTGCACCATCGCCTGTGGATTGGCAAGGCCGATATCCTCGCTGCTGGCGGCGATCAGGCGGCGAAGGAACACCATCGGGTCCATCCCGAGCTTCTCAACCGCATACAGAAACCAGAACAGCGCCGCATCGCTGGAGCCGCGGATGCTCTTATGAAAAGCGGACAATACATCGTACTGCGTAGACTCATCCGCCCGCACGGTCGGTCTGCGAATCGATTCCTCCGCCACCTCCAGCGTAATGTGGATGCTGCCGTCCTGCCCCGGGGGCGTGGTGAGCGCGGCCAGCTCCAGTGCATTCAGCGCGCGGCGAATATCGCCGTTAGCCATGGAAGCAATATGATCCAGCGCCGCATCATCCACCTGAAGATCCATAAAGCCCAGCCCTCTGTCCTCGTTCGCCAGCGCTCTTCGCATAGCGATCATGGCATGATCCCTGTTCAGCGGCTCCAGCTGAAACAAGGTTGAGCGGCTCATCAAGGCCCCGTTCACATAGTGAAACGGGTTCTCCGTAGTCGCGCCGATAAAAATAATCGTCCCGTTCTCCACCGCCGGCAGCAGCGCATCCTGTCTGGAGCTGTTGAAGCGATGGACCTCATCGAGGAACAGAATCGTTTTCGTTCCGTACAAACTTTTGTTGCTCTGGGCCTGCTCAATCACTTCCCTGACATCCTTCACAGACGCCTCAACGGCATTCAGCCGCACAAAAGCGCCCTTCGTCTGTGTAGAGATAATGTGAGCGAGCGTTGTTTTTCCACATCCAGGCGGGCCATAGAGAAGAATCGAGGAGACTTGATCAGCTTCAATGGCTCTTCTCAGCAGTTTGCCCGGGCCTATAATGTGCTCCTGCCCGATATATTCATCCAGCGTTTGCGGACGCATACGGTCAGCCAGCAGCCGTCCGTTCCGGTCCTCTTCGCGACTTAAACTGAACAAATCCATGCCGTTTAACACTTCCTTGTCTGAATTCAAGCTTGTCCATCCATGCCGATATGTGAACATGCGTTTCTATTTATCAGCCTATATCATAACATATTCACCGAGGCCGCGCCCATCATCCGTGGATGATTGCGATTCAGCATCATAGCTGCTGGATGAAGGTGAACAAACCCGGGGGACACAAAGAAAAAACCGAAACCACAGCCCTTGGGACCATGGTTTCGGAGGTGGTGACATTCTGCCGGTCAGAACAGGCTGCGCATATCCGTCCACGCGGCCCGCCTTCCACGGCTCCTCGTATAGCTGGCAGCTCTTTCATGAACGGGCAGCCCGCTGATTGTCTAATAGTGAGCTGCCGCTTGCCTTAAGCCGGCGGCCAGCCTTTGGCCACAATCTCGGACGGCTCAGCATCCACATAGCGCGGCACATGCGTTCCGTGCAGCAGCCACAGCTCATGCAGCGCACGCGTGCAGCCAACATACATCAGTTTGGCGTCCCACGCTTTGTCCGCATAATGATTCGTATCGGCATCGGCCATCACGACGGCGTCAAACTCGAAGCCTTTGGAGAGATAGACGGGAAGGATGGACAAGCCCCCTTGATACGTCTGTTCGCTGCCATCGATCAGGTTCAGCTCCGGCCACTCCGGATTCAGCGCGGCATGAAGCGCCTTAGCCTCCTGCAGCGTCCGGGTCAGGACAGCGACAGTCCGGTACTCCTTCTCCAGCAGCGCTCGCATCGCCTGCTTGATATCCTCTTCCCGCATGGCCGGATCGCTGTATGGAATGAGCCTCACCGCATCTCCGCTGCGGAATACCGGCACGGCCAATAGATCGCTGCGCACCCCATTTTCCAGCACGCGGTTGGCAAATTCAATAATCTCCATCGTGGACCTGTAGCTCCGTGTCAGCGCGTAATACGCCGTGTTCTCCTCCGAGAACAGCGAGCTCATCTCCTCCCAGGCATGCACGCCGCGGTAAGCATGAATTCCTTGGGACAGATCACCGAGGATCGTAAAGGAATGGCCTCTGACGTACATGTCCAGCACCGCTACCTGAAACGGGGAGAAATCCTGGGCTTCGTCAATGACGATGTGATCAAAGCGCTGGTCGCTTGCAATATCGTTCAGCAGGCAGTGAAAATACAACAGCCCCGGCAGATCCTCTTCCCGTACGACATTCTGCTTCAAATCACTGCGTGTCGCTGATTTGACGCTGTCCGGAATCGCAGAGGTCAGCTCTTCTGGCCATAGGCCGGAGGATTTGACCGCCCCGAACAGCATTTTGTACAACGCCAGCGGTTCAAACTTCGGCCATTTGCCGGCATAGGATTTTTCACGCTGGGCTGCTTTTTTCTTCCGTTCCTTCATCACGGCCGCCGACGGCGATTTCTTGAGCTCCATCTCGACCCAGCGATGAATTCTGGTCAGCACCCGCTCCTTCCGCTTCGCAAGCGGATAAGGGCGATATTCCTTGAAGTACCATTCCGCAATCGTCTCCCGCGGCAGCACCGCTCCGTCCCAAGGAGAGAAATCATCGCCAGGCAGCGCACCGGCCTCAAGCGTTTCCACACAGGTCTGGATGAGCTTCATCAGCTCGAGGGAGCCTTTGTAGCGGCCGCTTGTATGCCCGTCAACATCGGGCGTCCCAAGACGAGGATCGCCTTCGAACCATTGTGCCATCGTCTCCAGCCGATCCTGTGATGTTACGTGGATGTCGAGCTGTTCGGCCGCCCAATCGGCAAAGGTGCGCTGCTGAATATCCCCGACGCCCAGCTCAGGAAGCACGTCCGAAATATAGTCCAGAAACATAAGGTTCGGCGCGAAGATGATCATTTTATCCGCCGATACCTGCTCCTTGTACTGGTACAGCAAATAGGCGAGCCGATGCAGCGCTACCGTCGTCTTTCCGCTTCCTGCAACCCCCTGGATAATGAGCGCCGTATTTCTGGCAGCGCGGATAATCTGATCCTGCTCAGCCTGAATGGTAGAAACGATATCGCGCAGGCGGTGATCCTTGTTCTCCCCGAGACGATACACCAGAAATTCGTCTGACACAGCAGGACCGCCGCTTTCCCGATCATAGGTGTCCGATACCCGCTCCAAAATCTGCTTTCGGATGACCACATTGCGCTTTAAATAAACCAGCCCTTCAATGATCCCCTCCGGCGCTTCGAAGGAAGCCGGCTCCGTTCCACCGGTAAAGGAATAGAACAAGCTGGCCACCGGGGCCCGCCAATCGATAACGAGCGGGTATTCCCCGGCCTCTTCCTTATCCAGGCCAACCTTGCCGATGTACAGCCGCTTGCGCTCCCCGACTCCGTTCTCTTGGAAATCCAATCGCCCAAAATAGGGCTCCGGCAAGCTTTTGGCCAGCGCTTGACGCTTCTCCTCTCGCCCTGCCTCCAGCACCTGCTCCGTAAAATCATGGCCGGTATACACCGGAATGCCTCGCAGCCGTTCGAGCTGACGGTCAATTTCGACAATCACCTCTTGTAGCCGTTGCTGCTCTTCTTGATAGGCACTTTGAAAAGCACTCATACTTTCAGTTACCTCCTAAGAAACGATTTTTCTGCATCCGGTTGTTATTTCCAGGCCGTGACACAAAAAGGAGTTCTATTGTAGCATAACCGCGCAGGTTATACTACTGTCTTCTTTCTGTCCTTGACGTAAAAAAAAAGAGTGCCCCGGCAGCAGACAGATAATCTGCTCATCGGGACACCCTTTCCTATAGCCTCTCTCGGCTGTCGCTATCGAATTATACGGAGATTCCGCCTTTTTCAAGCAGATCCCGCACGGTCACGCTGACCATGATCAAACCGGCAACCGGCGGCACAAACGCGTTGCTGGCCGGCGGCTGCTTCGCCTTGCGAATATTCGGCGCGTTCTCCGGCACAATTTTGTCTGTGACGTCCTTGCGGGGCTTCATCGGCTCCTCCATCGAGAACACAACCTTGACCCCTTTTTTAATGCCATCCTTGCGCAGCTTCGTGCGAACGATGCGGGCGATCGGGTCCATCGACGTCTTCGAAATGTCGGCAACCTGGAACTTGGTCGGGTCCATCTTGTTCGCCGCGCCCATGCTGGAGATGATCGGAATGCCGCGCTTCAGACATTCCTTGATCAGATGAACCTTGTAGATGATCGTGTCGGAGGCGTCAATGACATAGTCCAGCTCGTACTTAAACAGCTCTTCATAAGTCTCCTCCGTGTAAAACATGTTGAGGGCGATCGCTTCGCATTCCGGATTGATCAGCTTGCACCGCTCCACCATCAGATCCGCCTTCTTCTGTCCGACCGTCGTGGTCAGCGCATGAATCTGGCGATTGATGTTGGTAATGTCTACGACATCTTTATCAATCAGAATGATACGTCCTACGCCGGTACGGGCGAGAGCCTCCACCGCAATGGAGCCCACGCCGCCGATGCCAAGCACGGCTACCGTGCTGTTCTTCATTATGTCAAGGCCTTCGGGACCGATCGCCAGTTCCGTCCGGGAAAATTGATGCAGCATGCTAGGATGCCAACCTCCTTTTGCAAATACGGTATTACTTCGACTCTACAGGCTTCTTCGCCAGCTTGATATGAAGCTGCTCCAGCTGAGCTGTGTCCACCTCGGAAGGCGCGTTCATCAAAAGATCTGTTGCGCTTGCCGTTTTCGGGAAGGCAATCGTCTCACGCAGGTTGTTTCGACCAGCCAGCAGCATCACCAGACGGTCGAAGCCAAAGGCAATTCCTCCGTGCGGCGGAGTGCCGTACTCAAACGCATCGAGAAGGAAGCCGAATTTCTCGTGCGCCTCCTCCGGGGACAAGCCCAGTGCCGCAAACATTTTCTCCTGAATGTCGCGTTTGTATATCCGCATGGAACCGCCGCCCACTTCATAGCCGTTCAATACGAGGTCATACGCCTGAGCACGTACGGCCAGCGGATCGGAGTCGAGCAATTCCAGATCCTCGTCTCTCGGACGGGTGAACGGATGATGCTCGGCAACATAGCGCTTCTGCTCCTCATCATAGCTGAGCAGCGGGAAGTCCAGCACCCATGCAAACTTGTATTCATTATCGTTGATCAGGCCAAGCTGACGCCCGATTTTCAGACGGAGCGCTCCAAGCACATCAGCCACCACTTTTTTCGTGTCGGCAGAGAACAGCAGCAGGTCACCTTCCTCGGCGCCGGTACGTTCCTTGATCGCTTCGATTTCTTGCTCTGTAAAGAACTTCACGATCGGGCCTCTGAACTCGCCTTCCTTCACTTGAATCCAGGCCAGTCCTTTCGCCCCGTATCTGGCGGCATATGGCCCGAGATCGTCAATTTCCTTACGTGTCCAAGTGCCGCAGCCCTTGGCGTTCAGACATTTCACCTCGCCGCCTTTTTCGATGACGGAAGAGAACACCTTCACACCGCTGCCAGCTACGATGTCGTTCATCTCAATCAGTTCCAGGCCGAAGCGAAGGTCCGGCTTGTCTGAACCGTACTTGCCCATCGCATCCGCATAGCTGATACGCTGGAACGGAGTGGACAGCTCGACGCCGATCGTTTCCTTGAACAATTTCACCATCAGCTGCTCCATCATGTTCAGCAGGTCATCGCGCTCCATGAAGGAAGTCTCGATGTCCACCTGTGTGAACTCCGGCTGACGGTCTGCGCGCAGATCCTCGTCACGGAAGCAGCGGGCGATCTGGTAATACCGCTCCAGTCCGCTGACCATCAGCAGCTGCTTGTAGATTTGCGGCGATTGCGGCAACGCGAAGAATTCGCCCGGATGCACCCGGCTCGGCACGAGATAGTCGCGTGCGCCCTCCGGCGTGCTTTTCGTCAGAATTGGCGTTTCCACATCCACAAACCCTTCGCCGTCGAGGTAGTCGCGGAACACCTTGGCTGCCTTCGAACGCAGCATGAGTGTCTTCTGCATTTCCGGACGGCGAAGATCCAGATAGCGATACTTCAGACGGAGCTGCTCGTCAACCTCAACGCCGTCCTCGATGAAGAACGGAGGGGTCTTCGCAGCGTTCAGCACCTCGATCTCCGTCACCTGCACCTCAATTTCACCTGTAGGCAGGTTCGGATTGTACGTTTCAGGATCACGCTTGACCACCTTGCCTGTCACCGCGATCACATATTCGCTCCGCACCTTGTCGGCTACGGCCAGCGCCTCGCCGGAAAAGTCCGGATTAAATACAACCTGCATAATGCCGCTGCGGTCGCGCAAGTCGATAAACAATACGCCGCCCAGATCCCGGCGGGTTTGCACCCAGCCGCTTAGTGTTACGATTTCTCCGATGTTTGCGGTTGTCAGAAGCCCGCATTGATGCGTCCTTTTCATCTGCTCATCATTCCCCTTTAGTGGATTCAATTGCTTATATTGTGAAGCCGTGCTGCCTTACAGCAAGCAGCGGCATTACATAAACTCGCGGTACAGCTCCTCAAGCTTCACCGTGCGCTGCTCCCCGGTCTCCATCGATTTGACCGCGATCTCGCCCCGGGCCAGCTCATCGTCACCCAGGATGGCGGTGTAACGGGCCTGAAGACGGTCTGCCGACTTCATCTGCGCCTTCATTTTGCGCCCGAGGTAATCCCGCTCGGCCGAAATGCCGCGGCTGCGGAGATCGTAGATGATTTTGACAATTTCACGCTCCGCCGCTTCACCAAGGGCCACCAGATATACATCCAGCGGCTGCATGCCGGACAGATCCACCTGCTGGTGTTCCAGAATAAGCTGGATACGCTCCAGACCGATGCCAAAGCCGATCCCCGGCTGGTCCGGTCCGCCAATCTCGCCTACGAGCCCGTTAAATCGGCCGCCGCCGCCAACCGTATCGATTGCGCCGATGCCCTGTGCCTTGAACTCAAACGCGGTATGCGTATAATAATCGAGGCCGCGCACAAGCCGCGGGTTAATCTCATATTCGATGCCCATCGCATCCAGATACGATTTCACGTTCTCAAAATGTACGCTGCATTCCTCATCCAGGCTATCGAGAATGGACGGCGCGCCTCCGAACTTGTCCTGATCCTTCTTGCAGTCCAGGACGCGGAGCGGATTGCGGTCCATGCGGGACTGGCAATCGGCGCAGAGACTCTCCTTCATCGGCGTCAGGAATGCCAATAGCTGCTCCCGGTATGCTGCACGCACCGCCGGTGTGCCGACCGAGTTGATCTCGGCCTTGACGCCCTGAAGTCCCAGCTCCTTATAGAACGAGTAGCCCAGCGCGATCACTTCCGCATCGATTGCCGGATCGCTCGATCCAAACACCTCAATCCCGAATTGATGGAACTGGCGGTAACGTCCTGCCTGCGGGCGCTCGTACCGGAACATCGGCCCGATATAATACAGCTTCGTTACATCCGGCTCGCCATACAGCTTGTTCTGCACATACGCCCGAACGACACCGGCCGTTCCTTCCGGACGGAGGGTCATACTGCGATCCCCTTTATCCTTGAAGGTGTACATTTCCTTCTCGACAATATCCGTGGTCTCACCGACACCGCGCTCAAACAATTCCGTCTGCTCGAAGATCGGAGTGCGGATCTCATGATAGTTGTAGCGCCGGCACAGCTCGCGCGCCTTCTGTTCAATGAATTGCCATTTCTCGACGGTTCCCGGCAGAATATCCTGGGTTCCCGTCGGCTTTTCAAATCGTTGATTCGCCATCGTTCTTCCCTCCATGGGACCTGGATCTGTACACTACAAATCGGCCCCGATTCTCTGAAAATTAAAAAATCTCCCGCCCTGTCGTCTGATCGAAGACAACAGGGACGAGAGATTGTGTAGACATATCACCCGTGGTACCACCCACATTCCGGCCAGAGAACAACAAGCTTCCTATCGCTGCTGTGTTCCAGTCCGCTTAACCGGTTAACGCCCGGCTGTCGCATAACGGCTACTGTCTATCCCACCGGCCTTCCGGTGCTTGCTTCGCCGCCTGTTCTCGGGGAGGTCATTCGTCCATTCATCAAGAGAATCCTTACAGCCTAAGGGGATTCCTCTCTGGTCTTGTGGGGATGGAGTACTTGTTCCCGTCATCAAATCAGATATTACTAACTATAGTTTATCCCAAACATTATATTTTTAGATTCTAATCAACCGATCGAATAAAGTCAAGAAGCTGATTCATAAAATGTCGATAAAAAGAAAAAAACCTACAAACCGCGTCTGTAGGTTCAAAATATAGTATATAAAAAGGGGGTCATGCTGTTATTATAGACAGCTTATATTAACAGAACATTGAACGAACATTACAGTTATGTTACAAGAGTGAAAACGGTTTCTCTTGACCGAATCACCCTGTTAATCGTCCAGCCGCTCGACATACGCGTGATTTTCGCGCAGCTTTTGGACAATTTCCTCGTAGTCTTCATCCTGAACCTTGGCCGACAACACATACCGAAGTTCGTCGTTGTCGTTGCCCATCAAGTCATCCACAGCATCTGCGGTGGCTGGCTCTTGATCCGTCGTCGCTCCGGTTGGCGACGTATCCCGCAGCGGGGCGACACCCATGACAGGTCCGCCGCCAAACACCCCGGTCGTTGCCGATGAACCCCCGCCTCCGGTATTCGTCGTCCACGGCACCAGCGGAACGAGCAGGTTCGTCCGGCTGGAGATCCCTTCCTGCAGGGCACCTACCTCAAGCTGCTCGGTGTTGTAAGCCAGCAGACTTGTTCTTGCCCCTTCGGCATCATCCTCTGTTCTGAAATAGGCTTGAATCAGCTTAGACATGTTCATTCCTCCTTTCATCCGGTAAAAGGATGTGTAATTACCTTCTCATACGCCCTGCTTAAGCGGTGACTTTTTTCAGTGCGTTCAGCAGTTCGCGGACAAAAGCCGGCTCATCCTTCGGGGTGCGGGAAGTGATCAGATTGCGGTCAACCACCACTTCCTCATCCTTGAACTGGCCTCCGGCATTCACCACATCGTCCTTCAGCGGCGGATAAGATGTCAGCGTACGCCCCTTCAACAGATCCGCGCTGATCAGAATTTGCGGTCCGTGACAGATTGCAGCAATCGGCTTGCCTGCACGGTCTGCTTCCTTCACAAATTGAAGGATATTCGGGTCCAGGCGAAGATTCTCCGGAGAGGAACCGCCAGGAATCACCACCGCATCATAATCATTCATGTTGGCATCAGCGATCGCTTTATCTGACGTGTACGTTGCCTTGCCCTGCTTCCCTTTCAGCTCTGTCCCCTGCTTCAGTCCGATAATATCCGCTTCATGTCCTGCATCTTTGACAGCCTCGTAAGGGGTTGTCATTTCGGAGTCTTCAAACTCATTGGCGAGTAGAAATGCAATTTTGCCCATCTGCTAACTCCTCCTTCGACTAGTGATGTTCACATGATGTTATTACCCCATCCGAAATCATTACTAACAGCTGTTTGCAAATCCCGGCCATCATGAAGTGCGGGAGAATTTCTGGTTCCTTGCATTTCAGCTATGCCGTTCAGCTTCGTGGAAGCGATTGGCGGGGACTGCCCTTCTGCATGATATCCCTGTCCGGACTGACCGGTCCAGATGTCAGCCGCGCCAGGCTTGACGTTTCTCTTATGCCGCCAGACCATCCGCCGGCAGCCACGCTTTGCCACATCGTAAACTTGGGAGATTGCCGCATGAATGCCAGCTCCTTCGAAAGATTGGAGAACCATCAATTGCGCTTTCTTCAGGATGCCCGATTGTTGTCGTCTCCATGCGGAGGATTGCGCTTAAGCCCTGCTGTCGATGATAAGCGTTACCGGCCCCCAGTTGGTTAGCGATACGTCCATCATCGCCCCGAACACCCCGGTCTCCACAACGAGGCCTTTCTCTCTCAGCTCCCGGTTGAATGCTTCATACAGCAGCTTGGCATGATCCGGTCTGGCCGCCGCCATGAAATTCGGCCGCTTTCCTTTGCGGCAATCGCCGTACAAGGTGAACTGGGAGACCGACAGTACAGCCCCTCCCACATCAAGAACGCTATCGTTCATCTTCCCGTCGGCATCTTCAAAAATCCGCAGGCCTGCCACCTTATCCGCCACATATTTTGCATCCTTCTCCTCATCCTCATGCGTGACGCCTACGAGCACCATCAACCCTTCTCCAATGCTGCCTACCGTCTCATGACCTACGGTCACCTTCGCATTCTTGCATCTTTGAACAACGACTCTCATCTCATACCTACTCCTTTGCACAAAAATATAGCGGCCTGCCTTCCCACTAAGGAACGCAAACCGCATGGCTGTTTACTGCATAATCCGATGGACGGTGTACACATCCTTCACCCGTTTGATCCGCTCCACTACCGCGTGGAGATGATCGGTGTTCCGGATCAGGATCGTCATATGAATCATCGCCATCTTGTTTTTGTCCGAGCGGCCCGTCACCGCCGAAATATTCGTCTTGCTCTCGGATACAGCCTGAAGCACCTCGTTGAGCAGCCCGTTCCGGTCGTGACCGGTAACCTCGATGTCGACACTGTAATTCGCTTCAACTGAGGATTCCCACTCTACCTCAATGACGCGCGCTGCATCCTCCCCTTCGATGACCGAAGGAAGATTCGTACAGTCCGAACGGTGGACCGATACGCCCCGTCCGCGGGTAACATAGCCGACAATATCATCGCCTGGGACCGGGTTGCAGCAGCGGGCAAAACGGACGAGCAAGTTATCAATGCCTTTGACCCGCACACCGTTGGTCGGACGGCTGCGTTTCTCCGCAGGCTTGATCTCCTTCATCTCCGACGTCAGCTCAAGCTGGCTGGCTTCCTCCTGCTCTTTGCGAAGCTTCTCGGTGATTTTCGTACAGATCTGGGCGGCGGTAATGCCGCCAAAGCCAACGGCGGACAGCATGTCTTCAATATCGTTAAAGGCAAACTTCTTGGCTGCCTCCAGCAATTTGTCGTCTGTCATCCATTCCGAAACTTCAAGGCCGAGTCGCTTGAGCTCACGCTCTAGCATTTCACGCCCCTTCTCCACATTCTCTTCCCGCTTCTCCTTCTTGAACCACTGCTTGATCTTGCTGCGGGCATGCGAGGATTGCGCAATCTTCAGCCAGTCCTGGCTGGGGCCGTAAGAATGCTTGGAGGTCAAGATTTCCACGATATCGCCGGTCTTCAGCTGATGATCCAGCGGCACGATTCTGCCGTTGACCTTCGCTCCAATCGTGCGATTGCCAACCTCGGTATGAATCCGGTAGGCAAAATCGAGCGGTACCGAGCCAGCCGGCAATTCAATGACTTCCCCCTTCGGCGTAAACACAAATACGAGATCCGAGAAAAAGTCCATTTTAAGAGATTCAACGAATTCGGAGGCATCCTTCGTTTCATGCTGAAGCTCCAAAATTTCGCGGAAGAACGTCATCTTGTTGTCGAAATTTCCGGCGGCGGCGGTTCCTTCTTTGTAAGCCCAGTGGGCCGCAATCCCGAACTCCGCCGTGCGGTGCATTTCCCATGTCCGAATCTGCACTTCGGTCGGCTCCCCATTCGGACCGACGACGGTTGTATGAAGCGACTGATACATATTGGTTTTGGGCATGGCAATATAATCCTTGAACCGCCCGGGCATCGGCTTCCACAAGGTGTGAATGATTCCGAGTGTGGCATAACAATCCTTGATGTTGTCGACAATAATCCGGATTGCAAGCAAATCATAGATTTCGTTGAACTGTTTGTTCTTTACGGTCATTTTTTTGAACACGCTGTAGATATGCTTGGGTCTGCCGGACAGGTCTGCGGAAATCCCCATTTCGTCCAGCTTCTCTTGAATACAGACAATGACGTTATCAATGTACTGCTCACGCTCCGCCCGCTTCTTGTGCATCAGATTAGCAATCCGATAATACTGCTGCGGGTTCAGATAGCGAAGCGCAATGTCCTCCATTTCCCATTTGATCGCGGATATACCGAGACGATGGGCAATCGGACAGAAAATTTCCAGCGTTTCATAGGAGATTCGGCGCTGGCTTTCCTCCGACTGATACTTTAGGGTTCTCATATTGTGCAGCCGGTCAGCCAGCTTGATTACGATGACGCGGATGTCCCGGGCCATCGCAATGAACATCTTGCGGTAGTTCTCATTCTGCTGCTCTTCCTTCGACCTGAACCGGATGCGTTCAAGCTTGGTCAGACCATCCACCAGCATGGCGCAGGTCTCACCGAAGCGCTCGCGAATTTCTTCGAGAGAAACCGTCGTATCCTCCACAACATCGTGGAGCAGAGCAGCTATGATCGACAACGTGTCCATCTGCATGTTGACCACGATGTCTGCAACCGCAAGCGGATGAAGAATATAAGGTTCTCCCGACTTTCGCACTTGCCCGTGATGGGCCTGCTCCGCAAATTCGTACGCTTCCTGGATGCGGAGAAGATCGGGTTCTTTTATATAGGCGCCGGCCTTTTCGAGTAATCGCTCTATGCCCATTTTCGAGTCCTTCTCTTCCCTTTCTATATAAAATGGAACCCGCCCTTTGTCTAAACGTGCAGGTTCCCTTATCAATTTGGTTTTCCTATCATTATGACGCTTAACCCTGTTTACGTCAACCGTACGCATACTGGGAGGTTCTGTTGATTTACCCTTATTCTCTCGAACTAAATTTGCAGGATCAAGCCGATCTTTTCGGTTTTTTGTAAAATCCTCTCTTGAAAAAACGAACAATAGTATTTAATCTAGTAAAGATCGTACGCGAACGGTCTATATTTAAAGTCCTATAAGAGGAGTGGAATAACTTGCAACGCGAAATTCAGGTAGATGAAAAGCTTCCGTTTGGCCCGGGCTTTCTGCTGAGTCTTCAGCATCTGTTCGCCATGTTCGGAAGCACTGTGCTCGTTCCGAACATTTTCGGTGTAGATCCTGGCATGATTCTGTTGATGAACGGGATTGGCACCCTTCTTTATATTTTTCTGTGTAAAGGAAAAATACCCGCTTATCTCGGATCCAGCTTCGCCTTTATCGCTCCGGTAGGCCTCGTGCTTGTCGATGATCCGGGTGCGAACTACGGAAAGGCGCTTGGCGCCTTTATCATAACCGGACTGATCTTCTGTGCCGTCGCCTTAATCGTCAAATATGCCGGCACCCGCTGGATCGATTTTGTGTTTCCACCAGCCGTCATGGGCGCGATCATCGCCATGATTGGACTCGAATTGGTGCCGGTTGCGGCTGATATGGCCGGTTTCCTGCCTCCGTCAGATCCCGTGCAAGCCGAAACATGGGCCATGAACCCGAAGACGGTGACGATCGCGCTTGTCACACTTGGCGTCACTGTGCTCGGTGCGGTATTATTCCGCGGATTCCCCAAAATCATCCACATCCTGATCGGCATCGTGGCTGGTTATGGCCTTTCTTTTGCTCTCGGGGAAGTGGAAATTGAGAAAATAACAAGTGCTAGCTTCCTGTCGTTCCCGACAGTGACAACTCCGGTATTTGATATAGCAGCGATTCTGACCATCATTCCGGTTTCCATCGTGGTCATCGTCGAACATATCGGACACCTGCTCGTCACAAGCAACATCGTTGGCAAGGATCTGTCCAAAAATCCGGGACTGCACCGCTCGCTGCTTGGCAACGGGATTTCGACGGTGCTGTCCGGCTTTGTCGGCTCAACGCCCAACACCACGTATGGTGAGAACATCGGAGTGATGGCGTTGACCAAGGTCTACGCGATTCGCGTGATCGCTGGCGCAGCCGTCATTGCGATCCTGCTGTCGTTCTCGGGAACGTTCTCTGCGATCGTGGCTAACATTCCCCGTCCGGTGATGGGCGGCGTGTCCCTCCTGCTGTTTGGCGTCATCGCCGCATCGGGTCTGCGGATCTTTGTCGAACAGAAGGTGGACTTCTCCAAAGCCAGCAACATGATCCTGGCTACGATCGTCCTTGTAGTCGGCATCAGCGGAGTTACGTTAAAGTTCGGCAATGTCGAGCTAAAAGGGATGGCTTTATCCACCATCGTTGGTGTTGCGCTGGCTCTGCTCTTTAAAGTATTCGAAATTACCGGCCTTTCCAACGAGAAGAATAACGAACAGCCGATTGTTGAGAAAATACCGGATTAAGCTGTACACCGCAGGCTTCACCCGCGAAAGCCTGCATATGCAAAAGCGCGAGCTGAGGGAGCAGTTGCCCCTTCACTCGCGCTTTTTTAATGTTGCTGCATGGATTCATGAATGATTGATTCATGAATTAATTCAGTTGAAATTAGTGATCGTACTTCATCAGCGTGAATACGTCCACTCCCGGCATTTTATCCCGGCCCTTTAAATCTTCAAGCTCGATCAGGAATGCAGCGCCAACCACATTGCCGCCAAGCTTGCGGATCAGGTTCACCGAGGTGGAAATCGTTCCGCCTGTAGCCAGCAGATCGTCGGCAATCAGAACGTTTTGTCCTTCTTTAACCGCGTCGACATGCATAGCAAGCTTATCTTTGCCGTACTCCAAATCATAATCCGCTTCGATTGTTTCATACGGCAGCTTTCCGCTTTTGCGAATCGGTGTGAATCCAACGCCAAGCGCGTAAGCGAGCGGCGCTCCAACAACAAAACCACGAGCTTCCGGTCCAGCGATCACGTCGATTTTCAGATCACCTACCATCGTCTTCAGTTCCTCGATCGCCTTCCGGTACGCCTCCCCGTTCATCAACAGAGTCGTAATGTCCTTGAAGCTGATCCCCGGCTGCGGGAAATCCGGGATAACACGAATGTACTCTTTAAAATCCAAACTAATCTCCTCCTGTACAATTAACGGCTAAGAAACACCTTTAGAGCGGGACATCATCCAGTGGGTTAATTGCTTCGTATCGGCGTGCAGCAGATGCTGCTCCATCTCTGCAAGCTCGCTCAGCTCCCGGAAATGACGGGAGGCATCCAGCGGCTTCTTCTCGGGCTTCGGGATAAACGTGACCAGCCCTTTGGAGCGCTCGATAAACACAAGCTCCTCAAAAACATCCAGCACCTTCGCAAGCATTCGGGAAGACAGCGCCGTCTTCTGGCGAAGTCTTGCAATGACTTCATTCTCGGAAACCGGGGATGCGGCCATTCCAGCCAGCAGGATATACAGCTGTTTGAACTGATCCCGGCTTGGAATGAGCAGCTTCTCCCTTGGCATCCGGGTCGGATGAACCAAAAATATATTCGGAACGGACTGGAAGACGGTCAGCAGCGTTTGAAGCTGTTCCGCCGTCTCCGGTACATCCAATACGAACAATACGGAAATGTCATCAGCGCCGTGTTCTTCGGCAGCGTCATTATCCGGCAAAACGCCAGCATTTCTATCATATACCCAAAGGCACATCTCATACAATTGGCTTTTTATTTCCGGACTCGATTCCCTCGTGTACACGATGGCGCTCCGGTGAGCCGGACAGCGTAGATGCGGCTCCAGCTCCGTTCTCCAGCGTTTTATTTCCTCGACAGGCTGCTGTATCCCCCGATAATCAAATACTTGCCGATACGGCGCGCTGATGTCCTGCAGCATAAGCTGTGTCTTGCGGCTGCCGTTCCATTCGTTAATGGATAGCTCTCCCAGCACATCGACCTTGGTCCCCTCCGGCAAAATATCGGCGAGATGCCCCATCCCGAAGGAGATGGCGTCCAGCTGCTCCTGATTTTGCTGAAGCCGCAGCTTCAGATGCTTGCCTTCCTTGCCGATCTTCTTCGCTTCCTTCACCATCGCTTCCCGGATGATGATCTTCGGCACGGCATTGGCCATCCCGAACGGCCCAAGCTGATCCAGCTGCTCGATCACTTCAATCGTCACATCCGAGATGGTGCATTCCGCATCCGCTTCGCATACCGGCACGAAATGCTCTTCCCGAAGCACCTGGCCTGCAAATTCATGCAGCCCTTGCTCAAAGGCAGCAAGCTGATCGCGATGAAGACTCATGCCTGCAGCCGAAGGGTGGCCGCCAAAATGGTCCATCGAATCCCTGCAGGCACATAACGCTTCGTATATATCAAGTCCAGGGATGGAGCGGGCAGATCCTTTGCAATTGCCTGTCTCTGGATCAATGCCAAGCACGACGACAGGCCGGTAAAATCTCTCCAATATTTTGGAGGCGACGATGCCCACAACACCAACATTCCAGCCTTCACCGGCGACGACTATAACAGGAGGAAGTTCTCCTGCTCCATATCGTTCCCCAATCATGCCAAGCGCTTCCTGAACGATCAGCTCAACTACCTGCTGCCGCTCCTTGTTCAGTCCGTCCAGTTCCCAGGCCAGCCGGTCTGCGTCCTCCGGGCTCTCCGTCGTCAGCAGCGTCACCGCTCTTCCTGCATGGTCGAGCCGCCCGCTGGCATTGATGCGTGGAGCCATCGAAAATGCGATGTTGACGGCATTGACTTTATCGACCTCCACCCCGCCCACTTCAAGCAGGCTGCGGATGCCGACAAACCGGGTCTGTCTCATTGAATCAATGCCATGCTTGACCAGTATGCGGTTCTCCCCGATCAGCGGCATCAGGTCGGCAATGGTTCCAATCGCAACAATTTCCAGCCACTCCTTGGGCGGGTCCCCCAGCAATGCCTGGGCCAGCTTATAGGCAACACCCACACCAGCAAGTCCTTTGAACGGATATGGACAGGTCGGAATTTTCGGATTGATCAGCGCATAAGCCTCCGGCAATTGCTCAGGCGGCTCATGATGATCGGTGACGATAACATCAATACCAAGCTGATTCGCATACGCGATCTGGTCCACGGCACTGATGCCTGTGTCCACGGTAATAATCAGGCTCACTCCCTGCTGATGAGCCCAGTCCAGCGCATGATTATGTAGCCCGTATCCTTCATTGGAACGATGAGGAATATAAATATCGTATGAAGCCCCTAGATGGCGCATCAAATGGATCATCAAGGATGTGCTCGACACGCCGTCGGCATCATAATCCCCGTAGATCAGTATGTGCTCTTGATCCTCCAGCGCTTTTCGAATGCGCGGAACCGCCTCAGCCATCCCCTGCATCAGGTACGGATCATGACTATGTTCAAGAGAGCCATTCAGAAATTGGCGCCCCTCCTCGGAATCACGAATCCCCCGCCCAGCCATTAATGCTGCTACAAACGGAGACACCGACAACTCCTTGGCCAGCATACTCGCGGTCTGCATTTCCGGCCGCTGCACCTGCCACTTATATTTGGAAAACAACAATTTAGACTCACCTTCCTTCCTGCCTTCTCCCAGCGGTCTGAATGGATCTGATGTCACTGCGGCAATGTTGGCAGATCATTATCCATCAGATCAAAATTGGTTTTGTAGGGATAGCCAGGGTCGTAAGGAACGACGATCACTTTCGTTTCGGTTACCCGGGTAAAACGATGCATCAACAGCTTGCGGATTCGCTCCGCAATTTCGTTGGCCTCAAATACGGTAATTCGAGGATTAACGCTGATTTTTACATCAATGCTGATCTGCTTGATTTGTCCGAACTCCTGTACCTTCAGATCTTCCACGGTAATGACTCCGTGTACGCGCTGAATGGTGTCCATGAACTCGTCTTCAAATTCATGCCGGGCTTCCTTGACCAAAGTTCCGTAAACCGAACGAACAATCAGTATATAGCCTTTTCGTACAACAAGCAATGCAACGATGATTGCCGCAATGGAATCCATGTACAACAGACCAGACCACTCAAAATAGCCTCCAGCCATTGACAAGGACACCCCGATAATGACCGTTAATGAGGAATAAAGACCGTACCGATGGTCTTCGGACAGCGTGACCCACGTGCGGTCATTATGTTTTTTGAACTGATGATATTGAAAAAGGAAAAATGCCTCGTTCACCGCCAGGGAGATCACGCCCGCAATTAAAACCCACCGGTCCGGCGCGGCCGGATTGCCCGTGGAGATCTCCTGCACCGCCAGAACAACCAGCTGCAAGCCCCCCATGATCAGGAACACCGCAATTAGTATCGGAATAATAAACTCCGTTCGTTCCGCAGACTTCCTGTTTCTCCAGCGGCCTTTACGGCTCGGACGTTCAAGGTTCGTCCATCGGTCCGCAAGCAGCGACATCGCAGTAGCTGCCGAGTGCATAGCATCTGCAATCAGCGCCTTGCTGCCCATCAGAAACCCGACGGCCCCTTTGACGATGGCAAGTGCCAAATCGCTGAAAATCCCGGTCCAGACAACCTTCTCAGTCGTATTTATATGTTCTTGACTCAATTGTGGCCCCTCACTTTCGCGTCGTCACCATTCATCAACATACATGCTAACTTAAGACAACCCCACAAAAAAGAGGTTTAGCTTCGAGTTCATTCAGGTACTTTGCGGGGACCCCGGGAATGAACCTCCATATTGATCCTTATAATGTTTAGAAAGCCGCGTCGCCAGCGACGCGGCTTTCCCGGGTATAAGTTCATTTCTTCAAACTACAGCAACATCCGTCGCTTAAACCTCGATTTTGTCCTTGTTCGGCTTCGGAGCCTTTGGTTTGTTGCTTACATTACGTCCTTTCAGTGTCAGCCACAGCGGGCTGGCAATGAAGATCGAAGAGTAAGCCCCGAATGCCAGACCGATACAAATCGCCAGCGAGAACATTCGGATCGACTCGCCGCCAAGCAGAAGCATGAAGAAGGCGGCGATGAACACGGACAAAGCCGTAAAGATAGAGCGCCATAGCGTCTGGGCCAAACTTTTGTTCACCAGATCTTTCAGATCAGCGTATCGCTTGATTTTGGCAAATCTCAAATTCTCACGAATCCGGTCAAAGATAACGATCGTATCGTTGATCGAATAACCGATAATGGTAAGCACCGCAATGATGAAGGTCAACGATACCTCAAGGCCGAGAATGGAGAAGATACTGATCACGACAAATGCATCATGCAGCAGCGCAACGATGGCTGCAATCGCAAACCGCCATTCAAAACGAATGCTGACATAGATGATAATCCCGATGCTGGACAGCAGCACGGCATAGATCGCATTGCGGCCAAGCTCCTTCGCCATCTCGGGATCTACCGTGTTGATCTCAAAGGTAGCTTCCGGGTCCAATTTCTCGACACCTGCTTTAAGCTGCAGATCCTGTTCCTCGGCCAACACTTCGCTAAAGCGGACATTTACCCGGTCGTTGCCCGGGGTAATGCTTGCCCCTTCGGAGATACCGACTTCTTCAAGAACAGACTGAATCTGCTCGGTCGTCACCGGCTGCGAGAATGCCATGTCCACGTTCGAGCCGGAACGGAAATCGACGCCATAGTTAAGTCCGCGCGTCAACAGAAACAGAAGACCAACAATCGTGATGACGATGGAAATGATATAGAAAATTCTGCTTTTGCCTACGAAGTCATATTGTTTAAAGCTCACGAATGTCACGCTCCTTTACGCCGTAGTGGCTCGGTTTGCTAGCCCAACCGATATTCACAAGCAGGTTGAGCAAGAAGCGGGAGAAATATACGTTCGTGGCAATACTTACGATAATCTCCAGAATCAATACAAGCGCAAATCCTTTGACCGCACCGGTACCGAACGCGAACATAACCGACGCTACTAGAATTGTGGTCAGGTTAGAGTCCATAATCGCACGCAGTGACGACTTGCCTCCGGCCTTAACTGCAGAGGATACCCTTTTGCCGGTCTTGATCTCTTCCCGGATGCGTTCATAGGTAATGATATTAGCGTCAACCGCCATCCCGATCCCGAGTATAAGTGCCGCAATCCCCGGAAGCGTTAAGGTGAAGTCTGCCAATACAAAGATAAGAATCAGCAGCCAGGTGTGCAGAATCAGCGCGAAGCTGGCCAGCAATCCTGGTACCCGGTAGCGGAGAATCATAAATAGTAGGATAGCGATCGATGCAATGATGCCGGCCTGCAGTGTTTTGTTAAGCGACTGCATGCCGAGCGTAGCCCCGACACTCTGGGAATACTTCTCTTCAAGCTTGAGCGGCAGCGCACCAAGATTGATTGTGTCCCGAATCTCCTTCGCTTCATCAAGCGAATAGGAGCCAGTGATCTGTGCACTACCATCAGTCAGAATTGCGTTAACCGTAGGTGCGGACAGCATCGTGTCGTCCATAAAGATCGCAAGCTCCCTGCCGAGAAGCCGCCCCGTAATTTCAGCAAATTTCGCTTTGTCCTTCACTTTAATATCGATTACAGGCTGGTTCAATTGGTTATAGGAAATGGAAGCACCGTTCTCAACAAAATCATCACCACGAAGCTCGATTTTGCAGAACTCTTGTCCTTCTTCACAACCATCGTTACTTCTAAACGTGAGGTTCGCAGGTTCTTTCATCGTCTTCCGAACCTCGGCCTCATCGGTTACGCCGGCAACCTTAAGCCGAATCCGGTTCGATCCTTCCGGCGTGACTTCCGGTTCGGTCGTTCCTAACGCGTCTGCACGCTTCTGCAGGCTTTTTGCTGTTTCTTGAAGCGCTTCAGGTGTCACCTGTTGTCCTTCCATCAGCGGCTGCGCTTCATAGAGGATTTCAAATCCGCCTTTCAGATCCAATCCCAGGCGGACATCTTTCAGCAAGCCCGGAGTTGTAACGGCCATTAAAATAGTGATACCGAGTACGGTAGCGATGAAACTGATGATTCTTTTCATGCCGTTCCTATTTCCCCCTTTTTACTCAATATTCCTATTATAGCTATGTCATATAACCCAGTCAATTTATCAAAATTTGTCGCTGTATCGCAATATCCCTGTTGACCGCAAGGGAAAAGGGACCTCTTCCACTATCCGAAAGGAGATCCCTTATATGCTGATATTGTCATATAATTCATAAGAGCCGTCGCCTTCAATGATAGAATATCATTCACTAGCTTGTGTAAAGAGGGGAGTCCATCCTTCTCATACTTGCTGCTGACACAGTTCCATATATCTACTGTTGTCACATATTCGTAACCGATTAGCCGAAATTCCTCGACCTTGCTTTGACATATCATATCAATGGTACGCATCAATTCTTCGCTGTTCATGTCCACCGGTTCCATCCCTATTGCCTCCTCCCTGTTGCCTACCTAGAATACTTTCGACTGAAAACGCCACACTCCTTCTTTTCGCAGCGTGCTTTCACAAAAAAGTAAAGTCATTAGAATGGACAGGTTAGGCATATCCATAAGAGTAACCAAAGTGGACAGTCCTTGTAAAGGCAACCGTTCTGGAAGTTTTTGCGCCAGAGGCCACGCCGTATTTAAATAACCAGGGAGTGGGATGGACAGTGACGAAGCAATCTTTTATTAAAGGGACCCTTATCTTGCTGGCCGCCGGAATCTTGAACCGTCTGCTGGGCTTCATTCCCCGCATCGCCCTGCCTCGGATCATCGGTCCGGAAGGGGTCGGCATTTATCAACTGGGATACCCCTTCTTTATTGTACTGGTCACGATCATTACGGGTGGAATTCCTTTGGCTATCGCCAAGATGGTCGCAGAAGCTGAAGGGGCAGGCAAGCCGGATGCCTCCAAGCAAATTTTGCGCGTCAGCCTGACTTTGACGGTTACGACCGGCGCTTTATTCATGGGGCTCAGCCTGGCGCTGGCACCATGGGTAACGACGGTGCTGCTTCCGGACGAGCGTGTATTCCAAACCTTTGTGAGCATGACCCCCATGATGATCATCATCGCCGTGTCGGCTGTGTATCGGGGTTACTTCCAGGGCAAACAGAATATGATTCCTTCTGCCAGCTCCTCGGTCATTGAAACGATTGTGAGAATAATTTGCATGCTATGGTTTGCCCATCTGCTTATGCCCAAAGGGATTGCTTACGGTGCAGCCGGGGCGATGCTCGGAACCGCTGTCGGCGAACTGATTGGCATGATCGCGATTTTGCTTCAATACTTCGGTGATGATCGCAAGCGATCCAAGCTGTCCCCTCAACAGCACGCGGTTCAGCCTGCCGACGCCAAGCCTGAAGCAAGCGAGCCGGGTAGACACATCCTCAGGCGTATGCTGGGCATCGCTCTTCCGGTGACCGGCGGCAGAATGATCGGCTCCTTCTCCTATCTGCTGGAGACGATTCTGACGAACAGAAGCCTCGCCCTGGCCGGCATCGCTACCGGTATCGCAACCGCACAATACGGCGCACTGCAAGGAATGGCCATCCCGCTCCTGCTTCTACCCGGAGCGATGGCCATGTCGCTGGCCACTTCGCTCGTTCCTTCCTTATCGGAAGCTGCGGCACGCGACGACCGGGCGACGATTCATAAACGGATGAATCAGGCGCTCAGGCTAGCGCTCGTCACCGGCGCTCCATTCGCTACCATTATGTACGTGCTGGCAGAACCGCTATGTTTGCTGTTATATAACAATAAAGAGGTTGGCACCATGCTGAAGCTGATGGCTCCGTTCGCCCTGTTCATCTACGTACAGGCTCCCTTGCAGGCAGCCTTGCAGGCACTGGACCGGCCGGGTAGGGCCTTGATCAATACGTTGACGGGCGCTGTCATCAAGATGGGTCTGATCGTCTATCTGGCGTCGAATCCGGCCTTCGGCATTCGTGGAGCGATCATCGCCATTATCGTGAACAGTATAGCCGTTACGATTCTGCACGGCATCAGCGTATCCCGGTTAATCGGGTTCCGTTTCCGCTTTCTGGATTACATCAAAACAGCTGCCGTCATGCTGATCATGGGTTCAGGCGTACTGTATGCTTATCGTCATCTCCCCTTTGCCAATATGAACTGGCTCCAGTTTCTCCTGGCCACGGCATGTGGAATTTTGATGTATCTTTTGTTGATTTTCATCACACGCTTGGTCACCTTGCGTGATCTGGAGCGCATGCCGCTGATTGGCACCTGGCTGAATGACCGAAAATCCCGTTAATTCGTTTTCTTGCGGTCAATATAAAATTGCCCTTTATGGTCAACGGAGCACAGGAACACGTCCTCAAACTTGTCGGCGCCCCCCTCCCTGATTCGATCTTTCAACCAGGAGCGCGACTTCTTAAGAATCTTCAAGTTCTCATCCTGCACTTCACCATCCAGAATTAACGGAATGGGGAGTCCCTGTGTGGACATCAAGTCATAAGGGATTTCAATGGGTTCTTCTGTATTGATCACCGACGAAGACCCGCTCGGTTCGCTGTCGCCGGAATGGGAACTGTCCTTGGAGCCTGATTCAGAATCGGAACTTGAATTGGTGTTAGAGCCAGCGCGGGAACTTGTGTCTGAGCTGGCGCTCGAGCGGGAGGTCTTGTCCTTATCCACGGAGTCCTTGCGGATGACGGTCAATTGTCCCGATGTTTCCAGTATGGCAAAATCCACGTCTGCCAGGCTGTCGATATCCTTTCCTCGCAACTGCAGCATCAAATCGTCCAGATTGTATCGCAGTCTGGCCATTTCCCGGCGGTGCAGCTGACCATTGGAGACGATAATGCTCGGCCTTCCGTCCACAAATGTTCTCAGCTTGCGACTTTTCAGACTGAAATAGGCCAGACCTACCTGAATCGTCACGAGCACGGCGATAGGAGCCAGACCATGCCAGATCGGTTTATTCACATCATCCAGGACAAACACCGCAATTTCGGCAATCATGATGGAGATAACCAGATCAAAAATCGACAGTTTACCGATTTCCCGTTTTCCCATAATCCGCATCGTAACAAAAATAACGGCATACATCAGAATCGTTCGCAAAATCAGATTAAGCATATAAGGCATTGGTTTTCCTCCTGGTCGATCTACTCATCCGTTGTACGGACCCGCTGTCAATTCAAGAGATCCTGGGAGTTTGTATCCTGGAGCAGATACGTATTTTTTCATGTGCAGAGCCTGTTTTGTTTGTACTATCTGTACAGGCTTGGCCATACAATGTGTAGTAATCAAGATTCGTTAAGGGGGCTGATTCATGGAACCGATCCGTCGCATTTTCACGATCAGGATCACCAATCCGATTCTGTCAGGGCTGCTTCATTCCTACTTGTGGATGCTGCTTGGCGCGCTTGTGCTATCCCTCCTGCTATGGGGCAGCGGACTTGCAGAGGATGATCTGTCTTTTTACACCTTTGTTGTACATGCCGTGGCTGCTTTTATCGGTGGCTGTGTCAGCGGCAAGCGTGCGGGCAGCAGAGGCTGGTATTATGGATGCCTTACAGGCCTCATGTATGGAATTCTGCTGCTGATCATAGGCTTCCTCGCCCTCAATAGCTCCATTTCCCTGGGCGATCTGACATTGCTGCTTTCGGTTTTTGTTGCCGGAACGATCGGCGGAATGTTTGGTGTTAATTTAAGTAAATAATTTGTTAATATTCTTTCCGAAACCTGTGATAGACTATTCTGGTGTTTTCGGGAAGAAAGGAAATGATGTATTGCTGTATCAATCTATGACTGCCATTGCGTTACTCACATCCATCAATGTTGTACTTCTGCTCTGGATGGGCACACAGCGAAATCCGGTTTACGTGTTTCTGGGCATTGCACGCGAGTTGTTCTCTTCCATGCGATATTTGCTCCTGCTTGCAGCACTGGTCTCGATTTTCCTGTTGAACTATTTGGAACAGCAGCTGGAGGCTTTGTTGGTAGCCAGCAGGCTGGACTTTACTCCTTGGGTATTTCAGCTTGAAGGGGCGTTTGTTCAGTCGGTTCAGCATCTCTTTCATGCTCCCTGGCTGACGCCAGTGCTGGTCTACTTTTACATCACCGTATTTCAGGCGCTTATTATCGGTTCTTTCGGTGTGTATCTGTTCCAGCGAAATCATCAGTTCGCTTATGCCACAGGCTATGCTGTTTTAATCAATTATGTGGTGGCGATGCCATTCTATCTGTTTTTCCCTGTTCACGAGACATGGAACTTCGAGCCTGCTGGGGTTTCCTTTTTCATGCTGGAAGCATTCCCTGATTTTGAAGCCGTATACCGGCCTTTGTCTGGACTCGACAACTGCTTTCCAAGCCTACATACCTCCTTGTCCATTACGATGGCGGTACTGGCTGCTCGGTCGGGAAATAAGATTTGGATGCTGATCACCAGCATCAGCGCAGCGATTATTGTGTTCAGTATTTTCTATTTGGGCATTCACTGGCTGACAGACATGATCGCGGGAACAATGCTTGGGGTGATGGCTGCATCGCTTGGTGTCTACTTCGGGGAACTGACCATGCGGAAAACAGCGGCTGCTCCAGCTATGAATTTCTAGTATGTTACTTGGATGCGGGCATTATGCACACGTAAACAAACAAAGACCGATTCCATATAGGAACCGGTCTTTGTTTTGTTATAAACCGCCACATAATGTGCAGCGCAGATTATGTATCAGAGCCGACACTATGGCTGATCGAGTTGCGGTCAAACGTCAGCTTTGTGACATCGTTTACTTTCAATACCACAATATCATCGGTAATTTCCACAATCGTACCGTGAAGGCCTCCAATCGTCACGACCTTGTCCCCTTTTTTCAGGGCACTCAGCATCGCCGTACGAGCCTTCTGTTTCTTCTGCTGTGGACGAATAAGCAGAAAATAAAACACAACAAACATCAAGACGAACGGAAGGATCATCCCAAGGATGCTTCCACCCGGTGCTGCCTCTCCTGCAAGTTCAAACATATCTTTCCCTCCTTTCATAACCCCCTAGTGCATACCATGCACCATTAAAAACCTTTTTCATTATCATGCAGGCCGTACTTATCAAAAAACTCATCGCGGAAATCAAGCAGACGGTCCTCCATAATGCTTTGACGCACATTGCGCATCAAATTCAGCAAGAAATGCAGATTATGGTAGGTGGTCAGCCGAAGCCCAAACATCTCGTCGCTCTTAATCAGATGACGGAGATAAGCGCGCGAGTAGTGACGGCAGGTATAGCAGTCACACTCCGGATCCAACGGTCCAAAGTCCCTGGCATATTGAGCATTGCGAACGACAAGACGGCCTTGACTTGTCATCGTTGTCCCATTGCGTGCGATTCGGGTTGGAAGCACACAGTCGAACATATCCACACCTCGAATGGAGCCCTCAATCAACGCATCCGGTGATCCGACCCCCATCAAGTAACGAGGCTTGTTGTCCGGTAGCAGGGGTACCGTGTAATCCAGCACTTCATACATGATCTGCTTGGATTCTCCCACACTAAGTCCACCAATAGCATAACCCGGAAAATCCATGGAAGTCAAATCGCGCGCGCTTTGGCGGCGCAGGTCTTCATACATGCCGCCCTGAACGATAGCGAACAGAGCCTGATCCTCGGGACGGGCATGGCTTTTCAAGCATCGTTCCGCCCAGCGCGACGTCCGTTCTGTCGATTGCTTCACATAATCATATTCCGCCGGATATGGCGGGCACTCATCAAAAGCCATCATAATATCCGAGCCAAGCGCATTCTGAATGTCCATGGCGACCTCAGGCGAGATAAACAGCTTGTCCCCATTCAGATGGGAGCGGAAATGCACGCCTTCTTCGGAGATTTTACGCATCTCAGCCAGGCTGAATACCTGGAAGCCTCCGCTGTCGGTGAGAATCGGACGATCCCAGTTCATAAATTGATGAAGCCCGCCGGCCTCTTTTACAATGTCATGTCCCGGGCGGAGAAACAGATGATACGTGTTGCTCAATATAATCTGAGCATCCATCGATTTCAGTTCCTCAGGACTCATGGATTTTACTGTAGCAAGCGTTCCGACCGGCATAAATGTCGGCGTTTCGATAATTCCGTGCGGGGTATGCACCCGCCCGAGTCTGGCGCCGGATTGCTTGCAGGTCTTGATGTGTTCATAAGTAACAGCTGGTGCCATTGTGATATTCAACCTCCGAATTAGTAAATAAACATCGCGTCGCCGAAGCTGAAGAAGCGGTATTCCCGCTCTATGGCCTCCTTGTACGCCTTCATAATATGCTCCCGTCCGGCCAAAGCGCTGACCAGCATCACCAGTGTTGATTTCGGAAGATGAAAATTCGTAATCAGCGCGTCAACGACAGTAAAGGTATACCCCGGATAGATAAAGATATCCGTCCAGCCGCTGCTTTCTTTAAGCGGGCCGCCGGCACATTGATTCCCGACCGTCTCCAGCGTTCTGCAGGAGGTCGTACCTACAGCAACAATTCGTCCACCGCGCTTCTTCGTTTCATTCAGCAAATCCGCCGTTTCCTGGGACATCATATAGTATTCTTCATGCATGACGTGGTCTTCGACCCGATCAACGGACATTGGCCGAAACGTCCCGAGTCCAACATGCAGCGTGATGAATGCAATATCCACGCCTTTACCACGGATCTGCTCCAGCAGCTCCTCCGTGAAGTGGAGACCGGCCGTTGGGGCAGCCGCAGAGCCTTCATGACGGGCATATACGGTCTGATAACGGTCGCGGTCTTCAAGCCGTTCCTTGATGTAAGGAGGAAGCGGCATCTGACCCAGCTCATCCAGGATCTGCTGAAAAATTCCCTCATAGGCAAAAGACAGCGTCCGTGCGCCCATATCGCCTTCTTGCTCGATCACAGCCTTCAGCTTTCCACTGCCAAAGGAGATGACACTCCCTTTGCGCAGCTTTTTCCCCGGCTTCACCAAAGCTTCCCAGCGATCTCCCTCCAGATTCTTCAGGAGGAGCACCTCCGCTTTCGCACCGGTGTCCTCCTTCTCTCCAAATAGCCGGGCTGGTATCACCTTGGTATCATTCAATACGAGGGTGTCACCCGGGTTCAAATCATTCAGAATATCAGCAAACACCTGATGTTCAATCCGGCCTGTCGCTTTGTTCAGCGTCAGCAGCCGGGACGCGCTGCGGTCAGGCAGCGGTGTCTGCGCAATTAAATGTTCAGGTAGATCAAAATCATACAAGTCCACGTTCATTCGAAGTCATTCCTTTGAAATAGTTACGTTGCGGTAATAGTGTTGCAGTATCTGCTTATAATCATACCCTTGGTCAGCCATCCCCTTGGCGCCCCATTGGGATAAACCTAGACCGTGCCCATTGCCTCTGCCAATAAACTTAAAGCGCTGGGTATTGTCAACGATGCGGGCCTTTCCTTCGCCATTCAGCACCGTCGTCCCTGCTCCTCTGACTGGCCCCGTCCCGCTGGCGGAGATAACCGAAACAGTCTGACCGGCAGAAACGGTCGTGGCCGCGCCATTTGCGCCCAATACAGTATAGCTTCCTGTCGGCTCAATATCAAACATCGTGCTTGGCAAGCCGTTCAGTGCCGAGCGATATAGATCCGGATATCTAACTTCCAGCAGCTGGCCGTTGGCTCTGACCTTTAACACCCGGCCGGAAGGGCCACGCTCGACAACCTCAAGAGATGTGATGCTGGCCGGAAGCGAACCGGTCACCCTTCCATTCAAGGAAGATACCAACTGCTCCGAAGTAAAGGGACCTCGAATCCATTCATAACTGTTAGACTCCGCCACAAGCTCCAGCACGACAGCGGTGTCTCCCGGATTCAACCGGGCAACAGGCTCAGCACTCGATTGAATCAAGGGCAGTGGGCGAACATTCGTATTATTCGCGGTTACCGTCATGTAAGGAAGCCCGGCTAGCGTAGTGTTGCCGGTCAGCTTAACGTTATCTTCCCGCACATATCCGGTGATCCCGCTCGGAAGCACGACATGGTACCAGGAATGCAGCTCAGCCTGCGCTGAAGCATCTCCCGGACTTTCTACCGCACCGAATGTAGGATTGGCATTCCCCCATACTTCCAGCGGATCGGCACTCATGCCGCCGCTGTTGGAGGAGAATACGGCTTCCACCAGTCTCCCATTGCTCAGCAGCACTTCGCCCGCAGTGGCGTCAACCGCCTGAATGATCGACGGATACTCATAGGAGGTTCCATAATAGGCCTGGCTTAGGGTAGTATCTACCACATTCGCAACTTGAAACTTGTTCCCTTGGAATAGCGCATAGCTCCGGGCAGCGACGGCTTGGGCCTTTAGAGCCTCTGCTCCCCATGACGAAGGCACCTCTGCGCCGACGACAGAGTATAGATACTCCTGCAGCGGAAGCTCGTTTACCAGGTACAGTTGACCGTTATGGCTGCCAATCTCGACGGCCCCCCGGTAAGTGCGTTCAGAGCGTTCCTTCACCTGCGTGCGTGACCCTGCGTTGCCTTGTATCCACAGCTGGCCGTCTCCGGCGAGGGTGTAGTGTTCAACCAGTTGAAGACTGTCCAGATTAAGCGAAGCATCCTGTCTCAGGATCAGTCCATGCGTTCCGGCACGTACGGCCTGCAAAGCTGCAGAAGACGCTCTGCCGGCTTCGCTCTGAACAGCAGCCAAGTCCGCCTGGTTCGCAGCTTCACCAACCCATACCTCATAAGCCTTCCCGGCTCCCACCGGCACAATCACTGTGAAGGCTTCGAGTCCCGCATCTCGATATGCAAGACGGACAGCATCCGCCTCGGCTGCAGAACTGAACTGGCCTGCCGTCAAATGAAGTCCACCCTTCACCATCGGATTTTGCCCGTTCAAATACGCGG
Source organism: Paenibacillus sp. 7541 (assembly GCF_002276395.1). NCBI lineage: Bacteria > Bacillati > Bacillota > Bacilli > Caryophanales > Paenibacillaceae > Paenibacillus > Paenibacillus sp. 7541. The sequence continues at coordinate 3,900 of NZ_NQLZ01000005.1, read as the reverse complement.
CCGCCGTCTGTGCCACCCTTGAAGCGGCATCTCTTGCTGCCTGCTCGCTGGCGTACATACCAGTATAGAGCTGATACACCCGCCCTGCGCTTGTGCTGTCTACATAGAGCAGCGGCTTATCATTCGTTCCCTGCAGCTTCTTGGCTGCCTCCGAAGCCACTCGCCAATCCGCCGTCTCCAGCACCTTGACTCTAAATCCGTCAATGCTGAAGCGCGCCTGTCTTCCCGCAGGCAGAAGCGCCAGTTCTTGTCCGCCTGAAGCTTTGATAGAAGCCGTCATGGCTGTCTCCGGCACTAAAGTCACAGCATTCGTTGTTGAGCGATAAGTGCTGCCAAGATCCAAAAACATCGCCACTCGAATGGAATCCGTTCCGGCCGCATCAGCTGCCGGGCTCTGCCATACCCCTCCTACCAGGGTTAAGGCCAGCAATCCTTTAACGCACCATCCCAGTGCTTGTTTCCAATTTCGTTTCATTTATTTCTCCTCCTGACCCTATATCCGTGTACGTATGATGACGTTCGTGTTACGCATAACAATCGAATTCAGCAGGGACGTAAAAGATGCATTATCGCCGATCCTCCGGCATTGGCACACCTAAGTGCTGGTAAGCTTGAGGAGTCACTACGCGGCCGCGCGGCGTCCGCTGAAGAAACCCGATCTGGAGCAGGTACGGCTCATATACGTCCTCAATCGTCTGGCTTTCCTCACCAATGGTTGCCGCAATCGTATCTAGACCGACCGGTCCCCCGCGAAAGCTGTGAATCATGGCGTTCAGCATTTTATGGTCAATCAGATCGAGCCCCCTCGGGTCCACCTGGAGCATCTTGAGCGATTCCTGTGCAATATCCGGCGTGATCATGCCGTCGCCTCGCACCTGGGCATAATCGCGCACCCTCTTCAGCAATCGGTTGGCGATACGCGGAGTTCCCCGGGATCTTAAAGCAATCTCGGTTGCAGCATCGCCCAGAATCTCAATGCCCAGAATGTCCGCGCCCCGGGAAACAATATAACTGAGCTCATCGACCGAATAAAATTCAAGCCGGCTGACAACGCCAAAGCGGTCCCTCAATGGAGCAGAAAGCAGCCCCGCTCTTGTTGTCGCCCCGATCAATGTAAATGGCGGAAGGTCAAGACGCACGGAACGGGCGCTCGGGCCTTTGCCAATCATAATATCCAGCGCAAAATCCTCCATCGCGGGATACATAACCTCCTCCACCGTGCGGTGAAGGCGGTGAATCTCATCGATAAACAGCACGTCTCCCTCCTGCAGATTCGTCAGCAGGGCAGCGAGATCGCCTGGCCGCTCAATGGCCGGTCCGGACGTGGTGCGCAGACTAACGCCCAGTTCGTTGGCGATGATGTTAGCCAGCGTCGTTTTCCCAAGACCAGGCGGTCCGTAGAGCAGCACATGATCGAGTGCCTCCTTGCGCATTTTGGCCGCTTCAATATAAATTTTGAGGTTCTCCTTGACCTGGTTCTGTCCAATGTATTCAGCCAAATAACGGGGACGAAGGCTAAGCTCCACCGCTTGGTCCTCCATCATTAAATTGGCGGTAATAATTCGATCATCCATCTGTTAAGCTCCTTCCTGCCGGGCCAGTCAGCCGGCATACAACAGCTGAAGCGCCCGCTTCATCAGCACGTCCACAGAGTCGCTCATGCCTGTGGAGTCCTTGATGGATAGCCACACCTTGTCCAGCTCTCCATCCGTATAGCCGAGCGCTTTCAGGCCTTCACGGGCCTCCATCCACGCCGAGCTGTCTTCAGGCTGCATTTCCTGTGGCGCAAACAGCCCCGTTGTAAACGCCGCATTTCCGAAACCCTCCAGCTTGTCCTTCAAATCCAAAATCATGCGCTGCGCCGTTTTCTTACCGATCCCCGGCAGCTTAACAAGAAATGATACATTTTCTTGATAAATAGCAGATACCACATGATCCGGTGAACCGCCGCCCAATATGCCGAGCGCTACGCGCGGACCGATGCCGGATACCTCGATCAGCTTTCGAAACAGCTTCTGCTCTTCCCGGGTTGGAAACCCGAACAGCAAGATGGCGTCCTCACGAACATGCTGATGGGTGTAGACCGTTACAGTCCCTTCGGTTTTGGCAAAAGCATAAGGATTCGGACAAAACACCTGATAACCGATCCCCTGCACATCAACCACAATATATTCACTTTCCAAATAGGCCACCTGGCCTCGCAAGTAATCCATCATTTTCGCAATACCTCATTTAACTTGGAATTGAGCGTGTAGGAATGGGCATGGCAGATCGCAACAGCAAGCGCGTCCGCCACATCATCCGGCTTTGGAACACTTTGCAGCTTCAGGAACATCCGCACCATCTCCTGCACCTGCTTCTTCTCGGCTTTACCATAGCCTACAATCGCCTGCTTGACCTGCATCGGGGTATACTCGGCCACAGGCAATCCTTTCTGGACAGCAGCAAGAATGAGGACGCCCCGAGCCTGAGATACTGCCATGGCTGTCGTGACGTTGCGGTTAAAAAACAGCTTCTCAAACGCCACCGCCTCAGGTTCATACTTCTCAATCAACTGGAGCATCCCTTCATAGATGAGCTGCAATCGCTCCTCTTCCGGCGTGTGCGCCTCCGTCTGAATACTGCCATACTGTACCGGCGTCACTTTGCTCCCAACTTTATCTACAAGACCGAAACCGACAATAGCCAGCCCCGGATCAATGCCTAATATACGCAAACCAACCTCTCCTCTGAAGCGAACATATGTATTCGTCCTCCCATTATAACAAAAGATTGGCTGTTCGTTGAGGAAAAACTTTTAACGATCGGCAAACAGCGCACATTCCCCGAACGCACAAAAAAAAGCCCGGGAACATTCCCGGGCTTTGCGAAACCCATCCGCGCTAAGGCGCAGGGCTCATCACATTTTCGGCCTGATCGCGCGCATAATCGCTGAAGGTGGACAGCACGCTGTTATACTCATCAATGTCTTGAATACGGATGCCTTCCTCAAGCTGCTTGATGACCCCTTTCGGAAGCGAGGACTCCATCGAACCGATATCCAATTGAAAAAAGGTGCGGAGCACCTTCTCCTCCTCTGGCGGCCCGTCAAACAGCGTTAGATTCCCATTGGCATCGACACTCATGTATGCCTGCCTTTTGCATTCCGGCGAGAGGTCCGAAATGCTGCGCTCCAGCCATACTTCGCCTTCATCATTGATCCGCCCCTGCCATTGCGGATTTTTATTTAACAGTTCGTAAATGCTGTCCGCATTCAAACGGCCTAGTTTTTGCTCTTCCACACCGCAAACGTATGTGGTCTTCAGATGTACCTGACGTTTCACTTTAGATTCATTAAGCTGCTGCATAAATTCCCGTTGCTTTTCGTCAAGCTCTGCCTTATGCTGTTGTTCTTCCTCACTTTGCAGAACATGTAAAGTTTCGATTGCAAGCGGACCTTCCGCACGAAATTCCGTGAGTAGATTGGTCATCTGCTCTTGAAGATTCTGCCCAGACCATGCCGCCACACCGAAGAGCAAGAGGATCAGACATGTCCAGATCGCTCTTCTCCAGCGTCTCCAACGTTTTCTAAACAGCTTTTTAATACGAAAAACACTCAAGGTTATCCCCTTCTATCCGATGTTTTTCATATTGTGGCCTGGCAGTTCTTAAAATATTCAGCAGATTCCACCTTTCAGTCCATTGCAGCAAAAAAGAAAACCGTTTCCCAATGAACTTGGGCAAACGGCTTTCGATGAATCGGGACGACACGATTTGAACATGCGACCCCCTGGTCCCAAACCAGGTGCTCTACCAAGCTGAGCTACGTCCCGATAAAAATAGATGAGAGAATGCTAGATTCCAGAAGTCACGAAATTCATTATAAGCACATAATAGGATGAAGTCAATCATTCGCAACTT